>JANQQS010000077.1 GCA_028284955.1 Myxococcota bacterium | reverse complement strand
CCGAGGAAATGCCGAAGCATTTTCGAGCGTGAGGGGATGGCGGCGAATGGCCTGCCGCCGCAAGCGAGCCGACGGGAGCGTTTGACACCAGTCTCCTAGGCGCATGCAGGCGGACGCGTCGGCGGAATCGTTGCCGACGTCTGTCGATTGGAGTGGCTACCGGATGGGATGGGTACGGAGGAGAACCTTGGTGCTCGTCTGTAGTGACGAAATCAGCCCACATCAGTCGTCGTAGAGCGAGCAACCAAAATCGATCACAACAAAAAGAAACGTACCCTGGGTCCGCGCGCGGGCGGTCCGCGGACGGCGCGCGCGTGTTCCGCCCGCCGAACAGTCTGAAGTCGCGAATTTTCCCGCGATTTCGGGAGCGCGCGGGTTCCCCCCGAACATGGACTGTTCTTTGCTTTTGATTTGCGCGTAGCCTCAAACAAGCGAACGCGGCTCCGGGAGTCGTCTCTAAGGGGGAAAGTTCATGGCCAGAACGCTGGCACACTTAGGATGGTTGCTGTCCACGGCGGCGACGGCGGCTGGCTGCTCGAGCGTCGAGTGTCCGGGCGGACGGGTGCGCACCGACGAGGACGCTTGTGTATGCCCCGACGGAAGCTCTGAAGCGGACAATGGAACATGCGTTGCGTTGCGGCAGGGCGATACGGACGGATCGTCTCCGTCCGGCCTAGCCGCGGTGGTCGCGCGCTATCCGTGGAACGGGTTCGCCACCGGAAGCGTTCACACCTCGCAGACGATAGCCGGGCGCCATCCGCTTCGGCCAACGTTGATGTGGAATCCGGTCGTTGACGCGACGCACTACGAAGTTCAGATGGATGAAGCATGCGGCATCTCGTCGTTTCGCGATTGCGCGTTTGCGAGCCCCGAGGTCGACGCGCGAGTCGACGCTTCGGAGGCGTCCGTGCTTGAGTTTCGGCCCGATTCCGACCTCCCAGCGTCCCGCCTCGTGCCGGTAGGAACGCGCTACTATTGGCGTGTCCGAGCCTGCGGCGAGCGCGATTGTTCAGCTTGGTCCGAAGTCCGCTATCTCGATGTCGGCCGACTCGAAAATGACTACAACTGCGACGGATATTCTGACGTCGCGGTGGGCGCAACCGGTGCCGAATCGGTCCATCCCGAAGCCAGCAACACCAACGAGGGGCACACCTTCGTATTCTACGGGAGCGCAGTCGGCTTGGCGCTCACACCTGGCCTCTGGTTCGAAAACCCTCGCGACCAGGGGTTCGCGGCGTATGGGTCGCGCGTCGAAAGCGCCGGCGATGTTAATGGAGACGGCTGCTCCGATTTGCTCGTTAGCGCCTCGTCTCAACTCGTCAACGTGAACAACGAAGGGGAAGCGTTTCTTTTTCTTGGCTCGCCCTCAGGGCTCCCCCACAACGCAAGCATCGTCTTGCCCAACCCCGAACAAAAACCTGGGCATTTCGGAGCGGGGATGTCGAGCGCAGGAGACATGGATGGCGACGGGTTCGCCGACTTTGTGATCGGCGCCTGGACACAAGACCACGGCGCGACCAACGAAGGCGTGGCGTACGTCTACTTCGGCTCCCAAATAGACATCGACCCGAATTCGGCAGTGCTGCTCGACAACCCCAGCAACCAAGAGCAGGGCAACTTTGGGTCCGGGATCGCAGCTCGAGGAGACATCAACGGGGACGGCTACCCAGACTTGGTGATCGGCGCCCACGGTCAAGCGCGTGGCGACGTGCTCTCAGGCAACGCGTACCTCTATCTGGGAGGGCCGACCCGCGCGCTGGGTGCGCCGGATGCGGAAGTACCGACCGACACCCCCGCAGATTCTCTCTTCGGCGTCTCAGCCGCAGGAGGAGGCGATTTCAACGGCGACGGGTACGCCGACTACGCGATCGGAGCCATGGGACAGGCGCTGGACGGCGAGGCCCGCGCGGGAGCTGTGGAAGTGTACTTCGGCTCTCCGAACGCTGGATCACCAGAGCCCGGCGCGAGCGTTCGGTTAAGACTGAGCAGCCCCAAAGAGCTGGACCGATTTGGAAGCACCCTCGCCGGTTTCGGCGATGTGGATGGCGATGGTTTGGCCGACCTCCTGGTCGGAGCTCCGCGCATGGTGGTGGCGAATCAAACCGGACGAGGACAAACCTTTTTGTTCCCCGGGTCGCGAGACGAATTTCCGACTGCTCCTGCACGCACCTACCCAGCCCTCGACGACGCAAGCGTTGAACATGGGTACGCCATCGCAACTGCAGGAGACATCAACGGCGACGGGTTTCGCGACGCGGTCGTGGGGAGCCCCGATTCGGAATCGGGCGGATGGATCGACGTACACTGGGGACCACTCACCGACGGCGACACGCAACGAGTCCGCAACCCCAGCGGCGACACCGGCGATCGCTTCGGTGCTTGGGTGCATTAGCGAATCGATTCACATCACCAAGAATCGGTTGCTTCGTGCGCTCTCACGTAGGGTTACGCCGCTCGGTCCATGAATACTCGATAGGTCCCATGAATACTCGATAGGTAAGGTTGAGCCTCGGCCCGACGAGACGTTTGGTGCGTGGCGCGTGATGGCGGAAGTGTTCTTGGGTAGTCCCCCCCATGATCAGAAGGTCGCCTTCTCCCAAATCAAAATCCAGGCGTTCGAGATTCAGGGATTCGAAACTTAGCGGGGGTTTGCCTGCGTTGCGATGAGGTTTCGCAGGAGCTTTGGCGCGCAAGCAGAACCGCCGCCTCGCACCGAGCGAAACCGACGCGATCCTCACATCGTAGGGCGACGGGCCGAGCTCCTTTTCGTCGTCGGCGTGCGCGCCCATGGCATCGTTTCCGTCGCGGTAGAGATTCGCGAGCACCGAGTTGAATGAAACGCCCGTCTGCCGGTTGAGGTCGTCTCGGATCGCACGCAGGTCTTCGGTCCACGGCTTCGGTGTGAAGCGACGCCCCGAGTAGGAATAGGTGCAATATGGGTCGCCGTGCCAGCTGGTGAGCCGCGGCGTCCATTGTTCTTTGCCGAATAGCCGCAGCCGTTCGCGGCGCAGTGGCAAACTGGCGAGCAATCGCGCCATGACGGCTTCGTGATCCGGGATGAACCCGCGATAAACCTGAATCCACGCGCCCCGCCCCAGGTCGACAGGCGAAGTGTCAGATAAGGTCACTGCACGATCTTCGTAAGCCTTGTGGCTACAATCTCATTCACACGCCTCCTGGCGGACTCAGAAAACTTGGATGGATGCGCTGGATGAGTAGCTTTGGTGTGAGAAGACGAATCGGATGCCGGCGCGGCGGTCGATCAATTGCTCGCCGGTGCGCTGCGGTTCGAGTGTTGCGCCAGGGTACGTCGCGGCGAGGCCGCTGGGCTTGCTGACAAATACGTCGTACACGGAGGTCCCTTCCGGGGTGGTCCATGTTTGATTGGCTGGCGCGCCCCAAAAGAACGCCGGCGGAATAAATACCGCAGACGACCGGATGGTAAGCGCGGCTACCTGGTCTGAGGGAGATTCGACGTAGTCTCCGGAGTAGCGCGTGCTGGTGTCATCAGGAAACGCGGCGCCATCTGCCCGACGATACTGAACGGTCAAACGTGAGCTGGTGGAGTCGTACCAGGCGCTTCCGGAATAGAATGTGTACGAGCAGTTGCCGACCCGCGGGTCTTCACTGTCCCGCCGACATCGCGAATCGGCCGGTCCAATGATAGATTCGACGTCGGCTTTGGTGTCCGCGATAAGGATTGAGCTTCCGTTGGCAGAGCGGATGCCTTGTCCGGGAACAATCTCGCCGCCCTCAAAGAAACCACTCGATTGACTCGGGCCAGACTGCGCGACGGATGCCAACGGCGCAGCAAGCACCGCGACGAACAAAATCGATCCAAGCTTCCGTGTCATTGAGCTTCCTCCACGTAATTGTTCAGGGGGTCTTCCGAGACCCCCTCGATTGGTGAACTCGGTCCACCAATCTTCACCCCTACCGTAAGAATCGCTTCGCTCAAGCGGATCGAGCTACCGCTACTTTGCACAAAACCGTTCCTCGTGAGGCTCGGGAGGACAGATACTCCTCCACTGCTTGACTTCTCAACCACCTAACTTCTCAACCACCTAGCTTCTAAACTACGCAACTGATCCGCGCGTTATCTGGCGCGCGCTGGGACCACGTTCTCGAGTGCCTTGGCACGGAGCCAGAGCAAAGTGAAGCACAAACGAAATCGTTGAAAAAAATCTAAGACGTCATTCGAAGCTGGTTATGGGCGAGCTTTGCGAGCGAGCGAGAATGTTTTGATGACTTTGTCGAACGTCGGCGCGTATTGGTCGAAGGCATCTTCTTTGGCTGAGCACGTTACGATATAGGAACCCTTGTCCGCCGCGATCAACGCCACGCGCACTTTGAGTTTAAAAATCCCTTGCTGATGCTTGTAGTCAGCGACCACGGCGTCGGTTCCGGCAAGCTTCGCGGTGCGTTTATCTACCCGCGCGTATCCCGTGAGCATGCGCTGGAGCTGGACCTCGGTGCGCTTCCAGATCTCGTCCGTATCCGTTGTGGGAACGTTCTCGAGTACGACGTTGACGTTTTCGCGAAAGTTGTCGCCTTTGCCGTCAAGCGGCGCGAGGGCCAGCGAGTGGGCACCCATCGCGCCATGACGCTGTTCCCAACCGTCTGGATACTTGATGGCGTAACGCGGACCGTGGAAGGGTCGTCCGTCAACCGCGACAAGCGCAGGGCCGAGCGCCTTGGGAATCGCTTTGGACGTCGCCGCGGAAGGCGCGGTCGCGGGAAGCGCGGTGCCCGGTGAAGCCGGCGATGGGGTCTGCGCCACCTCTTCTTGTGTCGCGCCTCCCCGAGATTCGGGTTTCTTCTCGCAACTCATAGTGAACACGCCGCCAACCACAATCATCGCGACTGCAAGGCGACATCGCGATGTCGTTCTTGAGACGGTTCCTGACATGCCCACTCCCCCCTAGGTCACCCGCCTACGCCTCAACTTGCGCGCTGGCACACGTTACTCTCGTCGTTGCTTCGTGGTTTCGTCAAGTCTTCGGTTGCCATCGCCTGCCGCTTGGAGCAGACCCTTTGCGCCACTTCTCTCACGCCAACCAGGAGCTCCTTCATGACCCTCAATCAACAGCAGGAAGAACTGTGTTCAAAAAGTCGCTGGGACTTCTCCGACCTGAACGCCTTGTTTCTCAACTGCACGCTGAAGAAATCGCCGGAGCGCTCGCATACGGAAGGTCTCGCCAAGATTTCCCGCGCCATCATGGAGAAAAACGGCATCGCAACCGAGTTGATTCGACCAGTGGACCACAACATCGCATTCGGCGTGTACGGCGACATGAAGGAGCACGGCTGGGCCAACGACGATTGGCCGCACATCTACGAAAAAGTAAAGAAGGCCAACATCGTCGTGATTTGCTCGTCGATTTGGCTGGGTGAAAAAACGTCAGTGTGCACCCAAGTGATCGAACGCCTCTACGCCAACTCTCACTTGCTCAACGAGCACGGCCAATACGCCGACTATGGTAAGGTCGGTGGCTGTCTCATCACCGGCAACGAAGACGGCGCCAAACATTGCGCAATGAATATTCTCTACTCGCTGCAGCACTTGGGCTATGTGATCCCGCCTCAAGCGGATGCAGCATGGTTGGGCGAAGCGGGACCGGGGCCATCCTACCTCGACGAGGGTTCAGGCGGCCCCGAAAACGATTTCACCAACCGCAACACCACGTTCATGACGTGGAACTTGATGCATATGGCCCGGATGATCAAAGACGCAGGCGGAATGCCCGCGCACGGCAACCAGCGCGCCGCGTGGGACGCCGGATGCCGCGCCGATTTCGAAAACCCCGCCTACCGCTAGGGGGCCCGACCGATCGCCTGTGAGAATCGCTGTCAGATTTCCCGCCGCCGTCGCGTACTTACCGGCAGCCAAGGATTTCAAACCGGTGCATCCGGGAAAGGCAGCTACCCATGTGCGAAACGAATGACCGACAGGCAAACCCCACGCGAGCCGCGAACATGCAACGCCTCCAGGCTGTTGTATTCTTCATGGCAGCCGCATCGGGTTGCACGACCAGCGTCGACGAAAACGTTGCCGCGTCGCAGGAATACATTTCCTCCAGCGGGCCAGTGCTTAGCCAGCTCCAAGAGGATGCGCTCCTCTACGCCATGGAGCAGAGGGCAAACCACCGATCATTCAGGCCAGCAGACACATCTCGAGGCTCAGACCCCTGCCGGGTATGCGACCTGTTCATCGTTCGAGATGTCGCGGGCCGGTTCCATGCCCGAAGGTTTATTCAACTGCACAACCCCGCCGACCTGGAAGACCGAGACATCGACCTCCAGTACGCCGTTCTGCTTGACCCTATCGGTTCATCAGGGTCTATGCGAGGCCGCCCCGAAATCGCCGACGAGTTCGATTTTAGTCGCAGCCAATGGCCCACCGGCCGCTACGCAACCGACCCCGGAAACCGCTCACCGTGGAGCGAGAGCGAAGCCAATCCTTATGCCTGGAAGTACACTGGCGACGTATACCCAGTCCAGGAAGGGTGGGTACCGGAGAGCTTCGACATGCTCCCGACGGCTGTGAAAGCCCGGATGCGGCTACGCAACTGGCGCGGAAGCTCCCTCGTCGAAACGGAAATGGACGTGGTGTTGGCTCTCCCATAAGTTTTATGTGTTCTCCCTGGGACGCGAGAGAACAACCTGGCATCGAAGAAGAACTTGACGCGACGGCCGGGTTTTGGAATGACCAAGGCTTGGAAAAGAAGCGTCCTTCTCCTCTCGCTGCGCGAATTTTGAAGCGCTATTTTCCCGCCAGCGACCATGAACTGATCATCGGAACGCGGCGCACGACCGAGCTCGCCGAAGAGTTCGGGACCCCCCTGTACATCTACGACGCGGAGATCCTTCGGCAGAATCTTCGAGATGTGCGGGGGGCATTGGGTCCGCGGGTGGGGATACTCTACGCGCTCAAAGCCAACCCCTCGATCGCGGTGACGAGCGTTCTCCGCGGAGCTGGCGCAGGGGGCGAGGTTGCGAGCGCGGGCGAAATCTTGATCGCGCTGCGCGCCGGACTCACGGGGGCAGAGCTCCAGTTTGCCGGACCCGGCAAACACGGCGCGGATATCACGAGCGGCATCCGAGAAGGTGTGTTGTTCAATGTCGAATCGTCTGCCGAGCTCCGCGCCATCGCGGCGACCGCCGAGCACGAAGCGACGACCGCGCGCGTCGCCCTGCGCATCAACCCGCCGGCTTCGGTCAGCGGGTCGCGCATGCGAATGAGCGGAGGAAGCACAAAGTTTGGTTTCGATGCCGACAAAGCGGTGGATGCCGCGGTACAGACTGAATCGCTCGCGGGCGTGGAACTCCGCGGCCTGCACACCTACGCGGGAACTCAGACGTTCGACGCAGACGGCTGGCTGACCCACGCGTCGATTCTGTTCGACGTGGCCGAAGAAGTAGAACAGGAAATCGGCCGTCCCCTTGCTTCCTTGAATTTCGGTGGCGGCTTCGGGGTGCCGGTGTTTGACCGCGACGAGGATTTTGATCTGAGCCATGCAGGAACCGGGCTGCAAAACCTCATCTCAGAACGCGATCCGAACGCTTCCCGGCAATATTTTGTCGAACTGGGAAGGTTTCTTACCGCGGTGGCGGGCGTCTATGTGTCGCGAGTGACGTACGTCAAAGAGAACCGCGGAATCCAACACGCCATCTTGGACGGCGGCATGCATCAACACGCCGCCGCAGCGGGCGTGGGCACGGTGCTCCGTAAACCTTTTCCGATGATACGCGCAGATCGTATGCCGCAAAGCAAACCGCTGCCGAACAGCCAACGAACGTCGGCTCAGCCAACGAAGGTTCAGCCAACGAAGGTTCAGCTGGGAGGACCGCTCTGCACCCCTGCCGATTCCTTTCCCACCTCGTCTGCACTCGGCCCGCTAGAAGAAGGTGCACTGGTGGCGTTCCTGAGCTCAGGCGCTTACGGTCTCACCTTCAGCCAAACCCGTTTTTTGAGCCACCCAACTCCCGCTGAAGTATTGGTCGATGGCCCTCATGCGGCAGTGATTCGAGATCGTGGCGCCATCGACGATGCGCTCCACGGCCAACACAAGGCGGCGCGTGTCGGTTCTTGATGAAGTTCGAACCTGGGCGCGCCAAACGCCAAACGCCATCGCCGTCGAATCAGAGCGCGAGGCATTCAGTTTCGCCGAGCTGATCGACCGCGCGGATGCATTCTCCGAATGGCTCCCTGAGCGCGCGGTGGTGGCGACGGTTCTCGAGAGTGGCCCTCGACTCACTGCGGCTTCCCTCGGCACGTTTGCTTGCGGTGCCGTCCTCCTCCCGCTGCCTCTAAAAAGCGCGACATCCGAGCTCGAAGCGGTGTTTCGATATCTGCTGCCGGATGTGATCGTCGCCAAACCCGAGCACGCGGGCCCGGCCCGTGCTGCGCTCGAACGCGTTGCCAAAGACGCTGCCGCCGCGGTCCTGTGGGTCGACCCCAATGACCCGGAACACAATGACCCGGAACAGACCGACACAGAACACAGTGCCCCGGAACAGACCGACACGACGCAGACCGACTCGTCATCTGCCAATTTCATTCCGTGGACAGGACCGCGGAACCGGGCGCCTGCCATCGACGCTCCGTGCCTGCCTCCAGGCGTCGCGGTGGCGCAACTCACATCCGGATCGACCGGCATTCCCAAAATTATCCTTCTTCACCAAGACGCCGTGCATGCCGCGCTCCAGCAATCGCGACCGTTTACCAAGCGCTTTACCGGGCGCGCAGTGTTCTCGCCGATGCCGCAGTTTCACGCCATGGGCGGCGCCATCGTGCTCGAGCATCTCACCGCCGGCTCGAGCGTCCTCGTCACCAACCGGTTCTTGCCGGGACACGACGGCACGCGGATTCAGCAGTCAGAATGCGCATTGCTCGCCGCAAGCCCGGAGTATATTCGCATTCTGCTCAAACTGGGCATGTGGAAGAAAAACCCATTGCCCAAGCTCACCGACCTGGTGCTCGGGTCTGCCGCAACCGACCGCGCGCTCATCGAGCACGTTCGACAAGCCGCCCCAAACCTCTCTATCCACATTCGCTACGGCCTCTCCGAAGCATACGGAGCATTGACGCGCCTTGAGATTCCGCCAAACGCAGCGGTTCCGCCTCGAGGATTGGTCGGCGCACCTCTGCCTGGAGTGGAGTTGGCTGGAGTCGAGTTGGCTGGAGCAGAATCGGCTGGAGCAGAATTGGCAGGCGTCGGAGAAGAGATCCGAGTACGCACAGACGCCGCGGCTCTCGGTTGGGTCGCCGAGCCCAACCGAGTCGCAAGATTGGTAGACGAAGAAGGATTTCTTGCGACCGGCGACCTCGGCTTCCGTGACGCCGCCGGACTGCATATCCAGGGACGACGCAGCCAGTTCATCAAGCGACTCGGCCATCGCATTGAGCCGGGAGAAATCGAGCATGTGCTGCTGGCGGACCCTGCGGTCGACGCCGCAGTGGTGGTCGGGGTTGCCGATCCGCTCGCCGGTGCCAATATCGTCGCGGTGGTGGAAGGGTCAGCCGCGAATCGAGATTTGGTGGCCCGATGTCGCGAACACCTGGCGCCTCACAAAGTTCCTCAACAAGTCGTGAATATGACAATCCCGCGAACGCAATCCGGCAAGCCCAACCGCGCCGCGGTTCAGGAAACGATGGCCCGCCGGCCCAAGACGAAAGCAACCAAAGATGACTGACGACGTGACCAACGAGTTTCAGGAGCAGGTGACCGCCCTGATCGCCACCACGATTGAAGAGTCGACGGGACGCGCGGTGGAGCTCGCAGCGGACACCGCTTTGATCGACGAGGGCTACTTGGACTCGCTTACCGTGCTTCAGATATTCATGAAGCTGCACGAAGTCTTTGGCGTGGAACTCGATATGGAAGACCTGACGGAAGACGCGTTCGGCACGCCAGCGGCCATCGCAAACCTGGTCCGCGCGCACGGCGGGCAGCAGCCCTAGCCAACTCAAACGCGCTCCCGCGACGCCACAAAACCTATTTCTTTCCAGACTGTTGGCGCGAAAGGCAACTTAGATTAAGTTGTCACGCGATAACGATTCTGGAACACTATTTTGGTGTGTCTGAAGACACATTCGCGGATCTTTGCTGTCTTGGTCTCAGTCTCGACGACGCTCGGCGGATGCCGCAGCGGGTTCGAAACGATCAACAATGTTGTCGTACCCGACGGAGGTGACGCTGGCGGCGCAACCAGAGAAGACGCCGGCTTCATTGATGCCGCAGCGCCGTGCAGCGCCGCAGGAACAAGCCCGCTCTGCGGATGGGGCTTTCGCAAATCGATCACCGTTCCGCGTTCGCGCGTGGCCAGTCGTCTCATCGACTTTCCGCTACTCGTCAGCTTTCCCCGAGACGCGGAGCTCGCACGCTCGCTGGGCAATGGCGCGGCGGACCTTAGATTCTCCGCAGCCGACGGGCTCACGCCGCTTTCCTACGAAATCGAGGAGTACAACTCGGATACGGGCGGTCTCGTGGCGTGGGTGCACGTACCCGAGCTCAGCGCGGAAACCGACACAATTCTCTTTCTCTATTACGGAAACCAAGCCGCTGACTCTGCGGAGGAGCCAAGCGCGGTGTGGGATGGGCACTTCAAAATGGTCAGCCACCTTTCCGAAGCGCCGGATGACGGAGTTCGGGGACACGAAGACTCCACCGTAAACGCGAACCACGGCACGCCGCGCGGTTTTGAGTCGAGCGCAGGCAGCACCCTCGCCCGCGGAATCATCGGCGGAGCCAACGAGTTCGACGGCGTCGGAACGTACATAGAAATCCCTTCTGCGCCGAGCTTGGGTCTCGAAACCGCGGGCACGATTTCAGCGTGGGCACAGCGCGGCAGTCTCGACGCTTGGCACACGATATTGGCCAAAGGAACCGAAAACGACGACGTCGCGCACAACTACGCGCTTCGCATTTCCCGCGACAACTTCATCGAAGGCGTCCTCGGCAATGGCACGATGAGCCGTGGCGTCGCCGACTTCGGCGCTCCTGTCGAAGACACGCGCACGTTTCAGTACTACGCGCTCACTTGGAGCGTGGACGAAATGCACCTCTACGTGAACGGCTCGAATGTCACGACGATGTCGCGATCGTTCGCTCCTATGCCCAATCGAGCGCCGCTCACCATCGGCCGGTTTGGTGGCGCTTCGGATTACTTCGACGGAGTGATCGATGAAGTGCGGGTCTCCGACGTACCGCGCGCGCCCGAATGGATCGCCACCCAGTATCTCAATCAGCTTAATCCGCCCGACTTCGCGGTGGTGGGCCCCGAAGAGCGACTCTGACCAACGCGAAACTGCGGAATATTCTTGGCGGGCACGCCAATCGCAAGCATTCCTGCCGGCACGTCGCTAAGCACGAGCGAATTGGCAGCCACGCGCGCTCCCTCGCCCACAACCACCGGCCCCAGAATAGTCGCGTTCGCGCCGATGAAGACGTCATCGTGCACCGTCGGGGCCTCGCCGTCGATATCGGCGCCCAGCGTCACGCCGTGCATCATGCCCACGCGATTTCCGATCTTCGCCTGGGGGTGAATATTGATGCCTCCGGCATGAACGAAATGCAGTTCTTCACCAACATCGGTATCGCGGTCCATAAATATTCCGCTGATCACTTCTGAAGCCAGCAGCCCCGCGCCGTAGATTTTGCCGCCGATGAAGCGAACCGGAAACGGCTTGTCGCGAACCCATACCCCAAACCGATAGTTCGCGAGGGCTACCATCGAACGATAGGACGACGATGCCGAATGTCGTGCCCAATCAGCCTTCAATTTGGAAAGAAGCGCCCGCATCAGAAATACGACTTCAGCTCGCCGCGGCGACGGATATCCACCGTCGCGCAATGAAAGCTCCCACCAAACTTATAGTTGTTGCGAAACGGGCACGGGATGGGGTCGAAACCGAGGTCTTTCAAAAACTTGATGGTGGGCTCTTCGCTTGCTTCAACGATCACTCGCTTCTCGTCGAGATTGAGCATGTTCATCGACAGCCAACGAAACGAATGAAACCACGGATGGCTCTCAGGGAGCGTCGACCGCGGCGCTTCCACGAACTCCCAACCGCTCTTGGCGAGCCAATCCGGCTTGTCGCGCATAGGGCGATCTGGGTTCGTAAGAAAGAGCCCCGGCCGCAGCGGCACAAACGTCGCGTCGATATGAATCGCTCGGTAATCGTCGAACTCTACGCGATGAAAATGAAACTCGGGGTAGTGGCGCCGGAGCCATTCGATTCCAAAATCGTTGGTGACATGGCTGCGCTGAATAAAGATATCTCGCCCACAACGGCTCATGTCGGCGGCGTCGAAGAGCGGCTCGTACTCGGTCGTCACATACGTTTCGCCGCGTTTGAAGTCCCAGTCGTAGGACCGATGGCTCATCGCCGGCTTCGGCGCCGCGCGCCAGCCTGCGCCACGCTTGAAGTATTCCTTGCAGAGCTTGCGGTACGCCAAAAACTCAAAGTAACGCGAACGCCACGCCATCGGTGCTTCCAAAATCTCGTTGCCCAACACGATCAATACGTCGCGCGGGTTGGCTTGGCAGTTGCCGCCCTGTGAGCTCCATAGCGGCGTAGAAATCGGGCGCGCATGATCGATCGGGTCCGGCCGTCGCACCTTCACGCCTTCGCGTTCGAGAATCGTTACCAGTCGGTCCAGTTCACGTTGAGCCGGAGCGCGCTGCAGTTTCTCGATGGCCTGGCCGCCCATCGCGCGGTGGTACTTGCGCGATCGATCGAGGTGTTCAACCGCGGTAACCGCCTCAAACCCGACCTCCCAAGTCAACGCCGCCGCGCCGTCGAGCACGCCGACCACGACTTCTTCGAGCGGGTCCCACTCGTTCCAGGAGTTTACGGGCACATTTTCATTGGATTTTTCGCTATTCATCGCACGCACCATTTCAATGTAGTGATTCTAGCGAAAAAAACACGTGACACATAACCCAACAGACCCGACTTTAACCCCCAGAGGTATGTTGTGTATCATGGTCGAGAATCGGTGGCAAATCTAGCGGACGCCGGGTTGCACGCGTGAAACCCAAATGGTAAGCGCGGCGCATGCGAGCTAGGGGGTCAGCCGTACTCGTGGGGGCCGGATGCATCGCGGCTCTCCTGGCCAGCTCCACGCACTTGGTATTGATCGAACACCGCTGGTGTGCGGTGCACGGTGAACTGGAGCATGGCGCGCACCTCCAAAAGGGTGAAACGCCAAGCGAAAGAATTTCGCGACGCAACCACTCGGCCCGTCAAACATTCGCCGCAAACCGCGCAGCGGGGCCCCACGATCATGACGAATGTGAAGCGTTCTCGGAGCGTCGCGACTCTGTCATCCGCAGCGCGCCGGTCGCACGCGCTGCGCACCTGAGTGGCGCAATGCCCGGCGGGGAAGCGCGCTCCGCCGAGATCGACGACGCCGTGTGTCGATACGCTCCGAAAACTTCACCGCCCGCCTAGAAACGCTCGAGTACATCTGACGAGACCGGTTCGCCTAGGACGCCCGGTGAGCGCTGGTTCGCCTGACTATGCGTGATGCTCAAATGGGACTTTCATCGTGCGGCCTCGCTCCTGGACGCTCGGTCCACCCCGAAGGCGTCCCCGTACCGGCATCGCGCAACTGGTGCCCGGCTCCTCGGTTCTAGCTCAGCGACGCGCCTCCACACCGACAACGTCCCATACCAACGGGCGGTCGTGACCGCTCTTGCCTGCATGCCGCCGTTCCCTTCTTTGCTTGAAGACTTCTGACCAAACAACCGTGGAACTGAACAACAATACCTGGATCCTGCGGTCGCTTGACCAACCGATCGACGGTTTCGGCCCCCCGAATCCCGCGCGCCGTTCAACTTGTTCGCATGGCAAGAGTTGTTCGAATGGCAAGAGTTGCACGCGACGTCGGGCGTGTGTGCGCTCTGGTCTTCGCCGATGCGTCGTGGCGGGCACTGCCGCGTGCGTATGCGTCGCCGCATACGTAGACGGAGGAACTCCGGCGCGCGCCCAGCCGCCAGAGTCGGTTCCCTCGGAAACGCTCACCCCACCCACCGCAATCGAAAGCCCGCCCGCTACCTACCCTCCATCGGCGCTCCGCGAACGCCAAGAGTCGTCTGTTGTCTTGGACGTCACCATCGACGCGGAAGGACGCGTCGCCGAAGCAAGCGTTGCCCAATCAGGCGGCGAGATATTCGACACAGCGGCCGTCCAAGCCGTCAAAGCATGGAAGTTTACGCCCGCGCGACGAGGGGAAGAACCGGTGGTGAGCCGCATTCGCGTTCCGTTCGAGTTCACGCTGCCGTCCCAAACCGCTGTCGCGGGCACTTCCCAAAACGAAGCCTCCCTCGAAACAGACCCTAGTTCCGCGGGGCCACAACCCACGACGACGCAGGCAGATACCGCGCCCGCAGAAGACTCCACAGAAACGGAAACCCCATCCTCCGCGACCCCATCCTCCGCGACCGAATCCTCAGCCTCCGACTCTGAAGAAGAGCCGATGGAAGTCGTCGTGCAGGGCGAGCGCACGCTGCGCACGGAAGATCGCAGCGTCAGCGATTTCCGAATGGAGCGAGACATCGTCGCCGCGGCCCCCCGGCAAGAAGGCGCGGAAGTTCTTCGGTCGGCTCCCGGGCTCTATATCGGACGCGCCGCGAGCCCGGCGGTGGCCCATCGCTACATGCTCCGAGGGTTCGACGCGGATCACGGCCAAGACATCGAGTTTCGGGTGGGCGGCCTGCCCATCAACATGCCCTCTCACATTCACGGTCAGGGCTACGCGGATCTTAGTTTCTTGATCGGCGACGTGGTCAGCGAGCTGCGGGTCGCCGAAGGAGTCCACGACCCGCGGCAGGGCGACTTTGCGGTAGCCGGTTCGGTTTACGTCGACCTTGGCGTAGAAGAAGAGCGCCGCGGCGTGGCGCTGCAGTCGGGCTATGGATCATTCAATACGTATCGGCAGCTGATTCGGTGGGCGCCCCGCGGAACGCAAAACGAATCGTTCGGCGCAGCGCAGTACACGCGCAGCGATGGGTTTGGCGAAAATCGATCCGGACAAACGGCCAGCGCGTTGTTCCAGCATCGATTCGGAAGCGGAGCGCTCAGCTATCGCGCCATTGGCATCCTACATGCGGCGAGAGCAAATCAAGCCGGTGTGGTGCGGCAAGACGACATCGATTCTGGCCGGGTGTGCTTTGAATGCGTCTATCCCTTCCCGACTGCGCAGGCACAAAATGCACTCTCCAATCGATTCATGGTGGGCCTATTCGCAGACTACCGGCCGCGAGACACGCGCGACGACCACTCAGAGCGTGGCACCCATGGACGGCGCGGGGCCAACGGTCAATTGGGGCTCTGGCTCGGCTACGACGATTTTCGATTGCAAGAAAACTTCACGGGGTTTACGCGTATCTCCGGTACGCTGGATCGCGTTGCGGGCATCGGCACCGGTCGCGGTGACCTCCTCGAGCAACAAAACCGAACGCTGTCCGCGGGAATCACCGGCCGCTACCGAACCGCCCCCTATCGACCCGCGTGGTGGCTTCACGGCACCGTAGAAGTTGGAATCGACGGCCGAGTAGACGGCATCGAACAGCAACAGAATCTGCTCGACGCGGCAGTGCGCAACCAAACGTGGGACAACATCGACGACGCGGGGATTCGCGCGCTCGACCTTGGCTTCTGGGGCGACCTCGATTGGAACATCACGCGCTACGTGGAGGCGCGACTGGGCATGCGCGGCAACGTGCTCTCCTACGACATCAATGACCGCTTGTTCAATCGCGCCCCCCGAACCCGACCCCAAGACAGCTTCATCAGAGGGTTTCGCCGCAGCGCGCTCGGCTTTGCGTTTGGACCTCGCGCCAGCGTAGAAGTCAAACCGCTCGATTGGCTCTCGGTGCTCGGAGCCTACGGCGAAGGGTATCGCTCGCCGCAGGCTCGCTTGCTCGAAGACGGGGAAGACGCGCCGTTTTCCAAAGTGCGCTCGGTAGATTTTGGCGTTCGGTTTCGCGCATCAGACCTGCTGACCCTGACCGTAGGCGGCTACTATACCCGCCTCTCCGACGATATCGCGTTTGACGCGAGGGAGGGCCGCCCCGAACGCATCGGCGCCACGCGAAGATTGGGAGCCGTCGTGCACGCGGTCACCAGGCCATTCGATTGGCTGGTGGGATCTGCATCGCTGACCGTGGTCGACGCCGAGCTGCTTGAGCCGCCTCCGCCGACCGCGGAGGAACCCGACCCGCCGTTCGAGCGAGGTCAAAGCTTGCCTTTTGTGCCCCCCGTGGTGATTCGCACCGACCTGGGGGTTGTTCACACCCTCGTACGAGACCTCTGGGGTGTTCCGCTCAGTGGTCGCATCGGCATGGGATATTCGTATCTGTCGCGAAGACCGCTCCCTTTCGCGGAGCGCGCGGCACCGGTGAGTTTGCTCGACGCCTCGGTCGCGCTGACCTGGGGGGTTGGCGTGCTCTCGTTTGAACTCTTCAACGCTATCGGCAGTGAATACGCAGCCATTGAGTTCAACTTTCCTTCCGATTGGGACCCCGCCGACGGAGTTCGGCCCCGCACGCCGGCGCGTCATATCGCGGCGGGCGCCCCGCGAACCTGGATGCTTTCGCTGGGGGTAACGCTGTGAGCGTCTCGTTTCGGATAGCGTGTGCGGTCGGTCTCGCGAGCCTTGCGATGTCGTGCATCGAAGCCCAACAAGACTCGGTCCAAATCCCTCTTTTTGTCGCCGGCCGCGACGTATCGGCCCCGGTCGAAGCCCAGTCCGCGACCGTCCGTATCGAACGCGCAGACGTCGCGTTTGGAACGCTTTTTCTTTGCGCTGGCGCGACCGCGGGCGACCTTTGCGACGCGGCTCGCTTTCAATGGCTCGATAGCGCCGTCGTCAACGCCGCCGATCCGAATCCAACACGGGTCGGCGAGCTTCGCGGGGTGACCGGCGTCGTGCGTTCGTACATGTACGACCTTGGGCTTAGCTCACAGCTCACCCAAAGAGATCCGTTCGTTCTCGATGCGGCACGCGAGCTCGAAGGGTTCTCGGTGGTACTCGAAGGACGAGCCGACATCGAAGCGCGCGAGATTCCGTTTCGCGCCACGATTCCCATCCAGCAAGGCGACAACGCCGAGCTCGGCGTTCCCGTGGTTCGAAGCAACGTGGACGACGAGTTTCGTCGGGACGTACAGGCGGACGAATCTGGTTTGGTGGTTCGGTTTGATCCCGCGCCATGGGTTCAGCGCGCGCCCCTGTCGCAGCTCGTCGAAGACGGTTCGTGCAGCGAGGGCGGTCCGCGCGTGGTGTGCGCGCAAAATATGGAACAGCAATGCGACCGCCAGGGCGATGTCACAAGCAGTCAGGATTGCGCAGCCGCCGGACAAGTCTGCCTCGCGGGCATTGGTTGCGCGGACGAAGCGCTGATCGCCCCAGACGCGGACGAGCCGCTCGCCACCATTTTTCGCAGCTTGCGCAACGCGATCGAAGCCGGGGCTCGCCCGGCCTTCGAATGGGGCGCGCCCTCTCCATGACGACTTCCCTGCGTTCGCATCGACACATTTCGCAACGTTTCGGTTCGCTAAACACCCGCTTGAAAAAGGACCCCAAGGAGATTGCCATGAAAAAGAAGAACGCTGATTTGCTCGCCGCTACGCTCTTATCCGTTTCGATCGCTCCGGGCCTGGTCGCCTGTGGGGACGACGACGGTATGTCCATGACCGATTCAGGCACCACGACCGATTCAGGCACCACGGCCGATTCGGGCAGCTCCAGCACAGACGCGCTTACGGTCTTGCTTGAGCCGGAAGAAACCATCATCGAAGGGCTCGCGGCAGGAGACGGCGTCGAAGACATTCGCGACGGCTGGGCGGTATCGTTCGACAAGTACGTGGTCGCGGTGGGAGACATCGCGCTTGAACTGTCCACCGATTCAAGCGTGCAAGCCGGAAACAATGACATCTTTGTCGCCGACCTGACCGGGTTGCCCGCGAGTGGTGCGCCTCTGTGGGGTTTTGCGGAGCTTGAAGCGGGGGATTGGAACTTTAGCTATCAAACCCCCGGAGCAGGAACCGCGGCCATGCGCGACGAATCAGCCTCCCAAGACGATTTCGACGAGATGGTCACCAACGGCTGGACCTACTCGGTCGACGGCGAGCTGACCAAAGACGATGGAGAATCGTGCCCCCCCGCGTCCTTGGCTCAACCCGGCGGCGCGACGCCAAACGGCAACATGTCGGGAAGCAACCCGTGCTACGACGCGACCAGCGTTCGATTCACCTTCGGCGCCGCCGCGGCCACCACGTTCGGGCCCTGCGAGGTCGACGATATGCCAGGGTTTTCGATCGCTTCCGGAAGCACGCAAACCGTGGCCGCGTCGATTCACGGCGACCATCTATTCTTTAATGGCTTTCCGGAAGGAGACGAAGGCGGCATTACGCGATTGGCGCAATGGATGGCCGACTGCGACCTCAACCTAGACGGCACGGTCACCCAAGCCGAGCTTGAGCAAGTCGACCCCGCTCTTCTCCCCGAAATCGACAGCCGCTACCAGCTCGGCGGCTCGCCCATCACCCCCATCGAAGATATGTATGACTACGTGATCGCCCAGTTCAAGACCCAGGGTCACTACCAGGGCGAGGGCGAGTGTCCGGTAGACGGAGCAAGCGAATAAGTCCGTCCTCGACGGGTTACCCCCCCATTAAGGCTACCCCCAGTAGGGTTACCCCCAGTAGGGATTCCTGATAAGGCGACCGCATATGGACACCGTAGAAGCGATCAAACAGCTCTTCCTCGATACCGGAACCAGTTGGGTGCTTTGGTTGCTCTTTGCGTTGTCCATTGCGAGCGTCGCGGTGACCATCGAGCGGTGGTTGCTCTATCGCCGCGTCGAAGGCCACACCCCGAGCCTCGCCGCCACGCTGCATCAGAAACTCCGGGCCGACCAAGCGGCCGACGCGGCCACCGAGTTGGGTAAATCGCCCACGGTGGCCGCGCGGGTCGCCGCAGCAGGACTGCAACTTCGGGATCGGGGCGCCGACGCAGTCGACAAAGCCATGCACAGCCGGCTCGCGCTCGAGCGAGAAGACTTGGATCGAAAGCTCGCGTTTCTAGGAACGCTCGGCAACAACGCCCCCTTCCTCGGGCTCTTCGGGACGGTCATCGGAGTGATTCAGGCGTTTGAAGAACTAGGGCACGGCGCCGCGGGGCATGGGGGAACCTCCGGGACCGGCGGCGCCGCTGGTCACGTGGCATCAGCCGCGGTGATGTCGGCGATCGCCGAAGCTCTCGTCGCCACTGCGGTGGGCATCGCTATCGCCCTCCCCGCGGTCGCGGCCTACAACTATTTGCAGCGCCGGGTCGCATCGATTCTCGCGGGCACCGAAGCGCTGTCGAACTTGGTGCTTGCCTACGTAGCCGACGAACAGCGGAGCCTTCGATCTGAACACACAGAAGGCGCAAAAACCGCATGAATAGCGCAATTTAAGCATGGGAGGCTTTTCATCGAGCGACCGCGGAGCAGGCGGACGAGGCATCATCGCGGGCATCAACGTGACGCCACTGGTCGACGTGACCCTGGTGCTGCTCGTTATCTTTATCGTGACCGCCAAAATCGTGGTGACCCCGGCCTTGCCCATGGACCTCCCCGAAGCATCTCAAGGAGAGCCCGTTCAAGTCGTGCTTTCGGTTTTGCTTCCCCAAGACGGCTCCACTCTCGTCAACGGCGCGCGCATCGCGAGCGACGACGAGCTTACCCAGCGCGCAAAACGTGCGCTCGCGGAAGATACGGACCTCCGAGCGGTGATCCAAGCCGACGGAGCGGTGCCTCATCGCCGAGTGATCGCAACGCTTGACGCGCTAAAAAGCGCGGGAGTTTCCCGCATCGCCTTCGGCGCGCTTCCCCAAACGCCCGCGGGCCCGCAGTCGCCAACCGACATTCAGCCAGCCGCGGAGCAGTGAGCCCATGACACACAAACCTCCGCTGGAAATCATTGATGCGGTGCTCGGAGACCGCCAGCCCGCAAACGTTTCCATGCGTATGGTGCCGGGCGCGATTCCATGGCTCGTGGCGTTGATCGTCCACGTAGGGTTATGGCGGATAGCGCTGACCTCCGAGCCGTCTTTGGAAGCCTGGAGCGCGCGCGCCGCCTTGCTGGTTCACGAAGAGCTCACCGAAAACCCGCCCACGGATATTTGGCTTCCCGGCGAACAAGCCGAGCCCACTCCGGCGCCCGAGACCCGGGCCGAGGCCGCGCCTTCGACGGAAACTGAATCTCCAGAAAAAACGGCGCCTCCGGAAAAACCAACCGCGCAACCAGCCCCGCCAAACGCACAACCGGCAGAGCCGGCCCGGGCAGAGGCAATCGTGGGTCCCGAATCGTCCGCGGAGTCTCCGGTCGATTTGACGGGAATCGCTGTCGTCTCGGGAAACGCAATCGTCTCGGGAAACGCAATCGTCGCAGGAAACGCTGTCGTCTCAGGCGCGACGGGCACCACCGGCACGGGAGCCGCACCAGGATCCCGCTCATCTGGCGCGTCCCAAGGGCGAGCGGCACCCGGCGGTAGTGCTCAGGGACGCGCTCGCCCTGTTCGACTGTCGAACCAACAATGGAACTGCGCTTGGCCCAAAGAAGCGAAGACAGCGGAGATTTATGAACAGTCGGTGATGATTCGCGCGGTCGTTCGCGCGAACGGCACCGTCGAATCGGCAACCGTGCTCCAAGACCCAGGCCTCGGGTTTGGACAAGCCGCGCTTCGCTGCGCGCGAGGCGCACGCTTTGAGCCAGCGCGCGATGCATCCGGTCGCGCGATCCGGGCAACCTCGCCTCCCGTACGCGTGCGGTTCGAACGATGACGGCGGCCTTTCCGTGATGGCGAATCGATGACGACGCGCGCAATCGACTTCGCCCGTCGATACGCTGCGCAGATCCTCGCCGCGATATCGCTCGCGATGCTCTTCGCGAGTTGCCACAAACGCGCCACTCGAAACGAATGCCAAACGATCTTCGATCGGATCGTCGAGCTTGAACTCGGAGAAATCGGGTATCGCGACCCCGCCCTTGCCGCACGCAAACGACGCCACCTCACCTGGCGCCACCGCGCCACAATCGCCGAATGCATCGGCCGCCGCCTTCCCCCAAACGCCCTTCGATGCATCCAAAAAGCAAAGTCCACCGAGGAACTAAGCCATCAATGCCTACGCTGAATTTCTGGGAGGGTCTGGCCGCAGACCCTCCCCCCAGTCGGGTACGACCCGACCGGGGCCCCCCTCCCGACGCCGCTTCGCGCTGCGCGGGGGCCCCTACGCCCCCTTGCTCTCGTCCGGGATACGATCCGGACGATCACCCAACCTCCCCCGCCAGGACGCACGCTGCCAGGTTTCGTCGGGGTGATTTTTTTCGGAGGGTCTGGCCGCAGACCCTCCCCCCGCGAAATACGATTCCGCGGGTCCCCCCACCCGCCGCCGCTTCGCGCTGCGCGGGGGCCCCTACGCCCCCTTGCTCTCGTCCGGGATACGATCCGGACGATCACCCAACCGCCCCCGCCAGGACGCACGCTGCCAGGTTTCGTCGGGGTGAACTGCCGGGGCCCCGTCGCGTAGCGATGGGGCGGCCGCACAGCGGCCGGCGGCGGGTGGGGGGCCCCGCGGCTGTCTTTCTGAGGGTTTGGCACCCACTGACCATTGATCACAAATTTCTGAGTCTGAAATCAGTGAGTCTGAAATTTTTGGAGGAGGAAGGTTGTTGGTGCATGCATGAGTCATGC
>JANQQS010000194.1 GCA_028284955.1 Myxococcota bacterium | reverse complement strand
TCGTCATCGAAATAGCTTGGCTATTCCTCTTCCTCTCGCCTTCGTCGACACGGACCATCCTCCGCGATTCAAAATCAGTTTAAGCCGTGGGCGGTCTAGCCAGGTCGGAATGCCGGCAAAATACTTGCCGGCTGGCTATGTTCATCTGTACAGTGCTGCGCATGGAAGCAGCATCTGGGTCGCCGACTTTGGACCAGCCGTTTGGGGATTCGGGCGCTCGGCCGTGGCAGCGGGAGACGGGGCTGGAATCCGTGTTGCGTCGCTGGAAGCGAGATGGGTCGCTATTTACGCTGAGAGAGCGTTTTGATGCGCGACCTGCTCGCACAAGGCAGCTGCCGAATGGGCTCGATGACTCGGTAAAACGAGCCCTTGCGAAACGCGGCATTCGATCACTCTATCAGCACCAGGTGGAGGCGATCGAGCATGCGCTCGCAGGCCGCGATGTCGTGGTGGCGACGCCTACCGCTTCGGGAAAGAGCCTTTGTTACCACGTGCCGGTGTTGCACCAGGCGGCGCGTGAGCCGGAGTCGCGGGCGCTGTATTTGTTTCCCACCAAAGCGCTGGCGCGGGACCAGGAAGAAGCGGTGCGCGGGCTCTTGCGCGATGCCGAGCTCGGCGCTGGCGCAGTGACGTTCGACGGCGATACTCCGGGCGATGCGCGCCGCGCGGCGCGAGAGAGCGGGCGCGTGCTGCTCACCAATCCCGACATGCTTCACGCGGGGATTCTGCCGCATCACCCAAAGTGGGCTCGGTTCTTTGCGAGCTTGCGCTACGTGGTGGTTGATGAGCTTCATACCTATCGCGGAGTGTTCGGGTCGCATCTGGCAAACGTGATGCGCCGGCTCGAGCGCGTGGCGCGGTTTCATGGGGCGCGGCCGACGTTCGTGTTGGCTTCGGCGACGATTGGAAATCCCGCCGAGCACGCGAGCCGCATCGTGGGGCGTCCCGTTCGGTTGGTGCATGAAAACGGCGCGCCGAGCGGCCCTCGCCATCTTCTCGTGCTGAATCCCCCGGTGGTGAACGCCGAGCTCGGCATGCGGGCGAACTATTTGAAGACGGCGGTGCGCGTCACGTGCGAGCTGGTGCGGGCGGAAGTGCCTACGCTGGTGTTCGGGCAATCTCGAAATGGCGTCGAAGTGATGCTCAAGTACTTGCGCGATCGCCTGTGTCGATCGTCTCGCGGCGGTTCGTCGCGGGGAGCGCACGCGAGCCGGATCGCCCCCGAAGCGATCCAAGGCTATCGCGGAGGCTATCTGCCGGATACGCGTCGGCGCATTGAAGCGGGATTGCGCGAAGGACGCGTGCGTTGCGTCGTGGCCACCAATGCGCTCGAGCTCGGCATCGACGTGGGGGCACTCGATGCGGTGGTCTGCGCGGGGTACCCAGGAACGATGGCCGGACTCTGGCAGCGCTTTGGTCGGGCGGGGCGTCGCCAAGGGCCGTCGGCGTGTGTGCTGGTGGCGTCGAGCGCGCCGCTGGATCAGTTCGTGGCGACGCAGCCTCAATACCTCCTGGAGTCGTCGGTCGAGCATGCGCGCATCGACCCCGACAACGTGCAAATCGTTCTGCAGCATCTCAAATGCGCGAGCTTCGAGCTGCCGTTTGAATCGGGGGCCAGGGTTGAATCGAGTGCAGGAGTTGAATCGAGCGCAGGAGTTGAATCGAGCGCAGGGACTGGTTCAGGAGCCGGGTTTGGTTCGGTCGACGCGAACGCGGTCGAAGAAGCGCTGCGGTTTTTGGTCGACCATCAGATGCTTCATCCCGCGCCAAACGAAGCGGGAGGCACCACGTATCATTGGGCCAGCGATAGCTACCCCGCGAGCCATGTTTCGTTGCGCACGGTGGGGTGGGATAACTTCGTCATCATCGATGAATCGGTGGACCAGACCATCGCGGAAATGGACTGGCAGGCGACGCACACGATGCTCCACGAGCAAGCGATTTACCAACACGAGGGCCGTCAATATCAGGTAGAGCGGCTCGATTACGAGAATCACAAGGCGTTCGTACGGCCGGTCGAGCCTGACTACTACACCCAGGCCAAGACCAACTCTCGAGTCGCCGTGCTCGAAGTCGAAGACGAGCGCGACCGTGCGGTTTCAAAAAGAGAGGCGTTTTCAAAAGGGGAGGCGGTTCCAGAAGGGGAGGCGGTTCCAGAACGGGAGGCGGAGCTTCTTTTGGAATCGTCGGTGACGAAGGTGGTTGAGGGAAGCGGCGAAGTTCGCGTGGTGGAAAAGGTAGTGGGATTCAAGAAAATCAAATACCACACTCACGAAAATGTTGGCTATGGCGAGGTGCATTTGCCGGAAATGCAGATGCAAACGAGCGCGTTCTGGCTTCGCTTTTCGCTTGCCGATGAGTTCTGCGCAGCCGCGCGCCCGAGGCTGATCGATGCGCTACGAGGGCTCTCCAAAGCTATGCATACAGTGGCCGCCATGGGTCTGATGATCGATCCCCGAGATCTCGGGCGTACGGTGGAAACCGGGGACACGCCGGGGAGCGACTTCGAACCCACCGTGTTCTTATTTGATCGCATGCCCGGCGGCGTGGGCCTCGCTCCGCGACTTTTTGAAGAGCGAGAAGAGCTGCTGGCGCGCACCCACGTGTTGGTGTCGCGATGCGCGTGTGCGGACGGTTGCCCGGCGTGCATCGGACCGGCTGTTCCGACCGATGTCGGGACACTCGCTACTGGGACATCTGGTGCTGGAACATTTGGTACTGGAACACCTGGTACTGGAATACCGGGCGCTGCCGACAACCGTGGTCGACGCGCATGCGTAGTGCGCTTGCTCGGTGGGCTTTTGGAAGCTGGGTCAGCACACGCGTAATGTCCTGGTCGTCTCAGCTTGCTCAGCTTGTGCAAAGCCCGCGCGCCAAGAAGTACAGATCAGCCTTGTCGAGCAGACAATCTTTGCCTGGCCGGGAGATCGCCACCGAGCTTGGTGTGGCGCAGCTTGTCGAGCGGGTCGTACCCCGCGGCAGCAAGTATGGCGCAACGCCCATCGACGCGGCTCGATCCGTTCACGCGGAACTGATGGCCGCCGTCGCGCTCGATCCGTCGCTTCAGCGGGTCGACCTTGGGCGCGCGCTTTTTCTCGACACCGAAACGACCGGCCTTTCGGGCGGCGCGGGCACGGTGGCGTTCCTGATTGGGGCAGCGTTCTTTGAAGATTGCGCGCTTCGAATAGAGCAGTGTTTTTTGCGAGGTTTTGGCCAGGAAGCGCCGATGCTCCGCTGGCTCGCAGATCGGATTGCCGACGCGAGCGCGGTGGTGACGTTTAATGGGAAGAGCTTCGACTGGCCGCTGCTCAGGATGCGCTATGTGATGAACCGCGTGAGCATGCCTGATCTCCCGCCGCATCTCGATCTCCTGCACTGCGCGCGTCGGGTATTCAGGCCGAGACTTCGATCGTTACGGCTGGTCGCGCTCGAGCGAGACGTGCTCGGCAAATTTCGACGGGACGATATTCCCGGCGAAGACATTCCCGCAGCGTATGCGCGCTACCTGCGCAGCGGCGATACCGCGGAAATCGAGCGGGTGATTCAGCACAATCAAGACGACTTGATCGCTATGGTCGCGCTGCTCGGCGCGGTATGCGACCGGTATGGAGACGCGGCGCTGGCCGAGGAGCCTGAAGATAGCCTGGCCTGCGCGGAGCTCGCCGCGCGAGCGGGAGACGAAGCGCGCGCCCACCGGGTCGCTCTTGCGGTGGCTGGCCGAGCCGAACCTTGCCGTTCAGAATTGAGCGCCAAGGCGCTGGTGCTTGCCGCGCGCGTGGCTAGGCGGCGCGGCGCTGTGAACGAAGAGCAGCGACTCTTGCATCGAGCGCTTGCCCTCGAAACCCGAGCGCTCGAACACGGAGGCAGCCACGGCGCAGATTCTCTTTTTCGTGCCGAACTACGACTCAGCCTTGCCAAACTGTACGAACATCGCGTTCGTGATCCAGAACAAGCGCTCCATCATGCTCGGCTCACCCATCCCGCCGAAACCGAGGCGGAACGCAGCCATCGTGTGGCCCGGCTGAATAGGAAACTAGGTTCTTCGGAGGCGCGGGTTCGCTAGCGGTCTGTGGCTCTCCGATCCGTTCGAGGCCCGCCCATTCGCCGGAGGTAGGCTCAGCCGCCTGAGGTCAGCGCCGCGGCCGCGGCGCTCGGCGGCGTCGCGTCGTAGCGTTGCTGAAGAAAGCCTTCGGGCAGCGAAACCTTCTGCGTGCCGCTGGTTTTTCCGCGGGGCACCCGCATCGCTTCGATGGGGAAAGGCTCGTTCGGGTCGACCGACTGCAATACTTGTTCAAGGTCGACCATATGTTCGACGTGCATGAGCCGCTGTCGCAGCGCAGCGCTCCCTCGGAAGCCTTTTGTATACCATGTGGCGTGGCGTCGAAACGTTCGCATCGCGTGGCGCTCGCCGATCCATGAGCATAGGAGCGTGGCGTGCTCTCGCATGACGTCGCAGACCTCCCCCAAGTTTGGCGGAGGCGGCGGGAGCGCTCCTTCAAACATCGCCGCAAGGTCGCGAAAGAGCCACGGGCGACCCAGACAGCCGCGACCCACGACCACGCCATCACAGCCTGTGGTTCGCATCATGCGAATTGCATCCGCCGCCTCCCAGATGTCTCCGTTGCCGAATACCGGAATGGTGTGGACGATGGATTTCAGGTGCGCGATGGCGTTCCAATCGGCGTGTCCATCGTATAGCTCGGCGGCGGTGCGCGCGTGGAGCGCGACGGCGCGGCATCCCTCCGCTTCGCCGATGCGGCCGGCGTCTTCGTAGGTCAGCAAATCGCGGTGGATGCCCTTGCGGAACTTGATCGTCACCGGAATCGAACCTGCATTGCGCACCGCGGCGGCGACAATGCTAGCGAGCAGCTTCGGTCGCGCGGGAATCGCTGCGCCCCCGCCTTTGCTCGTTACTTTGCGCACCGGGCAGCCGAAATTCAGGTCGATATGGTCTACGCGGCCTTCGCCAACGAGCCGTTTGACGGCTTCGCCGACATAAAACGGGTCAACCCCGTAGAGCTGGAGGCTTCGCGGCGTTTCATCTTCTCCGAAGTCGGCGAGCTTGAGGGTCTTTTCGCGACCCTCCACCAGTGGTCGCGCGGTGATCATTTCGCTGACGTACAGCCCCGCGCCAAAACGTCGGCATAGAAACCGAAACGGCCAATTGGTGACCCCGGCCATCGGCGCGAGCACTACGGGGGGCGACAGGCGAATCGTGCCAATGGCGGGGGACGAAAACTCGCCCGGCTTGGCGGGGGCGACGCTTCGATTCTGAGGGCTCACGTAGGCTTCAGACACAGCGTTCTCATAGCAGAAACGGCCCGCCCGCGCGCATCGCGGATTTGTGGTGCTATACCAATCGAGATGCAAACACGGCGGCGCGATGTTTCGGATGCAGTATGGCGCCGATGCATCTGCGGGCTCGTGCTCGTTCTTTCCACGACCTTGGTTTCACGTTCGGGACTGACTCGTGCGGACGAAATCAAGGCCGGGGTATACGTGCGCGCGGACTCCGATCGGACGGTCGTCGTGACGCCGAGCGCGGGCGCACGGGCGAGCATCGTGGACGACCGAACACAGGTGGAAGTCGGTTACGCAGCGGATATTTGGACGAGTGCGTCGATCGACATTCGTACCGCCGCGAGCGCCCGCGTGACCGAGCAGCGCGACGAGCTTACGGTGGGCGTTCAGCGGGAGTTCGTCGATGTCTCGCTCGGAGTAGACTATCGTTTCTCCCACGAGCCCGACTACGTGAGCCATGGTGGCGGCATCAACTTCGAGCAGAAATTCGCAGAGGGCAACGCCACATTTCGAACGCGTCTATTCGCGGCTCAAGATACGGTCGGACGGGCGGGTGACAATTCCTTCTCGCGGAGGCTTTCCACCGTGGGTCTTAGGGCGGTGTTTAACCAGGTGATCGATGCAAAAACCGTGATTCAAGGCGCGTATGAGTTGGGTCGCCGCGAGGGATTTCAGTCAAGCCCGTATCGGTTTGTGGGTATTGGCGGCGACGGCCTGTGCAGCGGCACTGCGGTGCTATGCGTTCCCGAAGCGCATCCGGGGACGCGCCTGCGCCATGTCGGGGTTATTCGCGCGCGGCGCGCGATTGGGTCGGATTTTTCCGCGGGGCTCGCCTACCGGTTCTATTTTGATGACTGGAACGTCCTCTCGCATACCGCGATCGCCCAAGCGAGCTGGCTTCCCGCTCCGGATTCGACGGTCGAGCTTCGCTACCGTTTTTATCATCAATCGGCCGCCGATTTTTATCGAGCCCGCTACGAAGCGATCGACACGAATCGCCCGCTCGTGAGCCGAGATCGCGAGCTTTCTCCCTTGCTCACCAATCGACTGTCGCTCAGCTACGAACGAGTCGTGGATCTGACGGCGGCCGGTCCACCGCTGCGCCTATCCGCGGCAACGAGCGCGATGTTGCTGTCCTATTCAGATTTCGTAGGTCTCGACAAAGTGTGGGCGTTTGACGTGATCTTGTCGGGGGCCGTGGAGCTATGAATGACCTCGGGGCACGCCGGTTTGGCATCGCGCTCGCGGTTGCTGTCGCGAGCTGGATCTCCGTTGTGCCGTGTGGCTCGGCCCAGCACGGGTCGGGTCAGCATGGCTCGGGTCAGCATGGTTCAGGCCAGGGCGGGTACGATTTTGGTTTGGAAGAAGTTGACCCGAAATCGCGCGAGCCTTCCGGCGACGAAACCACTGAAGAATCGACCATCGAAGGCCGCACCGCTGGAGCCTCGGTTGCGGCGGACGCCACCGCTGAAGACACTTCCAATCAAGAGTCTGAAGAAGTCGATACGACCGATTGGGAGATGCCTCGCGTACTGCTGATTCGTCTGCCAGATACCCCGGTCGAGTTGCTGCGCGTCGTACGTCGACTGGTACAAAGTGTCGGGGAACCCGTGGATGCAGCATCGTTCGTTCGTCAGGCAAGGGCGCGCGGTCTTCGGCCCACGGGATACACCGCGTTCGAACAGTTGCTTCGCGACCTTGACGTGCAGCTCGTGGTGGTGATTTCGCGCGTGCGCGTAGGGCGGATTCCCCATATCAAGATTTCGTATCGCGAAGGCCGCTCGGGCGGGATCCTTCTCGAAGAGCTTCATCCTGTGGCTGGCGATCGAGTCACCGAATCGGTGTCCGAGCGCATCTTGACCGAACTTCGCCTCGCCCTTGCGGTGGTGACGCGTCCCAAAGGAGCGCCCGCACCACCACCTGCGCCAGAACCCGAAACACGAGAACCCGAGGAGCCAGGTTCGGCGATTCGGTTTTCGGTGGCGGCAGGTTTCGGCGTGGGTACGCGGCAGTTTGAGGTTCCGTCGACCTCGGGGAGCATTCGCCTCGCCAGTACGCTGTTCCCGGCGGTCGCGGCGCAACTCGGGGTGGGCGTGGAGCCCACCGCGCAAGGGCGATGGCTCTTTGGCGGAGCGATTCGGTACCATAGCTCGGCCGGGCTCGAAACCACCGACGAGCGAGTGGATGGGACCAATCGGCAAACCTCCTCCCGCGCGCAGCGATTTCATCTCGTTGCCCGGGCGCGGTATCGGCTAGGAGCGGCGCTGAGCGCATCGTCGTTGGTGTTCGAGCTGGGTTGGATGTTTCGGTTCTTTTCGTCCGAAGCTCCCGTCACGCTTCCGGATTATGTTCTCCAAGGGCCGACCACCTTTGCCGGATTTCGATTGCCGCTACTCGGTCAAAAACTCGTTCTCTCCGTGGGCCCGGAGGTCTTTTGGGTGTTGCTCGTGGGAGACGAGCTCCGAGGTCTGAACGTATCGTCGTTCGCCGTGGGTTTGGGAGGAGCCGCTTCCGTGACCTATTCCTTCACCGACGCGATCGCGGTGAGGGCGCGCTACATTGAAAACCATGCGCTTCTATCTGCACCTGGTGGGCGCGCGCGAGACGTGGAGCGTTTTGTCACGATCGGCGTCGAATACACACCCTGAGCGCAGCGAAGACGCATGCTATCCAAGGCCAAAACCAGGTCGGGCTCGGGCGCGAAGAGCCGGGTCGTTCGATGTGGCAGCCGGTGGCTACCGAGGTATCGGGAATCGGGGTTCCCTCTGCCGGAAGCGCGGCGCGGATGGCTTCGAAGCGATCGCCCTCGGGAGTGCCCGAATCATCGCCTTGCACGATCGCGGCATGAAACCAGGTTTCCATCGGTTCGCTCGGCGCGGTCCATCGAAAACGAACTTGGGTGGCTCCGCAGGCATCGGTTCCGAGCACCGTGCGGTCACCTCGCGACGGCCAGCTTCGCGTCGCCGCTTCGCCGCTTGAACATCGCTCGACGTCTTCGAGTCGATCGCGCGCCGGGAGGACGACCACCCCGCTCGGGGAGCCGTCGGCGGTCACAAATTCAGCAGCGAGACCCGTGGGGTTGGTTTCTTCCGGCCAGCTCACCGTGATGGTGTAGTCCTCGCCAGGCGAGAAGCCCGACCGAGGCAGCCCCGAGATCTGCCAATCGGGAGCCTCGTTGCTGATGTGGCACACATCGCACGTAAACCCATCCGCCGGGGACCCGGTAAACCTGCGTCCGCCTCCTCCGCCATACATGTTTGTCGCGGGGTCGGCGGGGGGGGCGTCGAACCGTTCGCCGACGGAGTAGGCGTACGCCCTTGGCGCGGCCAGCAGCATCCCGGCGACGATCGCAAAACGGAGCACTAGGAGGCTGGTGTCAAACGCGGACCGAGGATCGCGCAGCGCCGGTAGGCCAGTCGTCGCATCCGCGAACCGAGGAAATGCCGAAGCATGTTCGAGCGTGAGGGGATGGCGGCGAATGGCCTGCCGCCGCAA
>JANQQS010000193.1 GCA_028284955.1 Myxococcota bacterium | reverse complement strand
GTAGCCCCAGCATTTGACGGCACCGTCGAGCTCTTCTGCGCAACAGCCTCGTGCTCCGCACCAAAGCTGCTTCGATTTGCCCAAGCCCACCGGCTCGTGCAGGTCGACCAAGACATAGTCGGGGTCTCGCACAGCCCAGTGTTCAGGCCCTCGCTCTTCTTCAGGCACGGGCACCCCCACAACTCCGAAGTGATTCGAGCCCCAGCAACGCACCGCTTGGTCTTCGAAAAGCACGCAGCTCGCGAGCCAAGCCGACCCGTACTCGCGCGCGTGTTCAATCCCGGGAACGAACCCTTTGGCCCACCGAGGCTTCCGGTCTCGCTCGTTCTTGACGTTCCACGCCGTCCTCGTCACCCGCCCCGTCGAATCATCGCCCCAGGCGTACACGCGCCCGTCATGAAGCACGGCGCCACCAGGGGCCAAGCGCTTCACTTGATGCACAACGTCTGGATGAAGGTAGCGGCGGCCACACGAACTTGACCCCTCCGGGCAGCCGCCAATCACGAGGACTTTTCCATTGTCGAGCAGCACATCGGTGGACAGCTCTCCACCCGCCAACAGGCGGAGGCCAGGGCGCGGAAGCCGAACGCGCACCGGTGTCGGCGTAAAAAACGACGACGGCGGCCGGCCAAGATCACCGAAAAAATTTGCTCCCCAACAATACAGCGCGCCCCGGTCGACAAGCGCGCACGAATGCACACTGCCGAGCGTAATGCTGCGGGCAAATCCTGGCACCGAAATACGCATAGGAGGTCGTCGCGCGTACTCGCGTCCGCCCTCCACAACCGCGACCAAACGGGAACCCCAGCACCAAACCTCCCCATTTCGGATTGCGCAGGTTTCGAAATCGTTGGTGGCCAGCGTGGTCCGGGGCCACGAAGCAAGCCAGTCGGGTTCCTGCGAGCGCACACATGGCTCGCTTGATGCACCTCGACCGACCTCTGAGGAAGGAACAGGGGGGGCCGTCGCGCATCCAACTTGGGAGATGACGACGGGCAGCGCGAACAAGAGACTGGAAGCCACCCGGGCAGTTGGCGAACTCATGGAGGGCCCACGGGAGCTCTACCACGAATCCACCGGATATTCGGTATGCGATCACGATAAGGTCCGCCCACCACGACCTGGGTCGCTCCGGAATTTCCAACACGTCGCTGACGGATCACAACGTTCATCTCTACGCCATCCGCGTCTCGCTCACTCGACAAATACCCGTCCAACCCCCACACCGTGACCCCCCATCGGCGACCCAGGAGACCGAGAAAATTGGGGCCATGTCCCATCCCAAGGCTGCACGTCAGCAAGTCTACCCGCCGAACA
>JANQQS010000192.1 GCA_028284955.1 Myxococcota bacterium | reverse complement strand
CTGCGAAAGGCTCGGAGCCTTCCTCAGTCGTTCGCTGTCCAGTAGGGGGTGGGGCCCCATCGGATGTATTCGATGGGGCGGGGGCGACATCGCCCCCGGCGAAAAGCAGCCGCTCGCGCTTAGGCCAAAATTCCGATGCTCTATGGGGATGCGACTTGCGCTGCAGTCAACCCATCACTCATCAGCCAAGTTGCTACGGGTCGTCGTCTCGACAAATGCTGCTGGTTCTCCATAGTTCAGGGTCCCTTAGAGGCTGCTGTTCCTATGTCTCGTCGCTATGCTTGAGTCGGTTTCACGCTTGGTCACGCGCGTCGTGCTGGTTGTGACGATCGCCTGCGCGATAGCGTGTGTGCCCTCCGTCGACGACACCGCGGCGGGGGAACTGGAGTCTAAACAGCTTGCTCCAGCGGTGGGCGACGTTCCAAGAGACAACGTGTGGATCGATACCTTCACCGGTTACGATCTCAAGTCGTTTCGCGCCTCGATGGCATGGCCTCTCGAATTGGCACACAAGTCAAGCATCCTTCATGTGTCGAGAACGCTCGAAATTAGCAAGAGCGTGATGGTCAGATTCGAAAGCAAGCGTGATAAAGCGATCGGTTGCGAGCTGGGGTCGCAAACGCAGATTCATACGGAGCTTACGCGTGTGATCAGATCCACCGATCCCAGTACGATGCTCCTCGATATCCCCTTCCGTAAGGATACCGAACAACAAAACGGACTGAGCACGTTTTCCGTGTCCGACTTCAAAGACCTTATCCGCTTTTTTCTCGATCCCGATTGTACGAAACCTCAGGAGAAGGTCACCGAGGCAGAAATCAAAGGGGTACAGAAGACGACGGGGCATGCCCGCAATCTCGGAAAGCTGATCGCGGCGGTACGCTATTCGGACGCGACTAAGGACCACAGAAACTACGATGATATTGTGTACGATACGGTGATTCGTTGGGTGAACGGCAAAAAGAACGTCGGCTTTCGAGCATCATTCATTCAAGCTATTGCGCGAGCCCATTTGATTCGCAGAACATTGCTGGAATCGATCGCAAACGCCGGTTCGCCTAAGGAGAAGCAGGAGAAGAAGAAGCAAGCCTTCAAGTTCATGGACCAGATCATGCGCAACGTGGTGTGCGCGAAACCTGATGAACGGCTCAATCCTGAAGAGCTTCTTCGTTGGGTGCAGGCGAAGTATCCCGAAATTTTGAACTACGCGGCGCCATGGCACATCCCAAACCGCATCGAGAAAGCTCAGCACCCCGACCACTACTTAAGGCGCTTTCGCAGGTGGCTATGGAGGTATCATTAGTCTTCTTGGGGAGGGTCTGACCTCGCAGACGGTTCCTCCCCGCGTGTACGACCCGCGGGGTGCCTCCTCCCGACTCCGGCCGCTTCGCGTCCGCCCCGTTTGTTCCTTGGAGTGTCTGGCCTCAGCCCCTCCCCCCGCGGAATACGATTCCGCGGGTCCCCCCTCCCAACGCCGCTTCGCGCTGCGCGGGGGCCCCTACGCCCCCTTGCTCTGGAGGGGTGGCGTTCCGGTGGGGTGCATTGTGGTGAGCGACTCCGACTTTGTCTTCTAAAAGAGTAACTTGGTCCCGGGTCCGGCCGCTTCGCGGCCGCCCCACCGTAAAGCGGCGGGGCCCAGACAGTCTACCACTCACGCAACCAGGTCACGTGGTTCCTGGCGGGGGAGTTTGGGTGAATCGGCGGGGTCGTACCCCGACGAGAGGGTCTGGGTGCCAGACCCTAAAAAAACAACGCGGCGGGGCCCCAGCAGTTTGACCCCACACAACCAGGTCACGTGCATCCTGGCGGGGGAGCTTGGGTGAATCGGCGGGGTCGTACCCCGACGAGAGGGTCTGGGTGCCAGACCCTAAAAAACACATCCTGGCGGGGGAGCTTGGGTGAATCGGCGGGGTCGTACCCCGACGAGAGGGTCTGGGTGCCAGACCCTCAGAAAACAGAAAACTAGCGAGACCAGCGGATGGTTTCGGCGTGCCCGCTCACCACCTTGTTCTGGTTGAGCCCTTCGGGGTTCGAAATGAAGATGCCGCCGCGGGAGGAGTAGAACGCGACCATGCGACAGTCGGGGGAGAACGCGGGATCTTTGTTCGAGCCCTGGCCCTGGGTGAGTCGCGTATATTCTTGCGTCGCGACGTTGACGGTGAAGATGTCCATGCCTCCGGAGCGGCCGGTGAATGCGATGAGCGGTGTCGAACCGTCGCGGCACCAGGCGGGGGTTTGGTTGTGTTCTCCTCGGAAGGTTACGCGCTTTGCACCGCCGCCGCTTTGGCTCATCACGAAGATTTGAGGGCTCCCGTGGCGGGTCGACACAAAGGCGATTTTTCCGCCTGGTCCGCAGGCGGGGCTGACATCGATTCCGGGGTGTCGGGTGAGCCGCCGAACATCGCCCCCGCGTAGGTTGGAGCTGTAGATTTCGCTGTTTCCGTGCCGGCTGGAAGAGAAGTAGACGCGTCCGCCGCAGAGGCTCGGCGCCATATTCAGACCGCTGCCTTTGATGATGCGTCGGTCACGCGCGTTCGAATGGGTGATGAAGCTTCCCGTGTTGGTGAGCCGCGAAAACCAAACGCCGCCGGGGCCAAACGAAGGGAGCATTGAAACCCCGCGGCCGCCCGATACGCGTCCGACGCGGTGCCCGTCGTAGTGAGAAACGTAGACGTCTTTGCGGCCGGGGCCGAGCCGTCGCGCGAAGGTGAGCCGGGTATGAAACGCGCCCGCTTTGCCGGTGAGCACCCGGAGCACGTCGTTGGCAAAGCGATGCATGAAGCCGCGCAGTTGGCTCTTGTTGCCGCGGTAGGTTTTGGTGAGCGAGGGTTGCGTACCGCGCGCCACTTCGTAGAGACGCATTTCCACTTCGATGCGCGACCCGCGCTGCCGAATCTCGCCTTTGATCACGCCCTGTGCGCCCACCGACGTCCAGGCGCTAGGCGTGATCGATAGGCCTTCTTGTTCGAGGTTGGCGATGAACGAACGGCCATCGAGGACTTGAAAGAGCGAGATGAGTTTGAAGTCGTTGCGAAGGACCGCGGCGGCCGAGGCGCCGAGGGAAGACTTTCGCAGGTCGGGCACGGCCATTTTGAACAGCGCGCGTTCGGGAGAATCGATTTCTACGACCGCGCCGCGCTGGGGCAAGGGAGCTTCGTCTTTGCCTGATTTCCGCTGCGACCGAGCGGGCGCCACCACAATCGCGACGGAAATAAGAGAAAGAAGAGCTGCACCGTAGATCGTAATCCGTCGTTTCATCATTCTGTTTTTCCCAATCTCAAGTGGCCTCGAGTTCAGCAACTCGATGTTCAACAACCAAGATGTTGCTCTGGTATAGCTTCAAGGTGTGACGAATGGCTCGACAATCCGTTCAATCTGCCTTGGAGACGCCCTCAATTCGCCTGACTACCACGAAATCGTAAAGAAAATGGCGAATCAATAAACGTGGCACGGACGGCATCGGTCGGGGGTTCAGGCAGCGCGGTGCCCGCTTGCTGGACGCTCTGCACCTGATTGAGCACCGACTGGTCAAAGAGCGAATTGCCGCTGGTTCCTCGCAGTCGAAACGATTTGACCTTGAGATCGTCGCCCACATCCACCGTCACGTCGACCGACAGCGATTTCTTTTCGTCGTCTGAAAGCGTGGTGGGAACCGTCCAACCGCTTTTGAAGATCCGATAGATCTGTCCTCGATAGAGGTCTCCCGCTTGGGCTTCGGTTTCGGTTCCGTCTTCAATGCCATCGGGGCTGCCTTCGCGGACTTGTTCTTCCGCGATCTCGGCGAACATTTGCGCGCGGTCGCCGAGGCGCTGCAGCAGGTCTTCGGTCGCGTTGTCGGGCGGCGGGCCTGCGTCGGGCACTTCGTGGTCTTGAGGATTTTGCGAAACCGCGATTTGGTCGGGCGGCGCGGTGGTGAGCCGGGGCACCTTTCGATTTGGCAGTTTGTTCGGGTCGAGGATTTCGCCGAGTTGCACGAACCGCGCGGCCATGACGTTGTCTTCCACGATCGCTGGCGCGTCGTCGCTGAGGATGCCGAGGTCGTCGAGCATTTCCTGGGCGAGGAAAATCAACAGCGGAGCCAGGCCGTACACCAAAATCACCGCCAGGCTGCCCCCCACGATGCCACCCGGCCGGATCTGGGCCGCGTGAAGCAAGCTCGCTGGTCGCCAGTCGTTGGTGTCGACGTACAAGAAATCGTCCCTACGTTAGAGGCTCGGCGCTGGTCCTGCGGCGCCTGGTGTTTCTGCGGCGCCTGGCGTTTCTGCGGTGTCCTGGCTGCTCGCAGGATCGGTCACGAGGCCCACTTTCTCGACGCCGGCCTGGCGAATCGCGGCGAAGACTTTCACCACAAAGCCGTAGGGCACCGCGGCGTCGGCTTGCACGTAGAGTTCTTGATCCGCTTTGAGCCGTTCGTTGGTTTGCAGCGCCTCCTCCAATCGGTCCATCGGGACTTCCGCTTCGCCAAGCAGAACGCGGCGGTCGCCATCGATGGTGAGCAACATTTTTTCTTCTTCGATGTCCATCTGCGGCGCGCGCGCGTTGGGCAGGTCGATCTCGACGCCGGTGGTCATCATCGGCGCGGCGACCATGAAGATGATCAAAAGCACGAGCATCACGTCGACCAGCGGCGTGACATTGATTTCACTCAGCGGGGCGCGGCCACCGCCTCCTCCTCCAGCGCTCATGCCCATCGCTAGACCCGAAGAAAGTGCCGACGAACAATGTTGAGATAGTCGTTCATAAACGCCTCGACTTCGCTTTCCAGAACGCGGATGCGACGAATGAAGTAATTGTAGGCCATGACCGCAGGAATTGCCGCTGCGAGGCCGATGGCGGTGGCGATCAGCGCTTCGGCGATACCGGGCGCGACGACGTCCAAGCTCGCGCCGCCCTTGCCGTGAATTGCGAGAAAGCTGTTCATGATGCCCCATACGGTGCCGAACAGGCCGATGAACGGGGCCGTGGAGCCGGTCGTGGCGAGAAACGGCAGCATCATTTCGATGCGCGTCATCTCGCTGGTCACCGAGCGTCGCAATGCTCGGTCGACGTTTTCGATGTCGCCGGCTACGTCGGCGGATGCGCGCGACTGCTGGTTCGCGCCCAGGACTCGCGCGAGCTCTACGTACCCGGCGCGAAATACGCTCGCGATCGGGGAGGAGTCATAGCTGCGCACTTGGGCGTAAAGCCCTTCGAGGCGCGCGCTGCTCCATGCCGGCCCGTCGTCGCTGCTCCAGAACATATCGAGAAACCGGCGGCTGCTTCGGTTCGCGCTCGAGAGACGAACCATTTTGGCGCCGATGATGAACCAGCACGCCACCGACATCACCACCAGGGCGACCATCACCAGCTGAACCACCCCCGACGCTTCCATCACCAACTTCCAGGGGTCGAGACTTTCCCCCGCGGCCTGAAGGACCACCACGCCGAGCACGTTGAGCCATATCACCTGCATTGAATACTCCGTTGGTCGAACCCTTGAAGCACGCTCCGTCCCGGGAGGTCAACTCTGCGTGTATACGTATTAGAATTGATACGTGATGGTAAAGCCCGTCGGGGTCGCTCGGTCCAGCTTTTTCTAGATTGCGAAATCCTCGAGTACAACCCGGTTTGCATGGCGTATTGATTCGGATGACGCGATGCGTTATTTTCGAATAGCCGGGTGTTGAGGAGGTTAGAAACGTGGAATTGGTGACCAAAGTCAGAACTCAAGTGCGGGACGCGAGCTCAGGGTTTTTGTCGACCGTCCGCGCCGAAACAGGCGCCATTCGAAACTACGTGTCGAACCAGATGGAGCTTTGGGGTCCGGATATGAAGGCATGGATGAATGCCCCCAAAGCGATCGAACGCCGCATGTTGTTGGTGCTGCATGCGCGGCTCACTGGTTTGGAGAGCAAGGTATGGGAGCGCATCGAGGTTCTCGACACCGGGACCGAGGTTCTCGAGTCGGGGGCTCGTAAGTCTGGAGCACTTGAACCTGGATCGGAGGCGCCTGAACCGGAAGGAACTGCTTCGAAGCCCAAGAGCGGGAGCGCGAAGTCTCACGAGCCGAGCCGCAAACCGAGCTCGGCTGGCAGGGGCCGCACAAAGAAGAAAGCGTCACCGTCGAGTACGAACGCACCCGTGCCGTTTGGTGGCTACGACACCATGACCGCGAAAGACATTCTCGCGCGTCTTCGCCAGCTGCCGGATGAAGATGTGACGGCAGTCCTCGACTACGAGCGTGCGCATAAAAAGCGAAGCACTGTGCTCAAGGCGGTGCAGCAGCGACTCGCGGCGTAGTCGGGGTTGCGGCATCGATGGCCGCGATGAGCTCGCCTGCGGAGACCTTGCCGACGAACGATTCTTGGATACGACCGTCGGGTCCGACGACGAACGTCGTCGGAAGCGCTTCGATGTGGAATCGGTTCTCGATTGCGTCGTCGCTCATTGCGATCGGGTAGGTCATGCCGAGGCGTCGAGCCGCGGACGCAACTTGGGGAAGCGTGGCGTTGTCGAGAGACAGACCGATAACCCGCCCGCCACGAGGCAGAAGCTGACGATGAGCCTCTCGGAGTGCAGGGGCCTCGGTCCGGCAAGGCGGACACCAGGTGCCCCAGAAGTTGACCACGACGACTGAACCCGCGTGTTGGGCGAGGTCGAAACGCGAACCATCATCGAGTTCGACGGTCAACGGAGGAGCCAGCGTTCCGCGGTCGAGCGGGTGCCCGGCGAGACGGGTGCCGACGAGGTAGATCAATCCGGCGAACAACATCCAGGGAACGAGCCGGCGGACAACTCGCCCCCAGCGCGCGCGTACGCTTTGCTTCGCGTCGAGAGGGGCCGGGGGTGAAGAGGTCATAGTGTCATTAAACGCCGTTTCACGGGCCGTTCACGAGAAGTACGCGTTAGCTTCCGAGTGTGTTACAGCCGTTTCCATGGAGCAGCCAGTTTCTAAGAAACGGCCGCGGGGGGGTCCAGCGAGGCTTGTGCGCTCGCCGAAGGCTCGTGGCCTTGGTTTTTGTTTTGGAATTCGCGCAGTTCTCGTAGCGAGCACAGCATTCGCGGCATGTGCAGTGGCCGCAACGGTTCCGACTTTCGTGTCGGCGCAAGATGGCGAACGTGAGCTATTGCTTCGTGCGCGCACCCTCATGGAGGAGGGGCAAGATCTATATGCAAAGGGCGCCTACGCGGACGCCGCGGACCGTTTCTTGAGCGCGTTCGAAGTGCGTCCGTTCAGCGCATTTCTCTACAACGCAGCGATTGCTCGGGAACGAAACGCAGAGCCTGGGCCAGCTGCCGATCTCTACGACCGGTACCTTGAGCGAGAACCCCACGCCTCAGACGCGGTCGAAGTGCGTTCGAAAATCGGTGCTCTGCGTGCGATGGTACTCGACGCCGCGGCGCCTGGAACCGCGACCGAGTCAGGTTCTGCGACCGAGTCAGGTTCCCCAACTGGGTCAGGTTCTACAACTGGGCCGGGTTCCTCTGGTGAACAGGGCGAGGGTGGCGCGGCTGGCGAGCCGAATGCAAGCGGCGATGCAAACGTTGCCCAACCCAGCACGTCGTCGTCGGCTCGCGTCCCTGCGACGCCTGTGCGCGCCATGAAATCGCTCCTTTCGGTTCAGACCGAACCCGCAGGAGCCAAAATCATCGTGCGGGATATGGGTGACGCGGTGGTTGCGGAAGGGTCGTCACCGTTTGCGCAAACACTCGACGAAGGTCGCTACCGTTTGACGGTGGAGCACCCCGACTATCGAACCGTCGAGGAACGCGTGCGGATCAGTGCCGGTAAAGTGTACGTCGTTATCGTGGAGATGAGTCAGGGGCAGTTTCTGGGTTATCTCCGCGTTGTCACCCAGCCTCCCGGCGCGAAAGTCTTTGTCGACGAACGCGCGGAAGGAGCCGTGGGGCAAACGCCTTTTCAAAACGTCATCGCGACGGGTGAGCACCGGGTCTGGGTGGAGCGACCCGGGTTTGAAACGATTGAGCGTACAGTTGAAGTTGGGATTGGCGAAGACGTCACGGTTCGCGCGAATCTCGAGCGAGTGAAATACGGGCGCGTGCGACTCGTGGCCAATGTGAAAGGAGCTCGCGTATACGTCGACGACCAACCGGTGGGCGTGGTGCCCTACGAAGGCGAGATCGACGCGGGGCCACATCGGTTGCGCGTAGAAGCGGATGGAATGAAAGATTGGGAATCGGATATCGAGGTGCGACGCGGGCAGCTTATACCGGTTCGAGTGCGTTTGCGCCCCGCCATGAAGCGCGGCAACGCGTATGTGACGGCGGGCTTTGCCACCGCGGTGCTGGGGGCGTCCATTGCGCTCGGCGTGCTGTCGAATCGTTTGAAAGACGACTTGGAAGACGAACGAGACGCAGGTCGGCTCGCCAACAACGACAACGATCTCTTCCGCGGGAAAGTCTACGCCATCGCCGCCGACGCGGGGTTTGGGTTGAGCGCGCTTCTTGGAGCGCTCAGCCTGTTTTACTTCTTGCGGGACAACCTGCCCGATTCGACCGGCCGAGTCCTCGAATCCCGCGACTGGGCCTGGTCTACGGAGTTCAACCCCGTGACCCGGGCGGCAGTGGGTCGTATCGGAGGGAGGTTTTGATGAATCGCCTCCGCGCAATGCTCCCCCGAATCGCAATGCCCCTCCGAATCGCAATGCCCCTCCGAATTGCAATGCCCCTCTGGACCTTCGTGGCGGCGTGCAATCCAGGTGCGTTTGACGACCTCGAGAACAGTGCATCCATTCGGGTGCTCGAGCGTCCCAGCGATTTCGATCGCATCCGTTTCGGGGCCGTCGTGACCACCGTGCGGGGCAGCCTTCCGGATGGCACCGAGGGATCTCGAATTGCCATTTCCGCTGGGCCGGACACGCCGGTAGCGGTGTACGACGTGTGGACCGGGAGCGAGTTCGTCTTGGGAAACGCGCTATTTGACCTCTGCGACGACGCCGGAGAATGCGACGAAGGAAGCGGCGCCTCGTTGGTCGGTATTCCCGAGCAAGGAGATGACCGGCTTTGCTTCGGTGTGGGCGCACCGCAAAGCGGAGTGACGCGGGTGGTGTGCGAGACGAGTCGCGCGGAGGCGCAGCGGGTATCGCCTCCGGGAGACGACAATCCCGGCGTTGCGAGTGCACCGATTCCGACCGCGTCGTCGGCCGGTCTCGCATTCTTGGGCGACCCTGGGTTTGATGGATCGGGCGCGGTGTTTCGAATCGTGGAAGATGGAGGCTCCCTTGCGCCGCTCGAGATCAACGGCTCAGACCTCGCCGACGACGCACAGTTCGGAGCGCGGTTGGCTTCTTCTGCGCTGCCTGAAAACATGAACTTCGGGCTGGTATCGCCGGCCCTGCTGGTGGCGTCGGCGCCCACCGCGGGGAGAGTGATCGTGAGCGCAGTGGGCGTGGACGAAGCCACGGAGGGCAGCCCTGTGGTGGCAACGACGCTCGCGTGTCTGGACGGGGCTTCGGGCTACGGCGCGGCCGTAGCCGCCGGTGACTTCGATGGCGACGGAGCGGCCGAGGTCGTGGTGGCCACTGACCCGGCGGTTCCCGACCGCTTCGTCGGCGTGGACATATACTCGCTTTCTGAACTGAGTGGGGAGGTGGGATGCACAGAAGACGACGCATCGGACAACCCAAGTTCGGTTCAGATTGCGTGTCCAGACGGCGAGGAGGGGTTGTCGTGCCCGGAATCGGATTTTGGTGCGACGCTTGCGGTCGGCGACGTGAACGCCGATGGTCGGCATGAACTGCTGGTCGGTGCGCCTCGCGCCGCCGTAGACGGGCTGGTAGAGGCAGGCGCGCTGGTTCTCTTTCCCGGAAGCGCGGACGGCCTTGATGCCCGCTCCGCGGATGTGCTCACTGACTCCGACGCAAACGCCGGCGCGCAACTGGGCACCGCCGTGGCGATGGTCGAGACCAATCTAGGCACCGACGCAACCCCTCGCGCGGAACCTGTCGCTGGCGCGCCCGGGGCGGATGAGGTTTTGGTATTTTTGTGTTCGGATTTGAGCGGCGATCAGTCTGAAGGCGGAAATCGCTGCCTCGTCGAGTAGCCACTTGCGAAAACGCGTGATGCCTGGCCCTACCGTTCTCATCGTCGATGACGAAAAAAATATTCTGACGTCGCTCTCGCAGGCATTGCGCATCGAAGATTACGAGGTCGACGTCGCAGGCAACGCGGAAATCGCGTTCGCGAAGCTCGACAACCAGGCGTTCGACGTGGTGCTGCTTGATGTTCAGTTGCCCGACGTGGACGGGCTGACGGTGCTTCGCCGAATGCAAGAGCAAAACCATCCCGCGCAGGTCATCATGATGAGCGGTCACGCCACGCTCGAAACTGCGGTCGAAGCGACCCGGCTCGGCGCGCAGACGTTTTTGCAGAAGCCACTGAGCAGCGAGCAGTTGCTTATTTCGATCGCGCAATGCCTCAAGATCGAGCGACTGGAGCACGAAAACCGCGAACTTCGCGCGCGAAGCGGTAGGGCCGAGGATTTGCTCGGGGACAGTCGACCGATGGCTCTGCTGCGCGAACAGATTGCGCTTGCTGCGAGCGCGAACGCTCCCGTGTTGGTGACCGGCGAGCGAGGCACGGGGAAGGAACTCGTCGCGCGGGCAATTCATGACGGCAGCAAACGAGCGAAACATTCGCTCCAAAAGCTCAACTGTGCCGCGGTGCCCGCAGAGCTCATCGAAAGCGAGCTTTTCGGGCACGAAACGGGAGCCTTCACCGGCGCGACCAAGCAGCGGCGTGGCAAATTTGAGCGAGCCCATCGCGGCACACTTTTTCTGGATGAAGTCGGTGACATGCCAAGCGCCATGCAGGCCAAGCTGCTGCGAGTATTGCAAGAAGGAGAGCTCGAACGCGTTGGCGGTAACCAGCTGATTCAGGTCGATGTACGGGTGGTTGCCGCCACCAATAAGTCGCTTGGCGCCGAGATCGATGCGGGGCGTTTTCGCGCGGATCTCTACGATCGGCTCAATGTGGTGCCCTTGCGCCTACCGCCTCTCCGAGAGCGAGCTGAAGACATTGAGCGGCTCGCCGAACATTTCCTGGAGCAAGCCTGCAAAGCCAACGATCGGCGGAAGAAAGCGCTGAGCAAGGGCGCGCACACACTTCTCCGAGGATATAACTACCCCGGCAACGTGCGCGAGTTGCGCAATCTCATGGAGCGACTGGTGATTCTTACTCCGGAAGAAGAAATCACCGAAGTGCACGCCCGTGCGGCCCTTCCCGTAGGCGATGCACGAGGCGCAGGAGCGGGGCACTATCGGCCGGGCGTGCCTCTTCGGGAGATGATGGACGATTCAGAACGCGAACTGATTTTGCGTTCGCTCGACCACCATCAGCACCATATCACCAATACCGCGGCCGACCTCGGTTTGGAACGCAGCCACCTGTACAAGAAAATGAAAGCGCTCGGCATTCGTCGAGGCGACTAGACCGCCCACGGCTTAAACTGATTTTGAATCGCGGAGGATGGTCCGTGTCGACGAAGGCGAGAGGAAGAGGAATAGCCAAGCTATTTCGATGACGA
>JANQQS010000074.1 GCA_028284955.1 Myxococcota bacterium | reverse complement strand
CCGAGCCTTTCGCAGGGAGAGAGCGAGGAGGTAAGCCGCAATCAGGCCAAAAGATCAGTGCTCTAGTTCTAGTCGATGGTGTCTTCGGTTGGTTCGGTGTCTTGTTGTTGGATCTCTGAGTTGGCCTGCTCGATATGAAACTCGACACGGCGGTTTCGTGCGTGCTCCTCCGCTGAGGATGCGTTTTCGACGACGGGGCGATCGGGTCCGAATCCGGTGGCTTCGAGGCGGCTTTCGTCGATGCCGCCCTTGGTGCCAAGGAACTTCACTACGGCTTCCGCGCGGCGTTGTGAGAGGCGCATGTTGGCCTGGTGCCGACCACGTGCGTCGGTGTGGCCCTCCACCCGAACGCTTGTGATCTCAGGATGCTCGGAGAGCACTTGGGCTACGTTCATGAGCAGCGGGAACGAGCGCTTTTCAATCGTCGATCGATTGGTGCGGAAATACACTTTGTCGAGAATCTCGAGCTGACCGTCGGCGATAACAACGAGCTGCTTCTCTTTGCATCCTTGGTATTCAACAAGTCCTGGCTCGTCGGGGCAGTTGTCGACACTGTCGGCGACGCCATCGCCATCTCGGTCAGGAATCGGACAACCCTGGTTGTCGGCGGGCCCTGCTTCTAGAGGGCAAGAGTCTTCGGTGTCCAAGACGCCGTCGGCGTCGTTGTCTGGATCGGGAACCCCATCGGCGTCCTCGAATTCGTCTTTGTCTTCTGGCTCGAGCGGTGCTCCGTCGTTCACGTCAAGCACGCCGTCCTGATCGTTGTCGGGGTCTGGGCAACCGTCATCGTCTTCGAATTCGTCGCGATCTTCGGGGTCGTTTGGACACTGGTCGTCCGGATCGAGCAATCCGTCTCCGTCGGTGTCCGCGGGCTCCTCCGGGGCAGGCTCTTCATCTGGCGGGCACGTGTAGCCGATCATGCCAACCACGCGGACATCGGGCGAGCCTACGCCGCGTCCAAAGCCTGGCCCCGCGGCAACGCCTGCCGAAAACCCTCTCGGGTGATGATACTTGAGTCCTGCGATCGATTCGACGGGGCTTTCCTCGCGTCCCCAAAAATTGTCGAACGACGACGCGCCGTAGAGCTCGATATGCGCGTTCAAGTCGTGCGCGGATTCTTCGAGAAGGCGAATTCCTAGGCCAAGGCCGTAGGTGAACTCGTGGTCCACGTTTACCGTCAGCAGGTCGGCATCGTCACGTAGCCGAACACCCGCGTTCATCGAGACCCATACCCGTCCAGCGCGAATGTCTGCGAGCGCTTGAAGGTGTCCTGCGACTTTCGCTTCGCCGGCGAAGGCTTGAGCGCCATCGGCCGCATCGGCAGTTGGAAAGAAAACGGTGCCTTGTGCGCCGAGCGCGAATACGCTGTCTTCTTCCCCAAAGAAGCGAACTCTAATTCCAGCATGCACGTCGCCGAGGCCGGCTCCAGAGGCGTTGAACGCTTCGCCTGAATCGTCTCCTCGCATGAGAAGCTGAACCGGAAGCCCGGCGAAGAGCACCAACCGGTCGACCAGCCCGAGGGCAAGCACCGCGTGGCCCACGAGCTGATCGGATACGACAGCGATGCTTTCCGAATCGGCGTCGCCGACCATCTCTTCGATGACCAGAGGGTCGTTGGCGTAGTCGAGATGAATCTGACCGCCAAACTTGAGATGACCCAAATCGTTCGGCCGGTTGACCTGAAATCCGTCCCGAGCGCGGACCGCGGGCTGATAGCGGTCGAGATTGAAGCGTTGGGCGGAGGCTCTTTGCAGCGACGCGACCTGAGGCAAGACAAGCAGAGCCAGGGTGATCCAAGGCAGCCATCGTCTGGCGCCAGACGACGTTGCGCTCTCCGAGTTGGAGCGACCTTTTGGTCCGCGCTGAGATTTCTTCCGCCGCCAGCCGATGAAGAGAATCAGTCCGAGGAGCCACCAGTCAGACGATGCGCCTTCGGTTGAACGAACACCGCAGCCCAAACCGCCTCCCGCAAACCCGCGCTCACCAGACCGGTCGTCGGCATCAAGATGGTTCGGAACGCCATCTCCGTCGTCGTCATCCCGGCCTTCCTCTTCATCGGGAACGCCATCTCCGTCGCTGTCCGGGTCGAGCCATGCGGGAATCCCGTCTCCATCCGGGTCTCCCAGCACGCCTGTCTCCGGGTTTTCGCCGATCTGTTGGCTATCCGCGAACTCTGTCGCGGTATCCAGACCGTCTCCGTCGTCATCCGGGTCGAGATAGTTCGGCGCGCCGTTTCCGTCGGTGTCGTCGTCGGTGGGATCGCCGTTCCCGTTGACGTCCTCATCCGCGGTGGGAATGGTGTCGCCGTCATCATCGACATCTCGCACATCGGGGGTTCCGTCCGAGTCAAAATCAGGAAGCGGAGCGGCCATGGCCACCACGTCGCCGGGGCAGTCTCCGGGCGCCGCGCAATCCGGGTCGAACGCGTCATCGATTCCGTCTCCGTCCGAATCGGTTCCTGTCGCTTGTACGTCCGGCCGGCCATCGGGTGGGCCTCCGGAACCGTTGCTCAGATCCCAGCCTTCGGTGCTATCCGGCACGGTGTCGCCGTCGCTGTCCACATCCTGGAAATCTGGTTGCCCATCTTCATCGGTGTCCGGTACCGCGAAGGCGTCTCCGGTGGCTCCGCCGGTGGTGCTCACGGGATCCACTGCGTCGAGAAGACCATCTCCGTCGCTATCGTCCGTGCCGTCGATGATGCCGTCTCCGTTTTGGTCGAGCTGGCTCGAATCAGCGCCGGTGGCTTGGCCTTCCACAATGTCGAGGATTCCATCGTCATCGCTGTCGAGATCAACCGAGTCGATGCCGCCTTGCCCATCGGTATTGAGAGCTGGAGGCGTGTCGGTCACGTTTGCGTCGTCGTCATCCGTATCAAACGCTGCAAGCACGCCGTCGCCGTCTGCGTCGGTTGGGGTATCGACGATGCCGTCTCGATCTAGATCAAACGCCCCGAATCCGCCTTCGACGGTGTCTGGAATGCCATCGTTGTCGGCGTCCAAATCGAGATAGTCGGGTTGCGAATCACCATCGCTATCTCGGAAGGTGGTCGATGATGGATCTTGGTCACGCGCGTTTGCGACCTCTTGCTGTGTCGAGATTCCGTCGTTGTCGTCGTCCGGGTCTCGCGCGTCGGGAACCCCGTCGCCATCGGTATCGATGCAACCGGTGAGGTCAGCGAAGTTGCCAGGAGCCGGGCATTCCACGAAATCCGGAATCCCGTCGCCATCTGTATCGGTCACCGAGGCATCTGGATCGAGGTAGTCCGGCACCCCGTCGTTGTCGATATCTTGACCGAACTCGGCCATATCCGACGCGCCATCGCCGTCTGAATCGCTATCTAGGTAGGCGGGAATCCCGTCGCCATCGGGGTCTGCGCCGTAGGTGTTTCCATCTTCCACCTCCGTGCTGGTAGGGATGCTGTCGCCTTCGTCGTCGGGCTCTCGAACGTCGGGCACGTTGTTGGTTGGGTCGCTGTGGTCTGGAAGCGGAGCCTCGACACCAATCACGTTTCCGGCGCAGTCACCCGGGGATGCGCAGTCGGGGTCGAACGCGTCGTCGAGCCCGTCGCCATCTGAGTCGGCCATCACTGGAACAACATCGGCGATTCCGTCTGGTTCGGTATTGCTGCCGAGCGCGCCGCCGACGTCATGACCTTCGACGATATCGTCGACCGAGTCGGCGTCGGAATCGGTGTCTAGATAGTCCGGGTTTGCATCACCACCGGTGAATCCGCCATCGGTGTTGGTGCAAGGAAGCGTTCCACATTCGACGATATCTGTGATTCCGTCTCCGTCGCTGTCGACATCTTGATAGTCGGGACGTGCGTCGTCGTCGCTATTGGGAAGCGGCGCTGCGACACCAATGATATCGCCTGGGCAATCCCCGGCCATCGCGCAATCGGTATCGAACGCGTCGTCGAGCCCATCCCCGTCGGTGTCCACCCCGGCCGCCACGACATCGGCGACTCCGTTCATGTCTGCGTCGTGCCCTTCGGTGGAGTCGACGATGGTGTCGCCGTCGGAATCGGTGTCTCGGAAATCTGGTTCCGCGTCGCCGTCGGTGTTGACGGAGAGGCCGCCTTCGATCGCGGTCGGAATACCGTCGTTGTCGTCATCGATATCGAGCCAATCGGGTTGGTCGGTGCCGTCTCGATTTTCGCAATCGCTCGCATCGCTGCATTCCGACGCCGTAGGTACTCCGTCGCCGTCGTCGTCCGGATCGAGGAAATTGGGTGCACCGTTCCCGTCTGCGTCGGTGGTTCCATCGGCCAAGGTCGGAATTCCGTCGCCGTCGTCGTCCGGGTCAAGGAAATCTGCGGCGGCGGCGCCTCCACTATTCTGGACCGGAGCCGCGACACCGATGACACCATCGCAGTCGCCAGGGTCAGCACAATCGGTATCGAACGCATCGTCAAGCCCGTCCCCGTCGGTATCTTCACCGGATGGCGTGCGATCAGGAACGCCGTCCATGTTCGCGTCATGCCCTTCGGTTCGGTCCGGCACGCCATCGTCGTCGCTGTCGCTGTCGAGGTAGGCGGGGGTGATGTCTCCGTCTCCGCCGACGGTGCCTTCGACGTTGTCGGTAATGCCGTCGCCGTCGCTATCGATGTCCAGATAGTTTGGCAAGGAGTCACCGTCGGGATTTCCGTCTCCTTCGACCGCGTTGGGGATCCCGTCGCCGTCGCTGTCGAGCGAAAATACCGCCTCCACAGTGTCGCAGGCGCGATTGGTGGCGGAGATGCCCGTGGGCCCAGGATTCGTCTCGCAAAGCCGCACGAAACATGAATCGGTTGCGTTTACGAACGGGCTCGGCTCAGAGTACACCAAGTTTCCCCCAACGATCGAACACGTGCCGCCACCCGTCGACGCGGCGCTGGTTCCGTAGGTGCCTCCTTCGGTGGGTGCCACCGCGAGCGACGAAGCATCGAATCCGCCGTCGAAGCTGTTGGTTGAGCTTGCGGCTTGAATTGCTGCGTTCGTTATGGTCGCAGTACCACCGAGCACATTGGTTCGTGGGACCAAGACGGTTGGTGGGTCGTTAAACGTGATGGTCGCCGTGGCCGTGCCGCAGAGCGGAATCACAGAGTCGTTGTCGCAAAACTGGTATGTCGTGACGACCGGTCCTGTCACTGCCGAAGAGTTCGGGGTGACGGTGATGGTTCCAGACGGCGAGCCGTTTCCTGGATCGGTCGCCGTGGCGCCGGTGGGCTGCGAGGTCACGCGAATGGATGCTGCGTCTAGAGGTTGGCCGTCAGGGTCGACATACATGGACGGAACGCCGAGCTGTACCGCTCCGCCAGAAACGGCGAACTGAGAGATGTTTGCTCCGGTGGGAGGGCGGTTGCAGATCGATGGAGCGGTCGGCGTCACCACTTCGTAGATGACGTCTTCTTGGGACAAGCCGTAGAACCCGATCGTTCCCGCAGGAAACGTTTCTCCTGGCGCAGGGGAAACATTGAGTTGCTCGACTCCGTCGATCTCGATGCGCAGCTGCTGCGCTGAATAGCGGATGCGGAACGTGTACGTTTGATCGTCGACCCAGCCTACGTCGCCCAGGGAGCCAGCACCAGAAGGGCGAAAGATTTCGTTCACCACGCCGGTGTGCAGCCAGAAGTTGCCTTGATTCCCGCTCGTCGATGCACCGCTGACTCGCGATACCGCGAGCCCACGTCGAGCCGTGCCGCCGAAGATGTTTTGGTTGCTCTGTTTCCAGTCGACCAGCAAGTAATCGACTCCGCTTCCGGCAGTGGCTTCACCGTCTTGATAGCCGAGCACAAAGCCGATGAAATCGTCATCGTTGAACTCACCACCGTCCGGATTGATGACGGTAATGCGAAACGTGTAGACCGCGGAGAATCCATCTGCGTTGTCGATGAAACCGAATGTAGGGTTCGACGTGTTGGCCTGCTGTTCTGCAGAAAGTCCGTTGTCTGGAAACCCCGGGGCAGGGATATCCCAGTCGGCTTGGGTGCCGCTCGATACACCTTGCACGCCAATCGCGTTGAGAATCAACGGCGGGGCGCATTGCCAACCGACGTTGATCGCGCACGAGTTGGAGCAGCCATCGGTGTCAGTTGGGTTTCCGTCATCGCATTCTTCCGGAGCGTCGACCGCTCCGTCGGGCGCGCCGCCCATGCATTGAGCCATCGCAACGGTTGGAGGGTTGACCACAGTGTACGCAGCCGCGATGGCGCTCAGCTGCATCAGCAACGTCGCAAGGTGATCGCGGCGCGCGCCCCGAAGTCGCGAGAACAGATACATATACCCCCCTACCTTAGGCGGAAATTGTGCACAGACGGCCGGTCTGGTTCCAGAAAAAAGTGTTCGTTCTCACAGATGTGCCGGCGGTCCGATTCTACCGGATGTACTTCCAATCCACGCCGGGTACGAGCTCGAGGTGCACGTGGTTTTGATGCCGGTTGTCGTGGTGGGGGGTGATGACGGTTTGAAAGAGGTCTTGATCGATGGCGTCGCACACGAGATTGCGAAGCAGGCTGGATTCGGGTGTCTCGTCGTAGTTGGCGCAGGGTGGCGCGCCGCGGGTTCGCTCGGTCCAATGGCGAAAGACATCGAGTTCAGTGCCATCGACAAAGCGAAGATAGCGAACGTCGATGGCGGTTCCGCGCGCGTGCCCGCTGGTTTTTCCGGTGCTGCTGACGCGCGCCCCGGGGCGCAACATGGACAGATGTCCAACGTATTCGATTCCGGCCGCGTGTAAGCGAGCGGACCAAATGCCAAGGGCGACCACCAAGCGGCAATCGAGCACCGAGTGCACCGCCGAACGACCCACGTGTTGATATTCCACTCCATGGATGGGTCCGGTCAGTGAGACTGGGGTGTCTACGGCTGCGGCGGGGGGTTCACGAAACGGCACGACGGAGACGCCTTGGGATTCGAGCAATTGGAGACATTCGTCGTCAGTGAGCGCGCCGATATTGTGTCCGCGGGCGCGCCAGCTCGCGGTGTTTGCGGAGCTCGCAATTTCAAACGTGGACCATGATTCAAGGCCTGTGGGGTCGCCTCGACGTGTGCGTGAGCGCGCACCGTTCCCGACGTTTGACTGAATTGAGCCGGAACGATGATTGCCGCTGCCGAGTGCGCCGCATCCGGTAGGTCCACATGAAAGCAAACACACCATGGCCGCGGCGAGTCGAAACAACCCGCTATGCGTTCGGGGAACGCAAGGAACCGGTTCAGAGCGAGGCCAGAGACTGATATGATGAAACCACATGGACGAATCCACTTTGCTGGGGTTGCTGGAAAAGGGGGAGCAGCATTCGGCGAGCGACGTGTTGCTGAAGGTCGGTCAGCCGCCTGCGTTTCGGGTCAATGGCGCGCTGCACTATTTGCAGGGAGAGCGCCTGACGGCGGGGCAGACCGACGCTCTGGCGGAAATCATCTTGCAGCGCAGTCGTTTCGCCGGAGACCTCCACGACCTCCAGGAATACGATACCTCCTACGATGCGCGTGATTCCGGGCGCTATCGCGTAAATATATATCGTCAACGAGGCACGCTCGCGGTGGCTCTGCGGCGCATTCCTTTGAACATCCCTCGCTTCGAAGAGCTTCGTTTGCCCAAAGTGGTGGGCACGCTGGCGACGGTTGAGCGGGGGATGATTCTCTGTGTGGGCGCTGCAGGGAACGGCAAGAGCACCACGCTTGCCGCCATCGTGGGACACATCAACCGGTCGCGGCGCGTGCACGTGGTCACCATCGAAGACCCAATCGAATACGTCCATCAAGACGAACTGGCGTCGATTTCTCAACGGGAGGTCGGGCTCGATACGCCGGATTTTGCGACGGCGCTGCGCGCCGCGCTGCGGCAAGATCCTGATGTGATTTTGGTCGGCGAGATTCGCGATGAAGAGACGATGGACATCGCGCTCAAAGCGGCGGAAACTGGCCACTTGGTGCTTTCGACGCTGCATACGCCGGATGTCGCCCGAACCGTCGGTCGCGTGCTTTCTCTTTCGAGCAAAGGGCAGACGAACGAAACGCGGGAGCGATTGGCCGACAACTTGAAGGGCATCATTGCGCAGCGCTTGCTTCCGCGCGCGGATGGTCGCGGCCGGGTGGTGGCGGCCGAGGTTCTGACCGTGACGGGCACGGCGCGAGAAAGCATTCGGCGACCGGATACCAACCTGCCGCTCAAAGATGTAATGGAGCGCGGCGTGCATCCGTACGGAATGCAAACGTTTGAGATGGCGGCGCGCGATTTGGTGCAGGCAGGGTTGGTGAGCGTCGAGACGGCGCGCGCGGCGCTGGGCTGATCCGATCACGGCTTCTTCGGTTTGATGAGATATTGGCGCAGTGCTTCTCGGGCGAGGTAGCTTCCTTTGATGCGCCACTTGGGGCCGTTCACGACCAACGCGGCGAGGGCGATGGTTGGGGCTTCCGCGGGCGCGAAGCCAACCCACCAGCTGTAGGCGCGATACGGGTCAGTGGCGGTGAGCGATCCGGTTTTGCCGGCTATTTTTACGCCTGGCAAGAAGGGTTTGCCGGCGGGGTCGTAGAACGCGCTGCGTGCGGTTCCGGCGGAAACAGTCCGGCTCATGACTTGGGTGAGCAGTCGGGCGGTGTGACGAGGAATCACTGCGCGAACGACGCTCGGTTCATGCCGATAGACAACGCGACCTTTTGGATCTGTGATCGAGTCGACGAGCGCGGGCCGAAGCATCGTTCCGTCGTGCGCGATGGTTGCCGCGATGGTCGCGCCATGGAGCGGTGACATATGCATATGCCAAAACCCCGCCGCGGTGCGCGCAAACTCCAGCGGGTCGGTCGGCACCTCGGCAGGGCTTGGTTGCGCGGCAATATCAAAAGGCAGGGCGTGCCCGAACCCGAACGCGGACGCGTAACGCCTTAGCGTCGGTGCATCCAAGTGCTCGTGGGCGAGTTTTGCGAATACCGCGTTGGCCGACGAGGCCATCGCTTCGGTGAGCGTTACGCATGTTTTGTCGCGCCGAGGATTGTGTTCGAGATGGCTCTGGGTGAGACGGCGTGCCCCTCCGCCGTAGCAAGTTCGTGTATCCGGTCGAATCTTCTTTTTCGAAGCGTGGCGATCCAGAAGCGCGGCTGCGGTCACCAACTTGAATACCGACGCAGCGGGGGGCGTAGCGTCGCGTACCAAGTCGCCCGCGGCGCGATTTTCTTTGGAGTAGCTTGCGTATGCGAGGATACGGCCGGTCGCCGGTTCGATGGCTACCACCGCGCCATAAGGGATTTCGTAGCGAGCCATTTCCCGCATGATGTGCGCTTGCAGTTCGGGATTGAGTGTTAGAGCGGCGCTGGCGTTGCGCTCGAGCGGTGCCACAACGCTTCGGCCGCGGCGAGACACTTCAGGCTCGTGACGGAGCGGGTTGAAACCATTGAGCAAGGGATGGATGGGGCGAGCTCGTACTCGGGCCGAAGGTCGGGGTTCGGAGCTGTTCTTGGGCGCGTTCTTCGCGCCACGTTGCTCGTGGGCGTGACCAACCGGGGCGTTGCTGAGCGCCAGTACGGCGAGCGTAGTTGCGCCGAGGGTGACCATGCCTGCCACCAAAGGTCGAGGCAGCGTCTTGGCGCGCCGCACCATCGAGCCGGATGGGAAACGGCCAAACCGCAGGAAACCAAACCCGAAACGCATGGGCCCAAAGCTACGTAGAGAGCGATCCAGAGGTCAATAAAGTCGCGAGAAATGCATTTCGTGCACGCCTTTGCGGGGGCAACATGAACCCGCGCCACACCTTCGCTGGTTCTTTACTGGCTCTTCGGGCAAGAAGCGCTATGGCTGGCGCATGACTCTACCTCTACAAATCGACTACGCCCTGGCTCTTAGTGAAGGCATTGGACCTCGTGCGAAGGTTGGCGCGGGTCATTTGAGCGAAGAACAGCCACGCTTTTTGGCTGGCCTACAACGCGTGCTCGAGAAGGTTCGTTCAGGCGAGCTTGGCTTTTGGTCGCTTCCTCAGGATGAACCCCTCGTCGATCAGCTTGAGGCATTTCGAAACACCCTCCCGACAGAGATTCGCGATGTCTTGGTGTTGGGCATCGGTGGGTCGTCTCTGGGCGCCCGCGCGGTGATTCACGCGCTTACCGATCCTGCAGAGAATGAAAGGCCTGCAGAGAATGAAAGGCCTGCTCAGAATGGAGGGGCCCAAGGTAAGGCGCTGCGCATTCACTTTCCCGACAATAGCGATCCGTGGTTGCTGTCGGCGTTGCTCAGCGAGCTCTCTCCATCGTCGACAGTGGCGATCGCGATTTCGAAATCAGGGGGTACGGTAGAAACCGCAGCTTCGCTTCTCGTGGTTAGGCAATGGCTCCAGCGCGAGTTGGCCGCATCGGCGTCCAAACATTTGGTCGCCATTACGGACCCAGAGCGCGGCCCTCTTCGCGCGCTCGCGAACGAGGAAGGGTGGTCCTCGTTCGAGGTTCCTGCGAACGTGGGGGGAAGGTTTAGCGTTCTTTCCGCGGTCGGTTTATTGCCTGCTCAGCTTGCGGGCATCGACATTCGCGCGTTGCTTCAAGGCGCGCGCGATATGGCTTCGGTCTGCGAACGAGAAACGCTTGTCCAAAATCCGGCCGGGATTCTGGCAGCTCTGCACGCCCTCCACCATCGCGCGGACCGACCGATTCATGTACTGATGCCTTATGCCGATGCGCTTCGGCCGTTTGCTGCGTGGTATGTGCAGCTTTGGGCTGAGAGCTTGGGCAAGCGCCTGAATACACGAGGTGAGGTGGTGGAGGTAGGCCCTACACCTGTGCCGGCTGTGGGTGCAACGGACCAGCATGCGCAGGGTCAGCTCTTCATGGAAGGGCCACGCGACAAGCTGATCACGTTTGTGTCAGTGAAGCATCCTCCGAGAGATTTGGCCATTCCCGAAAGCACCGGCGATTACGCCTACCTGGGAGGAAAAACCCTTGGTGCGCTGCTCGACGCCGAACGACGAGGAACCGCCGAGGCCCTGGCTCGAGATGGAAGGCCAAGTCTTACGGTTGAGATCGATCGGCTTGACGGGTACAATTTAGGAGCTTTGCTTTTCGTCTACGAAGCGGCGACGGCGATTGCCGGCGAGCTCTACGAAGTGAACGCGTTCGATCAGCCTGGGGTCGAGGAGGGCAAGCGTTTGGCATCGGGGCTCATGGGGCGTCCGGGGTACGAAGACGCAGCGGCGGAAATCACCCGTGCGGAGGCGTCGCGGCCAGCGAACTGCCGTTTTTGCGGCTGAACGCACGATACGCTTCAAGAAAGGACGAAAAAAAAGGTATGATGTATTTGAGCAATGTCGGATAGCGACCCATCTCCCTACAATGAGACTGTCGTTACCGTGGTGGGACCTCCCAAGCTGCGCACGGCGGGTCCATCCGATGCTTGCTTGGTTGTCATCTACGGAGACGACATCGGCCGACGGATACCGCTTGGTAGACAGCCCGCGGTGATTGGCCGTTCGTCGCGCTGCGCGGTGCAGCTGGACCATCAAAGCGTGTCACGCGCCCACTGCGAGATCACGTTTGACGGCCAAAGCTACGGCGCAGTCGATTTGGGTTCTACCAACGGGACCTATGTAAACGACGAAATCATCAAATCGCGACATCAACTGCGCGATGGTGACCAAATCAAAACAGGTCGAACGATTTTGAAGTTCATCGTGGGTGGCAACATCGAGGGGCAATACCACGAAGAAATCTATCGGCTGATGACCATCGACGGTCTGACTCAGGTTCGCAACAAGCGTTACTTCGACGAGGCGATCGAACGAGAGATCTCACGTTGCGTTCGATACAACCGTACGTTCTCGCTCATCATGTTCGATATCGATCACTTCAAGCGGATCAACGACAAGTTTGGCCATCTCGCGGGCGATGCGGTGCTTCGGCAGCTCGGCACGTTGGTCAAAGGGCACGTGCGGCGAGACGACGTGGTATGCCGCGTCGGCGGCGAAGAGTTCGCGATTATTTTGCCCGAGATCGACGTGAAGGGCGCCGTGGGCGTCGCCACCAAGCTCAATAAACTTATCTCGAAGACCAAGTTCTCATTCGACGACACCGTGATTCCTACCACGATCAGCTTGGGTGTCGCGGACTGGCGAGAGCCGTTCAAAACAGCCGAAGACATCAAAAAGCGCGCCGACGACAAGCTCTATGAGGCAAAGGGTGCCGGCCGCAACCGCGTCAAAAGCTAGCGCAGAGTGCTGATCTTTTGGCCTGCTTGCGGCTTACCTCCTCGCTCTCTCCCTGCGAAAGGCTCGGAGCCTTCCTCAGTCGTTCGCTGTGGGGGCGCTCGCAATCA
>JANQQS010000073.1 GCA_028284955.1 Myxococcota bacterium | reverse complement strand
TGATTGCGAGCGCCCCCACAGCGAACGACTGAGGAAGGCTCCGAGCCTTTCGCAGGGAGAGAGCGAGGAGGTAAGCCGCAAGCAGGCCAAAAGATCAGCGCTCTACGTTCGTTAGTCTGCAGTTAGTCTCCTGATCCTTCCCTGGGCAAATCGGTTGGTTCCTACTATTGTCGGGTCTGTGAAGAGTCAGGATCTAGCCGGAGCGTTGTGGGGGTTCGCGGTATGCGCGATGCTCGGCGCGAGTTTACTGCTTAGTCCAATCGGTGCGCACGCTCAGGCGACGACGACGAAGACAGACTCGAAAGTTAGCCAAGCGCGACGATTGATCGTCCGGGACGATCTAGTAGCGGCGGGTCGCATCCTTGAAAAAGCGATCGAGCAGGATGCCCAATCGGAGGCGATCTACTATCTGGCAGTGGTTCGTTCGCTCGAGAACAACGCAGCCGCTGCGCTAGAACTGTTTCGCCGTGCTGCGGCTGCAGCGAAAAGCGATCGTCACCGAGCAATGGCCCTCATCGGCGCCGCTCGATTGCTGTCATCAAACCCGGCTGCGCGACCAGAGGCCCGTGAAGCCTGGGTGTCAGTTCTGAATATCGCGAAAGAGCATGCTGAAATCGTCGGCCCAGAAATGCCGCGAAGCTATATCGAGACGCTGGATAAACTGATCGAACAGGAGGCGGTGTATATTGAAGTCCGCCGACGAATCGCCAACCGACTCCAAACCAATGCCAACGGTTCATCCGATACGGCTGGGTCCACACAGAAAGCACGAAATCAGCGCGAAGCATCCGAGGGGCGTTGACTTCATATCTCGTCGCCCTCGCAGCCGGTGTTCTGGCTCCGGTGGTGCGGTCTTGGGTTTGGCGTATTCCGTTCGGAATGATGTCGGTCGGTATGGTGGTCCGTATGACCTTCAGCTGCGCCCTGGTGGCGCTCGCAGTGGCGCTGGTCGCGACCGATCTGCTGACGATGGTCGGATGGACCTTGTCGCGAGCGGAGTCTGCCGCGGGCGTGATCGCCGCCGCATCGTCTGGTGCACTGGTATGGTTTTCGTCATGGCATGATCGAGCGATGCGAGGCGCCGCAGTGCTTGCGTTTCGCCTCCGCGAGCCAGGTGCCGCCCCGGAGGCTTTCGAGGCTCTCGACCGACTCCTAACGCGCCTCGAAGACCGACAACGCCGCAACATTGCGAACGTCGACCACGAAGCCGGGGACAATCGCAGCGAATATGCCGAGATTTTGCTGCGCGTGGTAGGCCCGCTCTGTCGAGCCGGGTTTTGGGGTTCGGTTCGACAACGCCTGGCGCGATTGCAAGCGACCGACCTTACAGCTCCCTTGCGAGCTCTCTGGACTCAAAATCTCGCGACGTGTCTCCTTCGCGACGGTGAGATCGAGGCCGTCCAGCGCTTGCTCCAAGAACAACCACGCCCGGCATCGGATCCCTCCGCGGAGTCGTGGATGAGCGCTACCGAAGCGTTGGTCATGGCCATCACCGATCAGCCCAAGCTTGCGCTCGTGCGCGCGAACCAAGCGACTGCGACTAAAGGTACCGCCGATCATCAAGGCAACCTCGAAGAAAGCTTGCGAGCGACCTACCGTATGGTTCGTGCGCACGCCCATGCGTCTTTAGGAAACATCTCCGCCGCGCGTACCGAGCTCGAACGGCTCGCTCAAGAAGCAGGAGAGGAGGCGCTCGTCGCAATGGCGATTCCGGTCGGGCCCGCGACCGCCATCGCCGAGCAAGTGACGAAAGAGTCTCAATCCGGCTGAAAGAGCACTTTTTGGGTCGGATCGCGGTCGTAAAACTCGTGCATGCGCCGGAACGTGGCTGCGCCGAAGGAGTTGACCGCCACCGATACAATCACCAAACACCAAAATAGTGGACCGAAACGTCTACGGCCCAGCGCGATCAGCACAAACGCGAGAGGCAGATAGTCGAGCGCAAATCGATATCCGAACTGAACCCATCCGCTGTTTTGGTACATCAGATTCATGATCGCGACGGGAAGCAAGCCTGCCCACAACGCAACTTGTTGCGCCGTGAGCTGTTTGGGCCACAACGCCCATAGGAGATTGGGCGTTGTGACCCATAGCGCCAAACCATGCCGACTCACGGTAATATAGGGAGCGTGAGCGCTGAACCAGGGAACCGAAGCGAGCGCTACCGCGAGATTGCGTCCGAAGTAGTGATAGTTGAATAAGCCCCATCGCTCGATGCGCGTGCGCCAATAGATCTGAAGGTACGTATGGCCAAACTCAAGCGGGTCGCCGAAGCGCTCGTAGTTGTGCCACGCCGCGATGCCGCCGACGACGAGAATAGGAATGCTGAATACCGCGATCTTCGAAAGCGCGATTCCCCAACGAACATCTTTGAGCCACATCCAAGCTGTCGCGAGCCCTGGCGAGGATTCGTCAGGAGCCTCGGAATGAACGTCTTCGTCGGTTCGTCGCGTCCGACGTCGCGATATCCGCAGCGCTTCCACGCCGAACATCACCGAGAGCAACAGCGTGGTGGGACGGCTCATAAACGCCAGGGCAAGCATGCATCCAGCGAGAAAGGGGCGTCTCGCTTCGAGACCGAACAACAGGTACAAAAGCACCAAAGAGGTTGCGACGACCTGCGCCGCGTACCACACGCCGCCTTCCACCGAGACAAAAAAGAAGACCGTCCCGAACGCAAAGAGGACAGTAAGCAGGAGATTGTCGACGCGCGAACGGTGGCTCGCGCCGCTCGCGGAAAGGCGACGCAACAAAACGAAAAGCAGCATCGGCGCAACGCCGGCCAGCAATGCCCACAGCACGGGATCCGCGAAATCGATGCCGACGGTCGCCACGAGGGGCAGCGTCAGCACCGCGGGAAAGGGCGGAAATGTCACATACCAGCGATAGCGCCCGTCGTTGTGCGGAAAGAACCACCGCAGATTCGGACACATGCCCTGTTCCTGGGTGTCAAAACAGGCCCAGTCGTCCCGGCCGGGGGGATCGCCAACAAGGTCGAGCCGCCCTTGCAGCCAGCTATGCGCAAGATGGACGTAGTGGTTGTCCCGGGACGGGCCGGATGCGCGATCGCCGAGCATCCCGACGTAAACCGCAGCACATACCAAAAAAATTAGCCCAGGACCGACCCAACCCAGAGTTTTCGCGGGGGCCTCGCTTCCGGAGCTTCTCGGCTCCGCGGTCGCATTCTCTGTAGCGGTTGTTTTTGCGGCCACCATGACGTTCGAAGGCTGTCGTCGGGTGGCGCGATCATAGCGAGCCGGAATGCTTCGTCGAGTCTCGCCGAAGCAGCCCTGGTTTGGCTGGACGCCTTGACCCTTCGAGCGCTCGACTTTAAGAAACAGTCTCATCCGTCAGCGAGGCCGCTGGCAAGGAAACAGCAGCGCAGCTCATGAACACCGATACCAGCAATTTTTCGGATGCGTTATCCACAGTCGTCGACCCCATTTTTGAGAAAACGCTCGGCGAGCTAGGGTCACTTTCCAATCTACGAACGGATGGCGATCAGCATTATGCAACCGTGCGCATAAGCTCACCCTCCGAAGCGGTTCGTGAGGAATTGCAACGCCGGATCGAACGCGCGCTCAAGGTTCATTCGCTGCCCACCGTGCAAATCGAATGGGACATCCAAGTCCCCACCCGCGAGACGGTGAGCAATGACCCGCTGCCCGAGGTACGCAACGTGATCCTTGTGATGAGCGGCAAGGGGGGCGTAGGCAAAAGCACCGTGGCGGCGAATCTCGCGCTCGCGCTGGGCAAAGCGGGAGCCCGGGTAGGCCTGCTGGACGCGGATATCTACGGGCCCTCCGTGCCCACGATGTTCGGTATTGCAGGTCATCCGAGCTCGGAGGACGGCAAACGAATCGTCCCCCTCCAGCGCTTCGGCATCAAACTGATGAGCATCGGGTTCATCTTGGAAGATCCCCGACAGGCCGTGGTGTGGCGAGGTCCCATGGTGCATGGCGCGCTGCAACAATTTCTTCGGGACGTGGCGTGGGGGCCGCTCGACTATCTGGTGCTCGATCTGCCCCCCGGGACCGGTGACGTCGCGCTCACGCTCTCGCAGCAAGCGCGGATCACCGGCGTGGTGGTGGTGACGACCCCTCAAGAGGTAGCGCTGCAAGACGTCTACAAATCCGTTTCGATGTGCCACAAGGTCCGGCTGCCTATCCTCGGAGTGGTGGAAAACATGAGCTACTTTCTCGACGATCGAGGCATGCGTCACGAGCTTTTCGGATCTGGCGGGGGCCAAGCGGTGGCCGAGTACGCATCCGCGCCGCTGCTGGGTCAGGTGCCGATCGAGCCAAGCGTACGTGAATGGGGCGACCGCGGAACACCGGTGGTGCAATCCGCACCCAACACCCCCGCCGCGCAAGCGCTAAACGAAATCGCTGACCAGCTGGCAACCCTCGTCGCTCAGTCACATTTCGAGCGCCATGGAAGCAAACAATCGCCCCCCGCAGACGAGGCCAAGCGTCTCCGCGTTCTCCGCTAATTTATTTGAGGGTCTGGCACCCAGACCCTCTCGTCGGGGTACGACCCCGCCGATTCACCCAAGCTCCCCCGCCAGGAGGCACGTGACCTGGTTGCGTGGGGGT
>JANQQS010000184.1 GCA_028284955.1 Myxococcota bacterium | reverse complement strand
CGCGTGATTCGTAATCTCGAGAGAAAAGCTAAGGTGTTCGGGTTCAAACTCTTACCCATCCCACAAACCGAATCGGGGGTTAGTTAGGAGACCCTTAGTAGACAGACGCGCGCTTTAGAGCTTTCGATGTTGGAGACTCGGTAACCTTTTTCGAGTGTTGGCGATGACCGCGGAGTCTACTTGCGCTACCGCGACACCTTCTCCTTCTCCACATTCGGCGACGACCGTGCCCCATGGGTCAACGATCAGCGCGTGGCCATATGACCTGCGGTCGCCGCTCCCATCGCGATATACATGGTGCCCAGTTTGCGCCGCGGCGAGCACATAGCACTGTTGTTCGATTGCGCGAGCGCGCATCAACACATGCCAATGGTCCTTTCCTGTCGCCAGCGTAAAGGCCGCGGGCACCGCCAGCATCGTTGCTCCGTGATCGACGAGCCTACGATAGAGCTCTGGGAAACGAACATCGTAGCAAATGGTCAAGCCGAGTCTCCCGGCGGGTGTGCTCGTGACCACGACTTCACTACCTGGTTCGACAGTCGCGGACTCCGTTAAACGCGTGCCGTCCGGTAAATCTACGTCGAAGAGATGGATTTTCCGATAAACCGCCGCAATCGCTCCATCCGGCTTCAGATGAACCGAGGCGTTGCGAACGAAACCAGGTCGCGCGGTTCGTTCCCAATGCCCTCCGAGCACCAAATCGATTCCGTGCGAACGCGCCAAGCGCTGACATCGGGAGAGAATCGGCCGTTCAGTGTTTTCGTCTTGATCGTCGAACGCAGCGCCGACCGCGGGCAGCGTTTCCGCGATCTCGAGCTTTCCTTCCTCAGGTCCAAGAAAAGCGAAGCACTCAGGGACGACGACTAGTTTCGCGCCTCTCGCCGCTGCCTCGCCGACGGTGCGCTCTACGGCGTCGAGGTTACGTTCCACATCATCGTTCGAGTTGGTCTGGACGACGCCCACGAGTGTTCGCGTATCGCTGTTTCTTTGGATCATTCCGAGACCCCCTGGTCACTAAAAACTGAACCTCCGCATGGAAACGTTCATCAACAAACCAATGCCAATCATGATCGTGAGTACGCTGGATCCACCATACGAAAAAAGAGGCAGCGTCATGCCGACGACCGGAAGTACACCGGTCACCATGCCCAGATTGATCACGGTCTGCCAAAACACCAAAGCCGCAACTCCGACTGCAACCACCGCACCAAAACGATCTTTGGCCTGAGATGCAATCTTGAGCCCCCAAAGAACCACAAAAAAGTAAAGGCTCAACAACAATAGCGAGCCCAAAAACCCGTGTTCTTCGGCCCATACCGGAAACGGGAAATCCGTGTCCTGGTCCGGAAGAAAGCGAAACTGGTTCTGTGTTCCCCGCATGAACCCTTTGCCCCACGGACCACCACTTCCGATCGCGACGAGCGATTGATGGGCGTGCCATCCTGAATCCAAAACATCTGATTCTCTGCCCAGAAGCCGCTCCCAAAACGCGATCAATCGCTCCTGTTGATAGCTTTTGAGCACGTAGGTCCAGGTTAGTGGCGCGCTCAATATAAACGCTGCGGCCAGTGTGAGCAGAGATCGCACTTTGAGATTCGTCAGAATCATGATGGTGCCAAAGATGCACGCGCACAAAGTCGCTGTTCCCAAATCGGGCTGCGCGAGAATGAGACCCATCGGCATGGCGAGAATGAGCCCCGGTATCACCAGGTCTTTGAGCGTTCGTCCATCGGTCTTCGGGTCGTTGTGAAGATATTTTGCGAGCGCGATAATCAAAAAAATCTTCATAAGCTCACTCGGCTGCAGCGAGAAGCCGAACACGGGAATCCACCGCGTCGATCCCCGCACGCTCCGGCCGAGCAAGAACACCAACACCAGCAGCGCAACACCGACGCCATAGGCGACCCACCCGTAGCGCTCGAAGTGCCGATAATCGATCGCGACGACCAGAAACGCTACCCCTGCACCCAGCGTCAGCCAGTAAATCTGCTGGATATATTCGTCTGAACGCAGTACGGATGCGCTCGTCGCGCTGTAGAGGTTAACCACGCCTACCAATGCGATGGTCGTCACGACGACGAACAGCGGCCAGTCAAACTGGTCGCGGAGCGTTCGGACCAGGGCCATCAGTCAACTCCCCCAAAAGAAGAGGTATCCGTCGACGGCAAGCTGCGTTCTTTCGCTGGACGCCGAGATGAAAAATAGTCTTGGAGAATCTGCATCGCCACCGGCGCTGCAGTCCGACCGCCTGCGCCACCATGTTCAACCAAAATAACGATGGCGACTTCCGGCTCGTGAGCCGGCGCAAAACCAGCAAACCAGGCATGCGACCGGTTGAAATACCAAGCGCGCGAAGAGTCCATCCCTCGGCGGTGCGAGCCGGGTGTGACCTCTGCGGTGCCGGTCTTGCCGGCGACCTGAACACCATCTTCTACGCGCGCGTCGTATGCGGTTCCTTCCGGATCATTGACCACCCGCCGCAGGCTCTCTCGAAGCGATTCGAGAACCTCCGCAGGAACTTTGACCCTGCGTCGAAGCTTCGGTTTGACCCGCTGAACCAGTGTCCCGTCTGGCTTTCGTACTTCCTCGACGAGCTGAGGCACGAAAAGACGGCCACCGTTCGCAAACGCCGCGTACATCATCGCGATTTGAAGCAACGTAGATCGCGTATTGCCCTGCCCGATTGCGGTATTCAGCGTATACCCGACCCGGTAGCGACCGTAATGTTGCTCGTACCACTTCCGAGACGCCAAAAACCCGCTTGCCTCGCTATTGATGCCGATGCCAGTTTTGGCTCCTAAACCAAACTCACGCGCCATTTGATTGAGACGCTCGAGGCCAACCTGTTCTGCCAGTTTCCAGAAATACACGTTACACGATTGAATCATCGCCGACTGCATGTCGACGTCCCCATGGGCAGATGTACACCGCTGTCGCTGCGTTCCGATCTCGTAGTACCCGACACATTCAACGCGTTGGTGAGGATCAAACGCACCCTGATCGCGGGCCGCGAGCTCGGTGATGGGCTTGAACGTGGAACCTGGGAAGTAGCTCTCGTACACAGTTTTGTCGATAAGCGGACGGAATGGATCTTCACTCATCTCCCGAAACCGGTCACTCGTCAGCCGACCGCTCATTTCATTCAGATCGTAGGAGGGTTTGGAAAACATGGCGCGCAATCGTCCGGTGCGAACATCCACTACGACCGCTCCTCCCGACGGGTGACCTCGAAACGCCCGTTCGACGGCGCGCATGAGCGTCATATCCAACGAGACAACTAGATCGTGACCAGATATCGGGGCACGCACTTGATCACGGGTCGAGCCGAGCACGCTTTCACCCGCCAGCTGCCTTCCTCTTGCGTCAACGAGAATGCGACGAACTCCTCGCGTTCCGCGCAGCTGCTGCTCCCAGCTTTGCTCAATTCCAGTGCGACCAATGACCTCTCCAGCGCGGTAGTCGAGATCGCGAAACCGCTCGAGATCCTCCGCATTGACCTCGTTGAGGTACCCGACGGCATGCGCGGCTAGCGTTTTGAACGGATAGTTTCGAACAGGAACCGCGACTACGTCGACCCCTGGGAGATCCGTTTCGTGGGTCTCAAGGGCCGCCATTCGATCGCGGGATACATCTCGGAACATTTCAATTCGATGCATCGTCCGATGAGGCCGGACGTCAGCGAGTCGACGACGCAACGCCTGACGCTCTTCTTCGTCGAGCCGCATGAGTGTATCCATGCGCTCAAGATCGCGTTCCGGATCGATCAACTGTGGAGTCACAAAAACGTTGTAGCTCGGTCGGTTTTCCGCGATCACTTGACCTCGCACATCACGAATCAAGCCGCGAGTCGCAGGCAATGTGATCGTCTTGGTGATGTTTTCCTTCGCGATGCCTCCCCAGTGCTGCCGCTGAACGAGCTGGAGTTGTACGAGACGCCCGAAAAGAATCGAAAATACCACCACAACGAAAGCGGCCATCCATTTGTATCGCCGCCTAAACTCTCCCACCTCACGACGTGGAGAGAGAACGATCACGCATAGCTCCCTATGTCATCTCGACCCGAAATGGACAGACTTTCGATACGGCGAACGGCCACAAATACGAACGGCGCTGCCAACGAAGTAACGAGCGGAGGTACGAAGAGCGAGATCGCGTTGTCCAGCACGGTGCTTATGGCGAAGGGAGGAGGAGGCTCGAAGATGCCCCTGAGCGCCATCGTCACGCCTCCTGCAAGCACGCCAATCGCAAGCGTCAGCAAAATCTGAAACGCGGGACCACGCAAGAAAAGTCTCAACCCAGCGACGCGCGAAAGAATAAACGTCGCGACCATGACGAAGGTTTGAAGGCTCATCAGGTTTCCGGAAAACACGTCCAGGAGATATCCGAGCACGAAAGACATCGCCGCGCCGCGAAGCAAATGCACATCGGGCACGACACCTAGAAAGATCACAATCGGCAACAGCAGATTCGGTGACCAAGGATGTATTGGAACGAGCATGCCCAGCGCGGACTGAAATACCAGCAGCGAGAATCCAAATCCAACGATCGCTAGACTACGAAGCATCTCAGCGAGCCCCTGTGGTTGCCGTCCCGGAAGGGGAGGCATCTTGCGTGCCGCTCTGTCGTGGCCCTGTCGTAAGAATCAACGCCTCTTCGAGATCAGCAAAGTTCACCGCGGGATCCACCATGGCCTCTTGATACAAACCAAAGTCGCGCTTCACCACTTTCACCACATGGCCAACCAGAATCGATGCAGGAAATCGCTGCCCCAACCCTGATGTATAGATTTCGTCACCGACGCGAACTTGATCCGTACGCCTCAAATACTGAATTCGACACGCGTAGCGATCGTCCTCTCCGGTTCCACGCAACATCCCTCGTGCGCCGGTTCGCGGGATCAAGACATCGACGGCACTGGTTCGGTCGACGGTGAGCAAGACGTCGCTGTAGCGGCCCGCGGTTCTTCGAATCTGCCCCACCAAACCGTCCACGGAAATCACCGGCATCCCTGGCCGCACATGATGTCGCTCTCCTCGGTCGAGGCGCACGCGAACGATTCGAAAGAAGGTCGAAAAATCTTTGCTGATCACTTTCGCGCTCAAAGTTTCGCCTGCCAAGCGCTCCCGCAAATCAAGCATCCGACGAAGGCGATTATTCTCCCGCGCCTGAATACGAAGCGAGCGAATTTCGCTCCGCAACTGACCATTGTCATGACTCAGTCGTTGGTTCTCGCGATTTACGTCAACGAGATAGACGTACCCCTCGAGAACCCCGGAAATAGAGCGAGCTGCTTCGGCTGCAACATATTGAATCGGCGCGCTGACCTGAAGGAGCACCCGATCCAAAACGTTCACCCGCGCCGGGTCCTTCAAGTTCGTGCTCAAAAAGAAGAACGGAATGCTTAGAAGGGCAACGCTGAACGCGAAGTCGCGAAATCGGCGAAAGCGGTTCACAGTCCCCAGCTACGAGATGGTGACCTCTTTAAGAAGGTCTAGGTGGTCGAGCGTCTTGCCGGAGCCGAGTACCACGGCGGAAATCGGATCGTCCGATACCATGACCGGCAGGCCAGTTTCTTCACGCAACAAAACATCGAGGTTGCGCAACAGCGCTCCTCCTCCAGTGAGCACAATGCCCTTGTCCACAATGTCCGCTGAAAGTTCAGGCGGAGTCCGCTCAAGCGCGGTCATGACCGCCTCGACGATGGCATTGATAGGTTCGCTGAGCGCGTCGCGAATTTCGTCGCCGTTGACAATGACCGTCTTCGGAACACCGGCGACCAAGTCTCTACCCTTCACCTCCATGGTTACAGGCTCTTCCGCTGGATGAGCATTTCCGATGCAGCACTTGACTCGCTCGGCCGATTGCTCACCAATCAACAGATTGTACTTGCGTTTCATGTACGCAATGATCGCCTCGTCCATCTTGTCACCGCCGACGCGCACGGATTGCGAGTACACAATCCCGGCGAGAGAAATGACCGCGACTTCCGTGGTTCCGCCGCCGATATCGACGATCATGTTTCCACTCGGCTCCGTGATGGGGAGGCCCGCCCCGATCGCTGCCGCCATGGGTTCCTCAATCAGGAATACTTCCCTCGCTCCGGCGCCTTCCGCAGACTCTTTGACCGCGCGTTTTTCGACCTCGGTGATGCCAAACGGGACACAGATGATGATGCGAGGTTTGACGAGCCGCCGGCGGTTGTGCGCGCGAGAGATGAAATACCGGAGCATGGCCTCGGTGATTTCGAAGTCTGCAATCACGCCATCCCGCAATGGACGCACCGCGTGAATCGAACCCGGCGTCCGACCCAGCATTTCTTTGGCTTCCTTGCCGACCGCGAGCACTTTCTTCGCGCCCCGCGGATCGCGCTGCACGGCCACAACGGAGGGTTCACAGGATACGATTCCCCTGCCCTTCACGTAGATCAACGTGGTGGCGGTGCCGAGGTCGATCGCCAAATCGTTTGAGAACAATCCGTAGAGCCAGTCGAAAAGCATCCGTCCACCCGGGGACGATTCAGAGCTCGCTCCCCAATTTCGAAAGCCGTGTTTCTGCCGAATGAACCGTAAACACCTGCAAACACTCGCTTTTTCCCGTGCTTGCAGGATCGGGTTCAAAGTTTATTAACAGATCGTACTGACCCGGGCAAGGAGCCGTATCGCGGGTCCCCGACCAGTAAGCCATCCCACGAAACGCAGGCCATCGCGGCGGCAGAGTGGTCACCGCGGCGCGTAGCCGAAGACGACGAGAAATACGTGGTGTGCTTCATGGACGGAACACGTTTATATTAGGTGGGTCGACGATGGTCGTAAGTGATGCGGAACGACGAGGGCGCGAAGCTGCTTCGCTGGTAGACGCCGCCAAGGCGGGAGACGGCAAAGCATTCGAAGAGCTCGTTCGCCGCTACCGACCCCGCATTTTCGCCCTGGCGCTACACCTAACGGGGCGACCAAGCGACGCGGACGATATCACCCAGGACGCATTCCTCCGCGCGTACAATCAGATTCACAAGTTTGAGGGTCGAAGCGAGTTCTTCACCTGGCTCTACCGTATTGCGTTGCACCGAGCTCTGAACGCGAAACGCGATGGGAAACGCCGGCAGGCCGCGCCGCTAGAAGACCCGCGGGTAGCCGCTGCCGTCGCCGTCGACGCCCATGGCGACCCTCGCAAAGCGCTCGAACTGCAAGAGTCCTACATTCATCTGCTCATCGCATTCGACGGGCTTTCGGAAACGCTTCGCACCACCGTCGTACTGACCACTTTGCAAGGGCTCAGCTACAAAGAAGCCGCGGTCGTCCTCGAGACTTCGGAAGGGACGGTGGCCTGGCGGGTCCACGAAGCGCGACGGCAGCTCGCCGCAGCGATGGAACGTTTGCAAACCGATCCACTCCCCGAACGCGCAAAAGCCAGCCACCGTTCGACCCAGCGTCGGCGAGCTGAACGCATTGAGCTCGCGATGGCGCGGCTCTTGCCTCAAACACCCTGAGCTTCTGCTCCCCAAATATATTTGTGGGTTTGGAGCTGCACCCGCGCCTCGAGTCGATCGGCGAGCACCCACGAGACCAGCTCGCGAGGTTCCAGCTCTCCCCATACCGGGCTCATCAGCACCGTCCCTGCGCGGCGGGACAGTTGATGCTCGCAGATTCTCTCCCGCGCCCAGTCGTAATCCGCTCGATCTGCGAGAACAAACTTCACTTCATCGCGTGGCCCGAGACACGCGACGTTCTCCCATCGGTTACGATTGCTCTCGCCGCTTCCGGGGGCCTTGAAATCCACGATGCGGTGAACGCGAGGGTCGACCGCGGCAATATCGCGCTCACCACTCGTCTCAAGCAACACAGTGCGCCCAGATTCGCAAAAGCGAGACAGCAGCGGCAATACCGACGGCTGGAGCAACGGCTCGCCTCCCGTCACCAAAACCAGCGGCGTTTCGAAAGCAAGCGCGCGAGCGACAACATCGTCCACAGAAAGCAACGTCCCCGAGTGAAATGCGTCGGGCGTGTCGCACCATCGACAACGCAGATTGCATTTCGACGTGCGCACAAAGGCACACGGAACGCCGACAAAGGAAGTTTCTCCTTGGATCGAGCAATAGATCTCGTGGACCTGCACCCGGTCCTTACGAGAATCGGCCTTACGAGAATCGGAAAGTTGCGTTTCTAGGATGACAGCCGACACAGGCCGAAAACCCTAGCATGTTCCAGCGTGCGGTCATTCGCCGTCGGCGGGATCGCGATCTACAGCGAAGAGCACGCTTCGCCGTATCTCTTCCTCGTGTCCTATCTCGACCGCAATCTCCCAAACGCCAGGCGACAGATCCATCGCCAACTCGTGACCCATCTGTTGAACGCAGCGCGATTTTTCTGGGGTATTCGACCGCGCCGAGGCGGAGGATCGTTTCGTAGGGGATCGCATCAGAGAAATGTGTGTTTTCTTCCGCACGCCGATCGACACAAAACGGAGCCGGAGCGGCTGGTTGACTTGCATCCGATACGCGCGAGCTCGTGTTGGCCCCTGGTCCAAGGTCGGCTCTGATTCGGAACACCGCATTGCGCCTGAGCCCCGGTGCATCGCCGACACATCAAAGCGTTCGGCAAAGGGCAACTGGTCAATGACGATCGGGTCTTCTGATGAACCGGCGCCCCGAGTATCCATCGTGCCCGGCTCTGATCTATGTTCGTCGCCCAGCAACGAGCGCCGCAATCGATCTAGGGTCTCCAGAACCATCTGGTTTCGCAAATTCTGCCCGCGCTCGAGCGCTTCGGCCGACAGGTCGCACGCTCGACTTCGACCGCCGTCTCGATAGACGTTGGGGTGCACGCCGTCGCGCGCCAGCCCTTGGCTGGGTAGAGGCTTGGCGGCGCGGTAGAAATCGATATACGGGAGCGACCACGCATCGGCAACAGCCCGACTCACTTGGTTGTAGCGACGGCTCCACGCATCCATTTCCTTACTCTTTCGAGGAAACGTCGATCCGAGGACGGGAAACACCCCGTGGCGTTCCAAGAGCTCAACCAGTTCGATCAAACGCGACCCGAAGCGGAAGGTATTTCTCCCCTGAACGTCGTTTCCACCAAAAAGCGCCAAAGCAAAACGGGGTTTCGCGGCTTGAAGCTCTTTCACGACGTGGGAAGGCCGCCCGCCGAGCCCATGCCGCACCGACCAGCCGACTCGAGCCGCAAGACTCTGCCGGGCAAACGAGTTCGACCCTTGCACACGCTGCGCGCGAAAAAAATCGATCGTGGGCTGCAGGTGCTGATGCTCTCCGAGCGTCACGTATTTCCCGGCAAAGCATTGCAAGAAAGCCCGGCTCACGACGCTAGACCCACCAAGTTTTGAAAACACGTCGTTGCGACGCTCCGAACGCGCAGATACCGCAGAAAAGTACTGAGCCATCGACGGAGTGACGGTGGGCAGCAGCGGGTACCCCATCTGCTTCACCGGCGCTAAGCGGCGCTCTCTCGGTACGGCTCGGTCTGTAGCCGTCCGCCCTGGTGACTTCGCAATCGCTGCATCTGCTTCGCCAGTGTTCCGAGCTTCCATATCGCGAGTCGATGGTTGAGGACGATCGGCGACCGGAGTCGGCCCTGCCGCACAAGGACTGGTTCCCAAGAGCACGCAGGTCGTCAGCGTCACGGCAGCATCGCGCACGCGACGCACGTGAACCAGGTGCTCATCGGTCATCGCGCGCTCCCGAAACTGGCGGTTGTCTACGGCCGCTTTCGACACCGGTGTCGTCTCGGGGAACCAGGTCCCGTTCGAGCGAATCCAAATCCTCAAGCGATTCTGAATCCTCAAGCGATTCTAGATCTTCGAGCGACTCTAGATCTTCGAGCGACTCGAGATCTTCGAGCGACTCCAGATCGATCTCTTCGCCGCCTTCGCCAGACTTCGCGGGAGTCGTCTCGGAGGACGCTGCGTCCGGAATATCTGCGTCCGGAGGCGCAATAGGGTGGTCGCCAGGGTGTTCGAACCACTGCGTGGCCCAGGTCGAGAGTGTCGGGACATAGGTCGTGAGCGCTAGAGCGACCAGCAACATGCCAATAAAGGGCAACACGGCGCGGTAGAGGGCAGCAAGTGGCTTGTCGAAACGAAAGCTGGAGATGAACAGATTGAGGCCCACCGGAGGAGTCAGATAACCGATTTCCAAGTTCAGCAGAAAGACCACACCCAAATGATACGGATCTACCTGGAATTGTTCGGCAATCGGCACGATCAACGGGACCACTACGACGATGGCGGAGAAAATGTCCATGAGCATGCCCACCACAATCAAAAACAGATTGAGCGCGACCAGAAAGGACACTTTGGACGTCAGCACGTTGCCCATGGCATCCAGAATCTTCATCGGCACCTGCGCTTGAATCAGGAACGCAGTGAAGCCAATGGCGGTCGCCAAGATGATCAGCACCGCGCCCACCAACGTCATCGATTCGCGGATGATGCGAGGCAAATCTGTCCGAACGTCAACGTCCCGGTACACCCACACCTCGATCACGAGCACATAAAGCGCGGTAAACGCTGCTGCTTCGTGAATGCGCAAAAAGCCACTGTACATACCAAAGAGCAACACAACCGGAAGCAACAACTCCCACTTGGCGACGCCAAGCGCGCGCAGGCCCGCGCGCATCGAAAAAGGCTCACGCTCGGTAGATTTCTTGGCGCCCACCCACATCGAATACGCCGCCACCACCGCCATGGTGAGCAGCCCGGGTAGGATTCCGGCGAGAAATAGTTTTTCGATCATCACGCCGGCCACCACGCCGTAAAGAATGATGGGCAGGCTCGGCGGAAACAAAAGACCCAGAGAGCCCCCGGTGGTCACGAGCCCTAGCGAAAAACGCTCCGGATAATGTTCCGACAGCAACGCGGGAAGAAGCAGCCCACCGATGGCCACGATCGTAATGCCGCTTCCTCCCGTGAACGTCGTGAAGAACGCCGACGCGGCGAGACACACCATCGCCAATCCACCCGGCAACCATCCAAGCCACGCTCGCGAAAGCGTCACGAGTCGCTGCGGGGTACCGCTTTCCGCCATCAGATATCCGGCGAACGTAAAGAGCGGAATCGTCACAAGGAGCGGGGAATCCGCGAACTTTTCACTGAACACGTCGTTGGCCGCACCGGTGATGCTGGTGTCTGCCAGGCTGCTGAACAAAACCATGGCGCTTCCGCCAAAAATCGCGAACAGCGGCGCTCCAATTACGGCGAGCACCACCAAAATGGCGATCAGCAGCATCTAGGCACGCTCCTGTGGCGCTGCGCCTGGTTTCGATTCGTTTGGTCGCGATCCGCGAGAAACCAACGCACAACACGCTCGTAGAACAAAGCGAATCGCCATCACACCAAACATCGCCGGGGCAACCAACTGCAGCGCATCGTCTGGCGTCGACACAGTGGCGCCGATCCATCGCAAAGCGCCGCGCGCCATGCAAAAAACCATCGGTCGGTCGCCTCGAGATTCGCACACGTGGAGCGCGCCACCGTCCGGGCCAAGAACCGAGTATTCAAGAGGCACATCGACAGCGTTGTTCAGCACCGCCATCCAAAATACCCGGGCCAGAAAGAAGCAAATTACGGCGCACCCAACACCGACCACCGCCTCCATCCAGGCTCGAAGACGCGGGGGCGCGACTCGAGGGAGCACGTCGATTCCGATATGACGCCCTTCATGGGTAGCGAGCGACGCACCCAAAAACGCCAACCACAACGTCGCCTTTTGGAGAAGGGAATCCGCCCAAGCCATCCTCTCCAACACCTCGTTGGCCCACGTCCACTCGAAATGCGTGAGGTTCCGTACCAGCGCTTGACCAGCCGCAATCAGCACCATCGACAGCAAGACCGCTGCCGCCAACGCGGCTTCGCCTCGAGCAACGCCCCGGTCCAATCGGAGGAGATTGCTCAGCAAATCTTCACCGCAGCGTCGTCGGCCCTTCGCCCCGTCACGGCTACGTTTCGTAGCACGAAATCGACGCCGCCACGCACTTCTTGAGAAGAATCTGCGTCAGCCGCCGGTCGCGCTCATGACACTTTTCAGCAGGCTTTTGGGATACACTCGGCCGGCCAAACGGTCTCGCACCTTGCGCGTGGCCTCGTCCCACTCTCGCTGGTGAGCGCTCACGTCAACTTCTTTGAGCCCGCGGGAAAGTACCGTTCGGTACGCGCGTTCGTCGTCACGGCGAATCAGCTTCGCGAGCGCTTTGTGGGCTCGCTTCGATGTATTAAGCACCGCTCGCTGATGTTCCGGACTGAGCGAATCGAACTTCTCCTTCTTGAGGAGGGTAGCACCGATGAGAATGCCGCTGGTCTGTTTGGTCACGTGGGAAAGGCGGGTGTACCATTGAAGCGACACAGCTGCGATTGCGGAGGCTGGAACCGCATCCACCATGCGGGTCTGCAGCGCTGGGTACACTTCCGGCACCCCGAGCCGCACGCCGTTGGCGCCGACCACCCGAAGCAGCTCGCTGAACACCAGCTCATCGCGCCATGTCCAAGGGCGAACCGACCGTAAGTCGGAGGGCCGTTTGATGGGTTTCTTTGAAAAGATCCGGGCTTTGCCGACGTCGCCCCAGCCGAGCAGCTTGTATCCGTTCTGCTCGAATTGGGCTTCAAACTTGCCCGACAACGCATTTCGTACGCGGTCGATCTTGTTGTAGTCGCGGAACAGCCCTGGTACGGCAAGAACGAGCACAGGGCGCACGACCATGCCCAATCCAGTGGTCGTGACCGCGGCGCCGTCCATCTGTCCAGCGCGAATCTTCCGAATGAAATCGCGCTCATCGCCTTGGCTGCCGCCAGGGTAGAACTTCAGGCTGACTTGATTGCTCGTCGCTTTCTTGAGGCTTGCGTTCCAAGCCTTGAATACGCGCATCCACGACGAGCCGTTGGGCGCTAGGGTGGCGATGCGCAACTGGACCGCCTGTTGCGACTTTGCGAACGTGAGGCCGGCTCCGGGAGTGATCGAAAAAAGTGCTGCGATCACTAGCGCGAAAACGAACAGTCGCTTCATGATTTCCTCATCGCTACGAGTTCCTCGGTCGGCACAGGTCCCTTGGCTGGCTCATGGCAGGCCAAGTACGTCGCCCCAGAATGGGACAAGGCGCTCCGCGGTTCCGACGGGTTCATATCTTCAAGATTCAATTTTCGCCGCTGCTTCATCAAAAAAGCTCGTCGACCTGGCCCAGATAGCGAATGGCGCGCCGACGAGCAATGCGATTGGACAATCGTTGTTCTGGCAGTGGATCTCCGGCCGCGATCACTTCCTTCAGCAGCGCGACATAAAGCGCCCGATCCTGACGCCGAACCGCGTACTCCTTCGCCATGTTGACCTGAGCGAGCAAAGAACGTCGTTTTGACTTCGAAAGTGCCCGGTCCCACATTTTTTTCACTTCATCGAGATTTGCCCCCAATTCCAGGGTCGACGCGGTGGCAAGAAAAATAAGCCCCGCCCCGAAGTAGTAACTACTGTCCAGTTCCACCGAGCGACGCACCACCGCTTTGGCGAAGGACAAATCTGCCACTGCCGCCATATCATCACGCGATACGTTGATGTACGAGCCCCACGCGTATCCGGTCCAAAGCAGCGCAACGGCGTCTTCGGGGTCTTCAAATTTTTCCTTGAGCCACTGTTCAAAATCGGAAAGGCCCCCCGCCAGTGCCTGATCGAAGCCGTCCTCGTCCAGCGACAACAGATGCTGACCCAGCGTTCGGGCACGCCAATACATGCGCCTCGCACGAGCTCGCTGGCGGTCCGCCTTTTCGAGTTCTCCTTCAAGCTCAGCAAGTTCGGCTGCGTCCTCCACCCAGCCGTAGCCGTAGCCGACATACGCACGCATCAGCTGGAGCAAGAACGTCTTATTCTCCGGAGAAGCCCGCAAGAGCCCTTCGAGTTGAAGAATATTCGCTGGCGCGGCGGCACCTGCGGTTTCGTAGTCCCAATGCTGTTCAAACGCCGGGGCAGCTTGTTCAAACAGCTTCGAAGTCGCGTTCGCGGTAAATTTGCTGAGATTGCAGCCGCCGAGGCACATCATGCCGCAAAGCACAGCCCATTGACGCAGCACTGCCCACCGGTGAAGTCCCGCACATCCGCGCAACACGATACTCGACGAAGAACTTTGAAGCATGACCCGGGTGGTACGATTCCGGCTTCTGTTTTGTCAATCTCTCGAGTCGGTCGGTGGCCGGGCGGCAAGCCAAACCCTACATTTGCTCCACTCGGATGAAATCCATGGTCCAGCAAGCGGCAGTGCTTTTTGCCATCGGCATCGCAATGGGGCTCGGGTTGGGGGCGGTCCGCGGTATTCCGAAGGTTGCCGAACCCGAGAACGCCGCGGTGTGCGCCGCAGAGCAGGACGGCGAACCGGTCGCGTGGATTGACCAAGACGACGCCCACGCCCTGCACCAGAAGGCTCTCCGGCATCAAACCCAGGTTGCATTTGTGGACGCGCGAAGCCTCGCCGCATTTCGAGCCGGGCATGTAGCTGGCGCACTCAGCCTCCCGCTCGAAAACGGCGTGCTACCTCGTAACCTGCCGCCCGCTCTCGCCGAGGCCCAGACCGTCGTGACCTATTGCGATACGTCGTCTCAGTGCGCCGCATCCGTCCGACTCGCCGGACTCCTCCGCACGACTGGTGTGCAGGACGTGCGCGTCCTCCGCGGCGGAATGCCCGCTTGGGTGAATCAAGGATACCCGGCGGAGGCGGGCCAATGACCGAACGCTCGACGCCTGGATTGCGGACCGCAACATGGCGAACGACTGGGTGGCGCGTCGCCGGGTGGCTCGCTCGGGTTGGACTCAGCGTCGTATGGATCGCAGCGTCGGTTCCCAAGCTCAGCGACCCAGTGAGCTTCGCGGAGTCGATTGCGAACTACCAGCTCATCCCAAGAGCTTGGGCAGAGACTCCGGGAACTATAGGAATTCTGGCCAATATCGTGCCTTGCGTAGAACTTGTGCTCGCGTTTTCCTTGCTATCAGGAATCGGAAAGCGGGGCGCAGCCCTCGGAAGCATCGCGATGCTGCTGGTATTCTCCGGCGCAATCGCCCAGGCCATGATTCGCGGTATCAACATCGACTGCGGATGCTTCGGCGCGGCGGTGGACGCGAGCGCAGACAGCTTCGCGATTCTAAAAAACGTGGTGTTTCTCGCGATATCGATGGTGATCCTGCTCGAGCCGACGACCCATCCGCGAAGAAATCGACCTTCGAGCGCGTCACCGACGAAGAACGGTTGACGAAGCCGGGTCTGAGTTACCATGCTTATGGTCAGATGAGGCTTTTTGCTTGGCTTGCGGCGGTCGCGCTGTGGTGTTTCTGCTGGGCTGCGCCGCTCCGCGCATCGGTCGTGCAGGCGCTTTCCATGCCCGAACTGGTCCGAACGTCGTCCCATGTGTTTTTGGCGACAGCCGTTCAGCACCAAGCGCGTACGGTGGGCAGCCGCAAGATCGTTACCGACGTGGAGCTGCGGGTCGACGAGCCCCTCAAAGGCCCGGTCGCATCCGGAGACACCGTCACATTGACCTGCCTCGGCGGAAAAATCGGTAGCCGAGGCATGCACGTCGAAGGGGAACCGCGGTTCGCGCAAGATGCTCAGACCATCGTATTTGCCCGTCAAGGCGTAGAATACCTCAGGCCCGTAGGCATGGCCCAAGGCGTTTTGCCCGTTCGGTCGGAGGGTGGGCTCCAGATGGTGGTGCCGAGCTCCCGCAATCTGACTCTTGTTCGACGTACTCCATCGGGGCAACTTGTCCCGTCGCCAAGTGCGCTGCCATCAGCCCGGCCCTTGTCCGAAGTCATGGCAGAAATTCGCTACCTGGCGCGGAGCAGCAAATAAGATGAACAAGTTCGCGCTCGGGGCGGCGATATGGGCAATCGCAGCGATGTCGATACCCAGTTCGGCGCACGCCTTTTGCCGCATGTTGGTCAACCAGCGACCGGCCACATCGCAGAATCCGTGCGGCGAGCAGAGCAACGCCGAAGACAACATTCCACTGGAATGGCGCAAACGGTGCTTCAACTACTCGATCGATTTTCGAGGCTCGAACGATCTGGAGATCAAAGAGGTTCAAGACATCGTCGAAAAGTCGTTCGCGGCGTGGCTGGATATCGAGTGCGACGGCGAATCGCCGGGTTTCAAAGTCGAAGAGACGGATCAGTTCTCGATCTGTCGAGAAGCTGAATTTCGAACGTCCGGAGGCGGGAACGTAAACACCATCGCGTTCATCGACGACTGGGCAGCGCGCGACTACGAACCAACCGCGTTCGCGCAAACCACCGTCTGGCACTCGACCGAAACCGGCGAGATTTTCGATGCAGATATCCAAGTCAACCAAGACCTCGGGCCCTATGTCATCTGTCCCGACTCTGGATGCCCAGAACCGCGTTCCGGGGAGCCCGACGTCGACCTTCGAAACGTACTGACCCACGAAATCGGTCACGTATTCGGGGTAGGGCACTCCACCAACCCGCTCACCACCATGTGGCCGATGGCGCAAAGGGGCGAGATCTTCAAGCGGATCCCTCGAACCGACGACGCGAACGCGATGTGCGGCATCTACCCTCCGGACGAGGCCGAGGAGAGTTGCAACGCCTCTCCGCGCGGTGGTTTGGATCTAAACTGCGAAGATGGCGCCGGCGGATGCGGATGTGAGGCCCCGGGCGCGCGAGAGTACGCCCAGACCGCGGTTCCGTTTGCCGCCGTCGTGATTCTCATGGGGTTTCTCTTTCTACGTCGTCGACGTCTGAAATAGACGCTGGCCCGCAAACCAGCGGAGCTCCAGCGCCCCTTAGAACTTTGGCGGCGAAGCTAGAACACTGCGTACTTTGGATACGAGCAGGTCAAGCGCGACGCGATTGTCGCCACCTTCCGGAATGATGACGTCGGCCCACGATTTGGATGGTTCGACGAACTGTCGGTGCATTGGCCGCACCGTTCGATAGTATTGCTCCCGAATCGACTCAAAGCTTCGACCGCGCTCCTCGAGATCCCGCCGCACGCGGCGAAACGCGCGAATATCGGCATCTGTGTCCACAAACACTTTGATGTCCAGGAGCTCCCGAACCGTTTTCTCGGCGAGCACGAGAATTCCTTCGACGACAACAATAGGCGTGGGCGGAACAACCCGCGATTCTGACTTTCTTCGATGAATCGTGAAATCGTAGATGGGTACCCGGACGGGGTTGCCTCCGCGAAGAGCCTCGAGATGCTCCACCAAGAGAGCTGTTTCGAGGGCGTCAGGATGGTCAAAGTTCAGCGCGGCGCGTTCTTCGTCACCCAGGTCGGGTCGGTCGCGGTAGTAGCTATCGTGCTGAATCACGTCGACATGTTCTTCCGGAACGGCAGCCGCAATACGCTCAGCAACCGTCGTCTTGCCCGATCCGGTCCCTCCCGCGATTCCGATGATCAACGTCATGTATTGTTCTACTGCAGCCATGGAAAGAGTCGAGAACGATTCTGTTCGCGGTTTTCTTGCCTGAAAAGGCGGTTTGCACGCAACCTTGCGCTATGCCGCGCCCGCTTCAGGTCGTCCTCGGTATGCTCTTGCTCAACGCAGGTTGCATGTTTCAAAATATCAGCGCCGAGGAACGCCTGCGCGAAGCGGTCATGGGCCTCAACGACGAAGCACGCTGGTGCCGTCTCGACCTGGCAGCTCAGCGCGTCGCAGCTCCCTTTCGCCGCCAATATGTCGACTCTCATCGGAAATGGGGCGAAGCCATTCAGATCGCTGACTCGGAGGTGACCAATGTGGAGACCCTCGGGGGGCGCGACAAAGCTGTCGCGATAGTTTCGGTTCGGTGGTACCGAGAGGACACCATGACGCTGGCGACCACCAAGCTGAAACAGAAATGGGTTCGCGTTCGCGGCAACTACGTGTTGGTCCACGAACATGTCCACGACGGAGATGTTCGTCTGCTCGATAAGGTCCGATCGGATAGAGTTCGATCGGACAAAGCTCGATCGAATACCAAAAAGCTCGCCGCGAGAAACCCTTAGCGAGCCAAACCGATGCCAGTCGCTTCGCGAACTCGACTCATTGTTGCGCGTGCGATGGCCGAAGCGACCTCGGCTCCGCCCGCCAAAATTCGCTCTAGCGCATCCTCGTCCTCGCGTAAGGCTTCGTAGCGTCGCCTTTTCTCGCGTAAGTACGCTTCGAGCGCATCGACCAGATCTTGTTTGGCATGGCCCCAGCCGTAGCCGCCCGCAGCCAGTTTTCGTTCCATCTCGGGAGCTTCGGCCGGTGCCACGTGCCGGAACAGCTCGTACACGATTGATCCGTCGGTGGACTTCGGTTCCTCAAGCGCTTCCGAGCCTGTCTTGATGCGAAATACCGCCTTCTTCAAGCCTTTCGCGCTCGCGAACAACGGAATCGTATTGCCGCGGCTTTTGCTCATCTTGTGCCCATCTAAACCGGGTACCGTCGGATGATCCGAAGTCACGATTTCTGGAACCACCAATACGCCGTCACCGTATAGATGGTTGATGCGGGCTGCCAAATCGCGCGTTAGCTCGAGGTGTTGTTTTTGATCAGCACCGATGGGTACGACGTTCGTGTCGTAGAGGAGGATATCTGCTGCCATCAGCAGCGGGTAACAAAACACCCCCGCATTCGGCGCTTCCCCGCGCGCGAGCGCGTCTTTGTAGGCGTGGCCCCGCTCGAGCTGTCCCGTCGCCGCCACACAGCCAAGCACCCAGGCGAGCTCAAAGACCAGCGGTACGTCCGATTGTCGGAACAATACCGTTTCCGAGGGGTCCAGCCCGCATGCGAGCCACGTTGCGGCGACCGTCCAGCTGTGCGCGCGAAGCGCACTTGGGTCGCGCACAGTGGTCAACGCGTGATAGTCGGCAACGAAATAAAAGGACCGATAACGCTCAACCAACTGCAAAGCTGGACGAATCGCGCCCAAATAGTTTCCCAGGTGCGGCTCGGCCGTGGGCTTGATTCCCGTCAGCGATGTTTTCACAGGCGAAGTAGTCACTGACGGTGCTCCCCTCAGCGGGTCGACGCTTCGTGGGCGGCGATGACTTCAGCGGTAGCTTGTACCAATTCGATGAGAACACCGGCGCCGCCGAGCGGCGCCGCGGCGTTTCCTTTGGGGTGGATAAAGCAGACCTGCTGGCCCGAAGCTCCCTTGCGCATGCCGCCGGCAAACCGGACGCCTCGATGGCTCAGCCACTCAAACGCTGCGGCCAAATCGTCGACCCAGAGTCCAACGTGGTTCAACGCTGGTTCGTGGACGCGAGGCCTCTTCTCGGGATCGATCGGCTGCATCAAATCTATCTCGACGGCGAACGGACCCACGCCGATCGTGCCGATATCTTCATCCACATTTTCTTGTTCGCTTCGGAAGTTCCCACTGAGCGGAATACCCAGCGTATCCACCCATAGTCGGCGCAGCACGTCTTTGTCAGGCGCGCCAACCGCGATCTGTTGCACTCCCAAAATACGAAACGGTCGTGGCTCCACTAGTTTTCCTTTCGCAGGCGTTCCCCGCGCACACGTCCCCCGCGCAAGTCTGCCCCAGTGAGACCGTCTCCGAGCTCTCGTGCCATCATAAACTCGTAGAAACTCACCATTCGCATCGCAACCACCCGGCGAAACTGACGCTGCGCACCAGGCACATCACCGCGCGCCATCAATCGTGTGCCTTCGTAGAAATGCGCTTCCGTTTCTTGACCCACATCAGCCGCCGACTTGAGCAAATCGGCGAACGGAAGCGTGCCCGTTCCAAATCGAGCGAGCTGGCCCCACCAAGACTCGCTCTTCGCCATGTCTTGCAGCGTCGTATTCACTTCATTCGTAGGGTTCTTGCCCGCACGCCCTCCGATTGCTTGCACCCAAAGCGCGAAATAGACCTTCCACTCTGGTTCCAGAGTGAGTCCCCGTTGCGCCCGGCGAAACACTTCTTCCGCAAACGCCACGTCCGGATCGCTCACAACCAGATGAGACAAAATGCTCGCGTACGTTTCGCGCCAGCTCGGCGCTGTGGACATGGCGTCACGGAACGCAACGTGCGCGTCTTTGTCGCGACCCAGCCGCTGCAGAAGCACTCCGCGTCGCGCTTGCGACATCGCAAGCGGACGACCGCGCAGCTGCGAACCCGCGCTCGACCACAGCTCGAGCGCTTGACGATACATTCGTTGCGCTTTGTCTTTCTCGTCGGCGGCCCGAAACGCGTCGCCGAGATGCTCGAGAATCTCGGCGCGCTGCACCGCGTTGGCAAGCGTAACGCCAGGCGTGATATCGAGCGCCCGGCGCAATCGCCCGGCCGCCGCGCGAGACTGCCCTGTCCGGTAGAGGAGAAGTCCAAGCTGGCGTAGCGCGGTGGGGGTTTCGCGAATCTTTAGGCTCCTCCGGAAACGCCGCAAGGCTTCATCCGCGTTTCCCGCGTTCATTTCCAACACTCCAACAAGGAACTGGAGACGCTCAGATGGAACGGAGGCCGGCTCTCGCGGCCATCGACGATTGCGTTGGTGAAGGATCTGCTCCGCCTCTCTTGCCATCGCTCGAGCTTGCGTGGGGTCGGAGTCGAACAGACCTGCGCGGATAAACTCATTGAGGCGGTCGAGCGCTTCGTCATAAAGGTTTCGCACCGTCGGGGCGCGGCGAATCGCGACTCCGTACCAACCAGTTGATTGCGCAAAATCACCGCGCTCGGCCGCTGCACGCGCCAAACACGCAGGAAACCGAGCGTCGGCGGGTGCGCGCCGAAGCCCTAGGCGACACACTCCCGTAGCAACCTCCGGACGCGACTGGCGAAACGCCTCCGCAAGCTCGGCAAGCGCGTCCAGCCCCTCGCTATCGTTCTTGTTCGCGATGTCCAAAATCGCGAGCAGGCGCTCGGTCTCGTGCGCTCCAGACTTCATCGAACGAATGCGCGCAATAGCCGGCGCGATCTCTCCGTGCTGGAGATAGAGCGAAGCGATATCCAGCGGAGCCGCTCGCGTGATTTGCGAAGGTAGCAGCCTGAGTCGGGCAAGCTCTCCCGCTTTGCCTTCGCGCACCGCTCGGAGAACCCCCTGACGACGGGCCACATGAAGCTCGGCAAGCGACGCGAGCACTTCGGTCGCGGGCGTCAGTCGCGCATGCTCGTCCCACACCCGAACCAGCTGAGTAAACCGATCTAGAACATTGGACACGTTCCGGCGGGCGCTTCGTCCCCACTTCGCCACTTCCGCGTACTCCGCGGACCATCTCGGGCGCGACGGCTCCAATTTGCGCAATACGTAAAGCGCCGCCAGCACACGACCTTCGTCCCCGCGCCGAGAACCTTCCTTGTGAAGGTACAGCGCGATCTTCCGAAGCCCTGACGGCAGCCGCGTCTGCTCAAACTCTTCCGGAGCCAGGAGCGTAGTCATCTGCAGGAAGTGGTCGACGGCACCGTCGTAGTCTTCCGAAGCTACGATAGCGGCGGTTTGTTTGCTCAAATGCCCGACGATTCTTGTCCGCAGCGCCGCCCGCTCAGGGTCCGCGATCGCTAGCCCGTGATAGATCCGCGTGGCGGCCAGATAGTTCGTTGCGTTGATCTCGGCCGGAACCGCGACATCGGGAAAAGTGCTCCCCCGGCGCGCCCCCGCTCCACACGCGCCGATCAACGTTCCCATGGCGAAAAAAAAGAATACTCTTGGGTGCAATTTCACGTGATGCGTCCGGGTTTGAGCATAGCAACCTACGCTAGTGGTCGCTAAGTACTGGTGATTTCCTGCTAGCATGGCTCGCTTCGTCTTGGCGAATCTCGTTGACCGAATGAACCTTCACATAGACCCAGAGCCTACGCCGGAGATCCGCTGGTGGCAGGCCATCCTGATCGGCCTCGCGCCCTCCGCCCTCATCGTGGCGATCCGAAGCGGGGTCACACAGCTTGGGCCCGCGTCTTCTGAAGGGGGGCGTATCGTTCGCTTGATCGGCCATCCGCTCGAATCTGCGCTGCTGCAGCTCGCTGCATTTGGCGTTGTTATCGTCGTCGCATCTCGCTCGCTGAGCAAACGACGCCCCCCGGGAAAAGAAGCCCGCGCTGACAAGACGGTTTCCAATGAAATTTCGCCTCCCGTGGGACTCATGTATTTCCTGACCGCAGGCATGGCGCTGCAGTTTCTGCTCAGCGAAGCAAGCAATGTGGTTCAGACGATCGAACCGATCCCGCTCGACGATCAGCTCGAACTGCAAAGGCTGTTAAATCCTCTCAGCATCTCGGATAGCCTCGGATTGCTCGTCGCGTTGGTCGTCGTAGCGCCTGTCACGGAGGAGATTCTATTTCGGGGAATGCTCTTGCCAGGACTTCGTTCGTCGTACGGTCACACCGTGGCGTGGGTCGGGTCGAGCCTGCTGTTCGGAATCAGCCACGTACGGCCCGCGGCGATGGTGCCGGCGTTCCTGGGAGGCATGGTCCTCGGCTGGGCAAGAGTTCGTACGAATAGCGTGCTGCCAAGTATATTTCTTCACGCTGGAATCAACGCGCTGCCGTTGCTGCTACCCAGCAAAATAATTGCTATTCGCGGCTTCAACACCGTGGGATCGAACGTATATCATGTGCCCATGCCCATCATAGGTCTCAGCCTGCTCGTCTTCGCAATCGCGATCCGGTTGGGTGTTGATCTCTGCTATCGACCGACTTCCACGTGACTATGACCGCCCCCAACCTCCCTCGCGTGCAACGCCACGCTCCCCGTGAACGTATCGGCCTGTGTTTGGGCGGAGGGGGCATCACCGGCGCGATGTACGAAGTTGGGGTTCTCGCTGCGCTGGAAGACTCGTTCGAGGGCTTTCGAGCCAGCGACTTTGATGTTTTCGTGGGCGCCTCGAGTGGCTCTGCGGTGGCCACTGCGCTCGCTGGCGGAATGACCGCGCAGCGCATGTATCGCGCGTTGTTGGACCCCGCGGACGATTTTTTTCCTCTCCAGCGTCACCACCTATTGCGATTCGACATCGCCGAGTTGCGACGTGTTTGGGCCTCCGCCTTGGGAGCGGCCCGGCGCCTCGTCGGGTCGGTCGCGTACCGCCCACTTGAGCTCGACGTCTGGACCGAACTTGATCGATTTTACGATTCACTACCCGCAGGTCTGTTCACGATTGACACGTTCGAGCGTTTTTTCGAACAGTTTATGCAGCGGCGAGGAATTTCCACCACGTTTGACGACCTTCCTCGAATTCTCAGAATCATCGCCAACGACCTCGACGAAGGACAACGCATCGTGTTCGGTGACGACGATACCGCAGCTGTACCCGTGCCCCGGGCGGTGGCCGCATCGTGCGCAGTCCCGATTTTGTACGCGCCAGTGCCCATTCAACATCGAGACTGCATCGCAAGCGGCGTCGGAGAAACCGGGCATGTCGACGTGGCGGTCGAACTCGGGTGCACTTTGGTCCTGTTCGTCGACGCGATGGTGCCGCTCAAAGTAAGCAGCGGCGCAGTGCCCACCGGCCATGGAAAACGAAGCCGGGTGCGCGACAAAGGGTTGCTCTGGGTCTACAACCAGACCAACCGTCTCACCGCACAGGCCCGCCTCCGCGAGGGGCTCCGCAACTATCGCGCGGACCATCCCAACGTCGAGGTGTTGGTGGTCGAGCCGGATCGCAGTGACGCGACCATGTTCATGTATTCTCCCATGAACTTCGCGGCGCGAAGAGTAATTTTGGAAGACGGTTATACGGCAACCGCGCGCCGCCTTCGTGATCCCGAATCACGGCTGCGCAAAGCGTTCGAATCACACGGCTTGGCCTACTCGACGGTCAGTCCTGCATAAGACGGCTGGGGAAGCTTCAGCTGCCGCTTTTGATAGGAATCGAAACCCTTCATCAAGGCGGTGTAGACCTGCTTGCCGATTTCGTATCGGCCCTTCGCCGTGAGATGAACTCGATCGTACGACGCCATGCCGCGTCTCATCCAGCGGCGAAAGCTCCCTCGCCCGCCCATCGCTTGATAGGTGTCGAAGAACGCACATCCCTCGACCAAAGCCACTCGTCTCTGCGCCTCGAGCAGTGCTTCTACATGCTTGGGCCGAATCGGGCGATGCCCCGACTTGAGATGATCATTAATTCCCATCACCAGACACGACATCGACGGCTTCCCGCGCCTGAGCAACCGAATCACCTGGCGGGTTTCAGCCTCGAACTTCGCGACGGTGACCCGCCCCGCCGCATAGCGCCCGAGGTCGTTGCCTCCGTAGTTCAGAATGAGCAAATCCGAATCGCGATGCCGCAGTTGAGTCGCGATGTGATCCGGATCCTGATTGAGCACGCGCGGTGTGAAGGCCCCATACATGCTCAGCGTGTCCCACACCACCCCCGGGCCATCTGTCTCAAGCACCACGCCGTATGCGCGAACCGTCCCGCCTCCCGCCGCACGGACGCGGAATCGATGTCGGCCCGGCGTCACCCGAAATGACCGCCAACGATCTTCCAAACGTTTGGCATCAGTGTGAACGATCGTTGGTTCGCGGCGATCGACACGTACAGAAATGCGTCCTCCGCCGGGGCCCGCCGCGTACCAGAGTTCAAACTTGCTGATCGGGCTGCCTCGTCGGGTGTGGTAACTCGTCGTGGATGACCCTCGGCCCGCGAAACTCACTCCGCCAAGACCGTAACGTCCATCCGAACGGCATCCTCGAATGATGAAACAAAAACGCCAATCCCGCGTCACCCGTGGCTGGGCGAGGCGATTGACGTAGCTCCGTGAGTGAGGCTGAAGCAGCACGAAACCTGCGCCGCCGTCACCAAATCGCTCCTGCATCCGCGACCGGATGGCGTGGGGAAGCTGGTCCAGGCCCGCGCTCGAATCTCCCATCTGACTCACGCGAGTAAGCGCACCAGGCTCGCCTCGTTCGGTAGCCGCCAGGGAACGGTAGAAGTACGAAAGATGCGATTCGTCTGCGCTAACGAGCCACGACGCCGGGCTCAGGGGGTCAGGACGCGCACTTTCGTCGCGCCTTGCGGAACCTGCCGTGCGAAGCAGCGCGGGAAGACGACCGTACTGTGAGGTCACACGGGCATCGGCGTTTTGATATCGGACCAGAGTCTCTGGGAGTGGCGATCCCCCGACCGCGGGCGAGGCCCCCGAACCCATCGCAGCGCCTCCCGAGCAACCCCAAATGCCGACAGCGCCAATCGCAGCGACTACTCGAGCCGTCGCGACGTGGATCGGCAATCGCCAAAACGCGCGATCCAGAAGCATTAGAGAATGGTGCCACAGTTGTACCGCAGCACCTAGCGTTTCTCTTTTCCGCGTTTAAATAGCCAAGTCTCACGAAGAACGGAGTCCTTCGTGAGACAGCTAGTGAAGTCGATACCACCCAGATGATATCGGACCAGGTTCCCCATCTGCTCCGCGGACTAGTCAGCGGGCGAAATGGAGCCTGACGTGAGGCATGGAAGCACTCTGGTGATTAGCGAATCAGCCTGCGTCGCCGTCGTCGTCGCCAGCGTCGGCCGCACCGCTGTCCGTCGTGGTGGTACCGCTGTCCGTCGTGGTGGTGGTGCCACTGTCGAACGTGGTGGTGGTGCCACTGTCGCGGACTGTGGTGGTGCCGCCGTCCGTGGTGGTGGTGCCGCCGTCGTCGTCACCGCAGCCGACCATCACGGGAGCCAAGGTAAGAGCTGAAATCAACAACCATTTAATCGACTTATGCATCGTATCTCCGTTCTTCCATACCCCCCGATGTTTACGTGGGGGAGCTATTTTGTGCTGACATGTAGCGAGAGTTCATGCACAGCGCAACTTCCTAATAACGGCTATAACTATCGGAAACATTTTGGAAAAGACCTGAAGCTCGCTGCCTTTGCCAAAAGCCGCTGTTTTGTACACTAGATTCTTCGTCGCGCAAATTCTTCTGCAAGGTAAGGCTTCTCTGTGACTGGCGGCGTCCGAACATCATTCACCACCGAACCACGTGCCAGCGCGGGAGCTAGCATCCCCCTTGAGGCATGTCAAAGTGGAAGGTAGCTTACATAGGCATCAAAGACGCTGCGGTGACCACCAAACCCTCATCGAAAAATCGATATCGCCCGGCAATGACATCCCCCGGCCGAAATTCAGGGTCCACCGTCCGGCAAAAGCGAGCCTCGAAAACGCTGCGATTTCGGTCGATTGTGACCTGCATCGCATCAAACCCCAGAAATGTTCGTGTAATCGCGTACTGACATTTGTAGGCACACTCTTTTGCGCTGAACACGAGTTTCGCCAATCTCCCGCGGTCCCCGCTCGCTTGGGCGCCTATCCACTCCAGCTCCTCGGAAACGCACACGGTGTCCCACAGCTCAGTCTTCAGCGGAGCGTCGGATTCGACATCGAGCCCGAGTGCACGAACATCCTGCTGGCGCGCAACGCCAACCGCGCACCAGCTTTTGGTGTGCGAAATTGAGCCAGCCACCCCCGCGGGCCAGATCGGTGCGCGATCGGTGCCGTTGATGAGCGGAAAATCTTCTATTCCAAGCCGGGCGAGGGCACGCCGGGCACACGCTCGACCCGCGGAAAACTGGCGGCGCCGAGATTCCACCGCTCGCCGGACCATTGCCTCTTCATCGGGATGGAGAGGCTCGCACGATAGACGAGGGTCCATCTCTTCGATGATCACAGGGGGACCGAAAAGAAGACCGGCTTTCATGAGCCTAACTAGCACGCCCCTGTCTGGGGAGAAAACGCGTTGAGCCAAACCACCAAGGCATACCCACGGGAACGCGATAGAGTCGAAGAACCAGGGGTAGGCCGCGCCGAATGAGTCCGCAACGAGTCCGATACATTCTGACGATAACCGTCGCAGTATCTATTGCACTCGCAGCGTACCAGCAGCGCGGTCCGACCCACGCTGACGCGCTGGCGTTTGGATGGCTGAACGAGTTTCGCGTCTCGTGGCTGACTGAGACGATGGAGCATATCACCGCCCTCGGCGGCGGACGTCTACTCTCGGTGGTGTCCCTATGTATTGCGCTGGGTTTGCTCCGTTTTGCCACGCCACGCGCCATTTCAGCGTCGCACGCGGTCTACTTCGGAAGCGTCATGCTCCTCGCCGGAACGTCCAACGAACTTCTGAAACGATTGTTCGCGCGACCACGGCCACACGGCCTCGCGTTGATTGACTTGCCGCACAGTTTTGCCTTTCCGAGCGGACACAGCCAGGCAGCCGCCGCGTTCGGAGCTGGTTTGCTTTTGGTCGCAGCACGCATGGACCTGCCGCGTCTGCTTCCGCTGGCCATATTCGGTGGCGCTTTTGCGCTCTTGGTGGGTTGTTCCCGCGTATATCTGGGCGTCCACTACGCGACCGATGTCGTCGCGGGCTGGTCGCTCGGCGCAGCCGGCGCACTCGCCGTGCACGTGTCGTACCCCACCGTACACGCTCCACGAAGCGGGGGCCGCATACCTCGTGGGTCAAACAAGCTCGTGCAACGCCGTACAGATTAAATTCGTATGGCCTCTACGGCATCTCGCTACACGAGCCACCCACCGAAATGCCCGGAAACGGTTGGAGACCGGTGGCACGTAGTCCGGCCCCTCGCCGAAGGCGGCATGGGTCAAGTCTACGTCGCGCGCCACTCAGTCACCGGACGACTATCCGCGCTCAAGCTTCTCGATTCAGGTTCCGCCGACCAGGTATCGGTCGAGCGCTTTCGGCGTGAAGCGGCGGTCACCGCAGAACTCGGCCATCCGGGAATCGTTGACGTACTCGATGCGGGAGAGGATGAAACCACCGGCGCGTTCTTCATCGCCATGGAGCTGCTCGAAGGGCAAACGTTCGCCGACGCAATGAACAATCCCTCCGCGCATGGCGCCGAGCTTCTGCGAATCATTGACCAGGCCTTGGTGCCCCTCGCGGCAGCGCACGAACACGGCATCGTCCATCGGGATATCAAACCAGCCAATATTTTCGTGCTCGCTCGAGGTGGCTCGTCTGCTCATCACGGATCGATGTCGATTGCTCCGGGAACGACGTCAGTGAAGATCTTGGACTTCGGAATCGCCCGCAAAGGGATGCAGAAAGGTCTTACCCAGACAGGAACATCAGTCGGAACGCCGTACTATATGGCGCCGGAGCAAGCGACCAACTCACGCGCCGCAAGCGCAACCGCCGATGTGTGGTCCGTTGGGGTGATGATTTACGAAGCCTTCGCCCAATCGCTTCCTTTCGACGGCGAAACCGCCCACGCGGTCATCGTTGCGGCGTGCACCGAGTCGCATCGACCGCTGCGAGAGGTGGCCACCGGGGTCGACCCCGCGCTCAGCGACCTTGTCGACCGCTGTCTTTGCAAAGACCCCGCGGGACGACCTCCAAACGCGGCAGCCCTTCGGAGCGAGCTCGCTCCGTTTCTCGTCGCGCCTTCGAGCGCACCCGATTTCTCGTCGCTCCCCGCAGAAATCACGCACACCGGCGTCTATTCGAGACGCCCGTCGCTGCCTCCTCCACGCACAACGCTGGGATTTGGGGTGGCCACCGCAGGAGCGCTGGTGGCGGGCGCATCCGCGGCATGTTTGGTGGGCGCCGCGTTCGCCAGCGGCATCGCGCTCAGCGCGTGGTTTTCAGTTCCTTGTCTCGCCGGGGTGTCGCTGACATGGCTTGGAATCTCGTTGCTCAAAGCAGGCCCCTTCGCGCTACCGCAGCCGACATCGATTGCGCCCGTGTCGGTGCGACCGACCCACAGCGAACGCCCGCTCACCACTGCGCCGAGATTCGGCAACGAAGAGCCGAAGGTCACACTGCTCGCGTTCCTCGATCTGTATTCAGGTCGCGGTCGCAAAGCGGCGCAACTTGTCGCCCAGGTGCAACAGCGTTTTCGAGACGACGTGGCCATCGTCTGGCGGGCATTGCCCGGTCCGCAAAGCTCGGCTGGTGCGGTTGCCGCCGCCTTGTACGAATCATACGCGCAGGGCTCGGAACCGGGTTTTCAGCGCCTCTATGAATCTCTTTGTCAAGCGCCGGGCCAACTCGGTGGCGAGGCGCTCGAGCGATATATCACCAACGCGGGGTTGAACTTGACCGGTTTTCGGCACGCGCTCCGCAGCCGTCGCCACGCATCGACGATCGCCGCGGATGCCGCGCTTGCCGAATCCCTTCAAGTCGACGGTGGCCCTGCGCTTTTCGTGAACGGGCAGCGATTTGCCGGAACGTTCGCACTCGACCCGCTCTTTGACGTGATCGAAGCCGCGCTCGGGCGCGAGCGGCACGGTGCAGTCGCCGTAGCCGCCACCGCGGTCATCGATGCGGGCACACGAATGGACCTGGTATCCGCGTTGGTGCAGTGGTCGGGCGCACGCAACGCTGCGACTGGGGTCCACCGATCGCGACAAGTCGCAAAAAAGCGCGCCGAAAGTATCCTTCGCCGTGCTCGGGTGGGCGATATGGATTTTCACGCCCTTGCGTATCGATTTTCGGACCGCGTCGTCGACCTCGGATCGACGCACCTATCAGAACTCCAACCATCGCTCCGTCGGGGCGCATCTGCGCTGCGTGTCGGCCATGTGAGCGACCTGCTCGAGACCGAAGAGGGTTTTCACATCCTGATGCGCTACGGATAGCGCTCGTCACGCGGACGACGGAATCTTGGTGCCCGGAATGAGACTTTGCGGTCCCCGCGACGACGATTACCATCGGCTCCATGAAACTAGTTCTATGCTTTCTGGGTGCATGTTTCGGTTTGGTCGCTTCGGCGGCCGCAACCGTCGGAATTTCCACGGCAGCCGCGCAAGGGCCCACCCCATTCGTCAGCCGACCTCTGACCGGCCCCAAGAACACGTTGCGAATCGATGTCGCGCCTCCCGATCGCGCGATGCTCGATTCTGGTGCCATCGGCTCGGGCTACGGTCTTCGGATTCTCTCCGTGGACACGCCCGCCGACGACGACGTGTTCGTCACGCTAGGCATCGGTGCAGCGTTCAGCTTCGTCGACGACTTCGAGCTCGGATGGTTTTTCCTTCCCGTTCAGCTTGCTCCGGACGGCGACTACGGCGACATGGAAGTCTGGGGACGCTATCGGTTTTTTTCCTCCCGCATCGCGGATATCGGCGTCCAGTTCGCGCTCCAGTTTCCGACCCAAACCGAATTCGGATTCGGCATCGGGGTACCTATTCGGCTGCGGCTCGGATCGTTTGCGCGCATCGACCTCGGCGGGGAATTCGAAGCCGTATTTTTCGACGACACCCAAACGAACCTCGACCTGCCCGTCGCAGTGGCGTTCAACGTCACTCGCAATGTGTTCCTCGGATTCAAGACCGGCCTGGTGCTGCTAGATTTCGACGACGTCGAGGCGCCGATTGGAGGATTCCTCGGATACACCATCGCCAAGCGGCGGGCGCTTGTGGATATCACCGCCGGCTTTAACTTTTACGTCGGCGATACCGCCCGCGAATGGGAGCTCATCTTCGGAACCTCGGTCCCCATTGGCTTTTGATTCCTCGTTGAAGTCTCGGCCGCAAACTCCGTCCAAGCCGCCGGTGCCCCGTTCGCCGCAAATTCAGGTGCCTGTAGCATTCTCCGGGTTCTCATGCTGTCTCGCACTCACCACCCTGCTGACAGCTCCTGCCCAAGCTCAAGGGTTTTCAGAAGTCGCGAAAGACGCAACCGAGGTTCCCGGAACCGTCATGAACCTCGCTTCGCCCCTGCTGATACGATGCCGCGCAGGCGAGACGCCATGCGCCAGCGAGTCTGCGACCAAGGTGCGCGAAAAAACGTGGCTCCTTACCATCCCGGCAGGACGATACGTTCGTGTGGGTCCTTACGAATCATTAGAAGAGGGCTTTCGCGTGTCTCTACCAGGCCTCGCCTTTCGCCGAGGTCGGCAAGGCCTGAAAATCGTATCCATCGCGCCTATGGTCCAAGGCAGGCTGCCACCGTTGCCCTTGGTGGCTCAGTTTCATCGAGTTGAGCCTTCGCGTGCCCGCGCGTGGCGAGCTCGGAACAACCCGTCGCGACTTCGGGCACGCATGGTGTTCACCTTCGGCGATGTCTGGTCCGACGAACCCCGACGCGGCATCACGATTCATATCAAAGCAGTGCAGGTCTACAATACGAGCACTGGCGACGTACTCCTCGACAGCACACGCGCGCCTACAGCGATGCCCGATCCGCCGCCTCGACTCTCGGAGAGGCTACGTCTCTGGGAACCGAGCATGATGCGTGAAGCGCTTTGGGCAACCACCGACGGACGCGAAATGCTGCTATCGGTTCAAACCAACGCTCTACACAACGAACCCGGATTGCTGGTGCCCACGCTCTGCGTCACCGAGGGCGCACGCCGCAAAGAGCTCATTCGGTTCCGCGCTGGCGACCGGAGCGCGAGCCTTGCAGTGGCTCCGCATGGTGCAAACCGATTGCTGGTGATCTTCACTTCGCGACGTCCTCGACCCGGACGGGTCGGCAATGGCGTCGTCACACTGCTGCAATGGATCAAATCACAAAACCAGCTGTTCATCGTGGCGCGATGGGAAGGAACCAACCGAGACACTCCGCCGGAATGGGTGCGCGACCCAAACGCTCTTCCAACTCCTCAATCGCGGTCGAACACAAAACCAAAGGCGAGCGCAAACCCGAACGCTGGCGCGAAGCCAAAAACCCGCGCCACTTCGAAGCGTTCTCGATCAAACCGCGCCCGCTGATTCGTCGCCGCCGTTACGGCGGAATAGATGTTTTCGGTAGTACCGAAGCTCGGCGAGCGACTCATGAATATCGTCCAGCGCCCGGTGTGCGCCTTTCTTATTGGGTCGCGCTTCGTACTCCTTGGGGTACCAGCGCAGCGCGAGCTCCTTCACCGTCGATACATCCACCAGTCGGTAGTGCAGCCAGCCGTCGATTTTCGGCATGTATCGCTGAAGGAATCGGCGGTCTTGATGAATGGAGTTCCCGGCAAGGGGAGCTTTTCTTTTGCTTGTGTGCTCGGTGAGAAAGCGCGCTACTTGCTCGTCCGCGTCCTGTTCGCTCAGCGTCGATGCGCGGACACGTTCGAGCAACCCAGATTCTCCGTGATGTTTCTTGTTCCAGTCGTCCATTTGCGAAAGGACGTTCTCGGCTTGATGCACCACGAGGTTGGGCCCTTCCGCGACGACGTTGAGCTCTGCATCGGTGATCAGCGCCGCGATTTCAATAATGCGTTCGCGCTCCGGATCGAGCCCCGTCATCTCGAGGTCCATCCACACCATTCGCCCCGTTTTCATACCCGCTGTATTATCATGAACTTCGAAACGAAACGAGAGTCCCCCTTACGTGACTAAAAAGCGCCTCATCTTAGTCGATGGAAGCTCGCTGCTGTACCGAGCGTTCTTCGGGCTCCCCCAGTCGCTCTCGACCACATCCGGCATTCCGACCAACGCGACGTTCGGTTTCGCTCAGATGTTCCATAAGATTTTGTCGGGCAAAACGCCAAGCTACGGCGCTGTGGTGTTTGACGCGCCGGGGCCGACGTTTCGGCACGAACGGTTCGCCGAGTACAAAAGCCAGAGGCCTCCCATGGCGCAGGAGCTTCGCACGCAAGTCCCCTGGGTGGATCGAGTGGTCAGCGCTCAAGGGTTTCCCATCTTACGAGTCGACGGATACGAAGCAGACGATGTGATCGCCACGCTCACGCGTGTGGCGCTCGAACAAAGCGTCGAGGTACACATCGTCTCCGGAGACAAAGACTTCGTCCCTTTACTTCAAGCTGACGTACGTATGGTCGATACGATGCGGGACGTGACCTACGACCCCGAGCTGGCGAAAAAAAAGTGGGGCGTCTCGCCCGATCAATTCTGCGATTTTCTCGCGCTAGTGGGCGACAAGGTAGACAACGTGCCCGGGGTTCCGGGAATCGGCCAAAAAGGCGCCGCCAAGCTGCTCAGCAACTACGGCACACTCGAATCGGTCTTCGAGCACATCAATGACCTTTCCGCCCGACAGAAGGGCGCGCTCACCGAGCACCGAGAACAAGCCCAGCTCAGCCGAAACCTCGTCACGCTGGATGACCATGTTCCGCTCGATTTCGACCTCAGCGCCCTCGAACTCGCATCGCCGAGCGATACTGCGCCGTTGACCGAGTTGTATCGCGAGCTCGAGTTCTTTTCTCTACTCCCGGAAAGCGAAACGCTCGCGACCGAAACGGAATACGAGTTTGCGGTCAACGACTCTGAGTTCTGTCGTACTTTGCTCGCAGAATCAGACGTCTTGGGTTTTTTTCCGATCTTCGAATCCGCGGTAAAGCCCACCAAATCCTCAACGGATTCGACAGGCCTGCTCGGAGTCGCCGTCGCCGGAAGTTCGCGCTCTGTGTACATCGAGGAAGACGCTGCGGCGTGGGCAGTGGTGCAGTCGTGGCTGCAGCGTTCCGAAGCCAAAAAGATCGTTCACAATCTTCGCGACACTTGGACCGAGTTCCAGCGCGCAGGGGTGGAACTGCGGGGCGTGGTTGCCGATGCTCAACTCGCCTCGTTTCTCATCGACCCGACCAAGAACATTCCCCATCGCCTGGACCAAATCGCCCGGGAGTTTTTGCAAAAACCTCTCCGGGCGCGAAAAACCGTCACCGCAGACGGCACCCAAGACGACCCGTTTACGGCCGATACCGACGCGGTGGGCCGGTTCGCCAGTGAGCGTGCATGGGTCCTCCAGCAGCTCCATTCGATTCTCGACGAACGATTGATCGAATCTGGCCAGCGAGCGGTCATGGACAATATCTCGATGCCCCTCGCCAGCGTGCTCGGGCGCATGCAGCTGGCGGGCATCGCGGTCGATCGCCAAGACTTGCGCGAAATGGGCGCTGAGTTTGAATCTCGCCAGCGCACGATTGCACATCAAATCTACGAAATCGCCGGCCACGAATTCAATCTCGCCTCCACCAAACAGCTCGCCACAGTGCTGTTCGAGGAGCTCGGCCTGCCCGTGATCAAAAAAACCAAAACCGGCTATTCCACCGCCGCGGAAGTGCTCGAGCGCTTGGCCGCGAAACACGAAATCGCCCGGCTCATCATCCGCTGGCGCGCGTTGACCAAGCTCCTTACGACCTACACCCGCGTGCTCGAAGACTCGATACGCCCCGAGACAGGACGCATTCACTGCCGATTTCAACAGACCGCAGGCGCTTCAGGACGCCTTATCACCACCGACCCCGACCTTCAGCGTACGCCGATCCGCTCCGAAGACGGCAAGCGCATTCGCCAAGCGTTCGTAGCCTCGCCAGGCCATGAACTCGTCAGCGCCGACTGGAGCCAAATCGAGCTTCGAGTGCTCGCCCATTTCAGCGAAGACGAGCTCTTGCTCGATTCCTTTGCCCGCGACCTGGACGTTCACCGCCGCACGGCGGCTGAGATTTTCGGAGTCTCCGCTGGCGCGGTATCCGCTGAACAGCGAAACGTAGGGAAAACGGTCAACTTCGCGACAATCTACGGCCAAGGACCGACCGCCCTTGGGCAGAGCCTCGGCCTACCCCGCGGCGAAGCCAAAAAGCTCATCGACCGATATTTCTCAGCCTACTTCGGCGTCCGCGCCTGGCTGGACCAGACGGTGGAAGAAGCTCACCTGCGCGGCTACGTCACCACCCTCGCCGGTCGGCGCCGGTACATCCCCGAGCTCTCGAACAAGAACACCACCGACCGTGCCTACGGCGAACGCATCGCCGCCAACACACCCATACAAGGTAGCGCCGCCGATTTGTGCAAAATGGCGATGTTGGATATCGACCAAAAACTTCGTGAGCAGAAGCTCGGCGCGCGCATGGTGTTGCAGGTCCACGACGAGCTCGTCTTTGAAGTGCCCACCGCCGAAGTCGCCTCCATCGTCGAGCTCGCACGCGAATCGATGGAAACAGCGGGAAACCTTCGCGTGCCCCTCAAAGTGGATATCGGCGCAGGGCCAACCTGGCTCGCCGCGCATTGACCTAGGCGAACCTCCCTGCAGCCCGCTCGCGTATCGGACGCGGCTACCCGTAGCTTCTATCCTCCTCCGGAACGGAGAAGCGCTTGGACTCGGTTCACGATATCGGTGAGCTTCACGACGTATGTGCCCGGCGAAAAGTGGCACCCGTTGCTCTGCACGGCGCCTCGGAACTCAGGACTGCGGTGACCCATAGTACCGTAGTTGTACATGGTGGCGAGCACCGAGCCGGTCGCAGCATCCCACGTGAGTTTGAAAGCGATGCTCCGGACGGTGATCTCAATGGCTTGTCCGACTACGCGCACATTGCTGCCGTTCAACGCGTTCTGAATCATCTCATTGAGCGCACTCTCACAATCCGAGCCTCCCAACGCGCGTCCTGGTGGTTGGTCGTTTCCTCCAGCTCCATCGTCGAGCGCGTACGCGGCGCCCGTAATCTGCGCGATTTCGTTCAGTGTAAATCGATGGCTTCTCAAGAACTGCAGCACTCGCTCGAAGTCGAGCTCATGCGAGCCTTGACGGACATCCGCCCCAACGACGCCGAAGAGCTGCATCAACCGGATAAAATCTTGGTTGTTCAAGCGCGCCAGCAGCCCCACGCGATTCAGCGAGGCCTGAAGCACGCGAGGAGGAAGGAATCGGCGGGCCACCGCGTCAACCTGGTCCTTGGTTCCGAGCTTCGCTGTGTCCTGCAATTCGTCAAAAAACTTCTTGTACTTTGTCCACGACAGCGCTGCCCGACCCGCCGCTCCGTGCAACAGTGCCCGACGCCGCACCGAACCATCGATCACCGCCTCGGCAACCCATCTACGTACCGGTTCAAGCCAAAGCCAGTCCCAGAGAGAGGTGGCGCCAGCTGATGCCGCAACTTGAGGAAAAAATACCGTGAGGAGAACCCCCGCTCCGACCGTCCAGCCGACATCCACAACGTCGACGGTTTCTTGTCGATACTTGACCTGTTGCTCCGTATCAGAACCGACGGAAGCTTCGCATCCGGAGAAAACCGACGCGCCGAGCAGCATCGCGACAACAAAACCGTTCTTCCAGCCAGCGCGACCGAAAGCGAATAACGCACGGAACGACCCGCCCAAGCCACGCGCGGAAATCGAGTCGTTCGGGTGCATGAAACTGCCTCTCATCATGACTCCAACTGCCAAGAGAATGCCCCGTTCGCGCCATCGCGAAGCCTGAGCCGCCATCAACTTGTTGATCCGTACTGTCGATGTAAAGCGCTGATTTCGGCACGCTATGTTGCGTTTCACGCAACGACGATTACGTTTCGCGGATGAACCACGACGAGCTGCGAGTGTTTTGCTCCCTCGCGAATACGCTTCATTTTGGCCGCACCGGGCGCGCGTGCCATTTGAGCCGATCTGCAGTCACTCGAACGATTCAACGGCTCGAAGACTCTGCCGGTGCGCCTTTGGTGAATCGCGACCCCCGCAACGTAGAGCTAACCTCCGAAGGGCTTCGATTCCTCGAATACGCCGAGGACACCCTCGCGCGATGGCAACGCTACCGCCAGGGAAACGCAAACATCGATGAGCTTGAAGGCGAGCTGCGTATCTTCTGCTCTGCCACCGCGGGACACGCCCTCTTGCCCGACGTGCTTCGCCCCTTTTTGGAGCGCTATCCACGTATCCGCGTTCAACTTGAAACGGGCAGCTCCACCGACGCTCTCCAGATGTTGGATGAGCGAAATGAAACCGGCGCGCCGCACTTGGTCGTGTCCGCGCTTCCTCGGCGCGCTCCGCGTTCGCTGGTTCATCGCTTGCTCGTCGAAGAACCTATTGTCTTCGTGCAGCCAAGCTTCTCGTGTGCCGTGACGCAAGCGATCGAACGCCGGCCGATTCGCTGGAACAAGGTTCCGCTGATTGCCCCACGCCACGGCGAAGTTCGAGAACGTGTCGAGCGCTGGCGAAAAACAAAGCGCATACCACCCGAGATCGGTTACGAACCGGTGAGCCACGAAGCGGTGTGCGCGCTGGTCGCGTCCGGCGCCGGCGTAGGCGTGACACCTCTGCTGACCATGCACAACAGCGCGCTCAGCAGCCGAATTCGCGTAGTGGACGCGCGCATTGAAATCGCTCCCTTGCACGTATCCATCTGCACACTCAAGCGAAAACTAAAGGACCCCGTCGTTCAATCGTTTTGGGACTCCGTTCTTCCCAAGTGACATTGTTCAAGAGGTGACACCTCCGAACACGGACACTGAACCGAAGTAGATCCATCGCCAGTTACATATTCGGAAGCCAGTGTTGCGTGGCACGCAACGTTTGATCCTGAGCCCTCAGCGCGCTACACCGCGGCGCATGCGAGCCGAGAGGGCCAGGTTGTGAGCAGCGAACAAAAACTTAGCCATTTGCGTGAGTTGGAGGCGGAGAGCATCCATATTCTTCGCGAAGCGGCGGCAGAGTTTGAGCGGCCGGTGATGATGTACTCCATCGGCAAAGACTCCTCGGTGATGCTGCGGCTCGCTCAAAAAGCGTTCGCCCCCGCGCCGATTCCGTTTCCCCTACTTCATATCGACACGACGTGGAAGTTTCGGGAGATGATCGCGTTTCGGAATCAGGTCGCCAAAGACCTCGGCCTGCAGCTCCTCGTGCATACGAATCAAGAAGGCGTGGCGCAGAACGTCAACCCGTTCGACTACGGCAGCAACAAATACACCACCATCATGAAAACCGATGCGCTCAAACAAGCGCTTAGCCACTACGGTTTCGACTGCGCGTTTGGTGGCGCGCGTCGCGATGAAGAACGCAGCCGAGCCAAGGAGCGCATCTACTCGTTTCGGGACGAGTTTCATCAGTGGGACCCCAAAAACCAGCGGCCGGAGCTTTGGAGCCTCTACAACGGAGCCATCAACGAGCGCCAAAGCGTCCGCGTGTTCCCGATCTCCAACTGGACGGAGCTCGATGTCTGGCTCTACATCGAACTCGAACGCATTCCCGTGGTGCCGCTCTACCTCGCGGCAGAGCGACCGGTCGTCGAACGCGACGGAACGCTCATCATGGTGGACGACGACCGCATGCGTCTTCGCGACGGCGAAAAGCCAGAGATGAAACGCGTTCGATTTCGAACCCTCGGGTGCTACCCGCTAAGCGGCGCGGTCGAATCCTCAGCCGACACGATTCCCAAGGTCATTCAGGAAATGCTGCTCACGCGATTTTCCGAGCGGCAAGGCCGCCTCATTGATTTTGACGAAGATGGGTCGATGGAAAAGAAAAAACGCGACGGGTATTTTTGATGAGCGGCAGCATCAACAACACGGACCATTCTGCATCCACCAATACTGCATCGATTGATCCGAAGGCCGGGGACACCTCGCTGATTCGCGACGATATTGATGCATACCTCGCGCGTTATCAGGAAAAAGAGCTGCTGCGGTTTGTCGCGGTAGGGTCGGTGGATGACGGCAAGTCAACGCTGATCGGTCGATTGCTGCACGACACAGGCATGGTTTACGAAGATCAGCTCGCCGCCGTGAAGCAAGCCACCACCATGGAGGGTACGGAGATCGACTTCTCCCTGCTCACCGACGGCCTCACCGCAGAACGCGAGCAAGGCATCACCATTGATGTGGCGTACCGTTACTTTTCGACAGACCGTCGCAAGTTCATCATCGCGGACACCCCCGGCCACGTTCAATACACGCGCAACATGGTCACCGGCGCATCCACGGCCGACGTCGCGATCATCTTGATCGATGCTCGTTTGGGGGTGCTTCAGCAATCACGCCGGCATGCTTACCTCGCGGACCTTTTGGGAATTCGTCACCTCGCCGTGTGCGTAAACAAGATGGACTTGGTCGGCTACGACCAAAGCGTGTTCGGGCGTATTCGCGATGACTTTTCGCGCTTCGCAGAGCCGCTGCAGTTTACCGACGTGACGTTTTTTCCCGTGAGCGCGCTCAAGGGCGTGAACGTGATTCAGAACAGCGCACGCACGCCGTGGCATACCGGCCCGCACGTGCTCGAATATCTCGAAACCGTACCCATCGCGACCGACCGCAATCTGAGCGATTTTCGCTATCCGATTCAGTACGTGCTGCGACCCAATCTCGACTACCGGGGCTTCGCAGGTCAAATCGGTTCCGGCTCTGTGGCGCGAGGCGATCAGGTCATGGTGTTGCCCTCAGGCAAAACCTCCACGGTACGCTCAATCGACGTATACGATTCATTTGACCCAGAGAGCGGAACGCTCGGACGCGCAACTGAACACGACCGCGCCACCACACCCCAATCGGTGGTGATTCGGCTCGACGACGAAATCGATTGCAGTCGCGGAGACATGATCGTCCGCCCTGACAATCGACCCTTGATCGGTCGCAGTTTCGACGCACATCTCGTATGGATGAACGAGCGAGAGCTCGACCCAGACAAAACGTACATCATCAAACATACGACGCAGCGGGTGCGCGTTCAGGTCGACACCATCCACTGGAAAAAAGATATGGATACGCTTGAGGAAGTTGAAACCTCGAGCCTTGGACTGAACGATATCGCGCGGGTCACGCTGACCTGCCACCGCGCGCTGTATTTCGATAGCTACCAGCGCAACCGCGATACCGGTTCATTCATCCTCATCGACTCGCTCACCAACGCAACGGTCGCATCGGGAATGATCATCGCAGACCGCGAAACCGAGCAGGATCTCGACGAAGCCTTGCGCGAACTTCGCGCCGGTTCTGGCTTGACGCCCAAAACGCAAGTGAGCAGCAAAGAGCGGCGCGAGCGATTGGGACAGCGCGGCGCGACGATCTGGCTCACCGGGCTGCCTGGCTCTGGTCGATGGTCGCTCGCCTACGCGCTGGAGCGTCGTCTTTTCGACCAGGGACGCGCGGCGACCGTCGTCGACCCTTCGGGCGAAGATCTCCGTTCGATGGTTTCCGCAGCCAAGGCCTGCACCGACGCGGGCTTGGTCGCGATTTGCGCGTTTCCGAGCTATGGCAAAAGCGACCGCACGCGCCTGCGGCAACGCATTGGAGACGATCGCTTCATCCAGGTGTACGTCAACACCGACATCGCGCTATGCCAAGAACGCAGGCCTGACGCGAACTTTGCGGGCTTTGAACCGCCGGAGCACCCGCACATCACGGTCGCACTCGACCAGATGCGTATCGACGACGCGGTGAGGTCGATCGTTGCAGTGCTCGAGCGCCTCCAGTAGCGCTCCGATCCACAGCCTATCTCAATCGCTGCCGCTCTGAGTGGCCACCGCCCTGAGTGCCACTGTTCTGAGTAGCTACTGTTCTGAGCAGTCGTTCTACGCCGCCGCAGTCTTGAGCGCTTTTTCGTCGACCTGCAGAGCCTGGATAATCCGTGCGCGCAGCGCTTCGTCAGATCGCAGCAGTGTTCGCGTGTTCTCACGGCCTTGCGCCAACGGCTTGCCGGCAAAGCGATAGTACGCGCCATTTTTCTCGACCACTTCCGCAGCAACCGCTCGATCGATGAGATCGCCAACCACGTCGAACCCCTCGCCATAGCGAATGTCGAACTCCGCGATCTGAAACGGAGGCGCGAGCTTGTTCTTTAGCACTTTGACTCGCGTACGATTTCCCACAATCCGCTCGCCGACTTTGACGCTTCCCACGCGACGCACATCGAGCCGAACACTGGTGTAGTAGCGAAGCGCGTGGCCGCCGGGAGTGGTCTCCGGGGAGCCAAACGACACCCCGATTTTCATGCGCAGCTGGTTGATAAACATCATCGTGGTCTGCGTGCGATGGCAGATTCCGGTCAACTTTCGGAGCGCACGACTCATCAAGCGCGCTTGCAGACCCACGTGCTGGTCACCCATTTCGCCATCGATTTCAGCTTTCGGGACAAGCGCAGCCACCGAGTCGACCACAATGAGGTCGACCCCGCCGCCTTGAACCATCATGTCGGCGATTTCGAGCGCCTGCTCACCACAGTCGGGTTGGCTCACCAGCAACCCTTCTTCTCGCACACCGATCGCCTTGGCGTATTGCACGTCCAGTGCATGCTCGGCGTCGATGAACCCCGCCACGCCGCCGAGACGTTGGCATTCAGCAATGGCATGCAGCGTCAATGTGGTCTTCCCGCTCGCTTCTGGTCCGAATACTTCGATCAGTCGGCCTCGTGGATAGCCGCCACACCCCAATGCTTCGGTCAACGAATCACAGCCGGTCACGATAGCCGGCACTTGTTCGGTCGATTGATCGCCAAGGCGCATGACTGCGCCTTTTCCAAATGCTTTTTCAATCGCCCGATAGGTGTGCTCGACTGCTTTCATTTTTTCTTTCGTCACGGTGTCCTCTCTTCTTTCATCACGGGTTCTTCTCCAATTTCCGATCACAAAGAATCTCCAACCGATGAGACATCGCCGCGCGCAAGGTCTCGATCCAGCACGCGATATTGAATCGCCTCAGCGATCGCAGCGGAATCGATCGTGTCCTGGCCAGCCAAGTCCGCGATTGTCCGCGCTACCCGAATCGTCTTCAGGTAGCCTCGCGCGCTAAGCCGAAGTCGTTCCGCGGCACGGTCAAGGAGCGAAAGCGCGTCGGTGGCGAGAGTCCTTGTCCACATTTCCACGCCTCGCTGGGGTCCCCGTGCGCGAGCGCGGTCGCGAGCCATGCGCACGCGAGCCGCTACCGTGGCCGAGGATTCTCCAGAAGTTTCTTGTCGGAGGGACGGCAGATGCACCCGTGGCACGTGAACGTGCATATCGAACCGATCGAGAAGTGGGCCCGAGACCCGCCGACGATACCGGTCCGTCACCTCAGGACCGCATACACACACACGGGTACGATCGGTGGCGTAGCCGCACGGACATGGATTCATGGCCGCGACCACCATCGGCGCAGAAGGCAACGTGACCCGAGCACGCGCGCGCGCCAAAGTGACGTGACCAAGCTCGAGCGCGGTACGCAGTGATTCGATGACGTCGCGCCGAAATTCAGGGAGCTCGTCGAGAAACAGCACTCCGCGATGGGCAAGCGTAAGCTCACCAGGTCGTACCGGATCTCCACCCCCGATCAACGCCGCCGTACTCGCGCTGTGGTGCGGAGCACGGAAGGGTCGGCCGAGTGTGGCGCCGAGTCGCGTATTCGCCTCTTCCAGCCTTTGCGCAACCGGCGAAGCATCTCCAGCAACGCTCGCGATAGTCGCGATCTCGAGCAATTCGTCGGGATCGGGACACGGCAAAATAGACCGCAAACGTCGCGCCAACATAGTTTTTCCAGCTCCGGGGGGCCCTACGAGCAACAAGTGGTGGCCTCCTGCGGCAGCGACCTCGAGCGCCCGCCGAGCCGACGCCTGCCCTTTGAGGTCGGCCAGATCTTCCGGAGGCTTCGTCGCCTGCCCCCACTCGTCGATGGCGTCGTGCGTGGGCGTTCGCAGCTCCACGCTCAAGCAATCGCTCGGCGCCGGAAGCTCCGTTTCGGAGTTCAGCCACGCCACGACATCGTGCAAATGGGCTGCACAGAATACTTCGAAGTCTTCCGAGCAAATCAGCTGCGCGATGCGCACTCCATCCGAAGCGTTTTCCGTCGGGATGACCGCTCGCCTGAGGCCCACGCGCCGCGCCGCAAGAAGCTGGGGCAACACACCCCGAATACCACGCACGCTTCCATCGAGACCAAGCTCCCCGATCAACAGCGTATCCGGCAACTTGTCTCCCGACGCAGCGTCGACATGACCAAGCATGGCGGCAGCTATCGCAAGATCAAAACCAGAGCCTGTCTTACGCAGATCGCCCGGCGCCAAGTTGATCACGACGTGACGAGGAGGAATCGCGAAGCCTTCTGCGTCCAGCGCCGCGCGCACACGAACTTTGCTCTCGCGCACCCCACGCTCAGGCAAACCCACGATGTCGATACCGGGCAAACCTCGACCGATTTGCACCTCGACTTGAACCAAACGCGCAGCTACCCCTTCCACGCACGCTGCATGAGCCACAGTCGCCATGCCGCCCCTTCATACAGGGCGTATGCCGCTAAGCGACGCACATATTTTCGAAGGCCTAGACCACCGAAGGCGGCGGATTGCTCCCCCAAGCACCGACCGCCGCCAGTTCGGCGGCGTCCTCTGGTTCTCTGGAGGGGCTGGCCGCAGCCCCTCCCCCCAGTCGGGTACGACCCGACCGGGGCCCCCCTCCCAACGCCGCTTCGCGCTGCGCGGGGCCCCTACACCCCCTTGCTTTCTTCGTGCGGTGTTCGCGGTGAACTGCGTTCGTTCGTGCGGTGTGCGCCGTGAGCTGCTGTGTGGTGATCTGTTCTGACTGCGTCTTCTGGAAGAGTGACTTCGTCCCCAGTCCGGCCGCCATCGCGGCCGCCCCACCGCGTAGCGGCGGGGCCCCGGCAGTTCGACCCCACGCAACCAGGTCACGTGCATCCTGGCGGGGGAGTTTGGGTGAATCGGCGGGGTTGTACCCCGACGAGAGGGTCTGGGTGCCAGACCCTCAGAAAAACAGACCCTCAGAAATAGAGCGGCCGGTGGATCGGTTGGCGTTCTATGCCTCGAGGAGCTCTACGAGCGCTGCGGTTCGGTTGGAAACACCCTGGCTTCGGCATGTCCTCGTTACCGGGGCGCTCGCACGCGCCTCGACCCACGGAAACGCCGCATCGCGAAGCCATGCATTGTTTCCGATCCACCGGCCCAAAAAGCCGACGCCTATGGTCTTTGCAGAATGCGTGCCGGCGGAGAGGAATCGCGTTGCATGTGACCGGTTTGGCCCCAAACCGTCACAACACCCCTAAAAAGTAGTCCCCAGCCTATGCCAGGAACATCCACTCGTTCACCGCAACTGCGACCGACGGTTGCAAAGGTGGAAGATCGATCTGCCAGTGGTGGGGCCGAGAAGCTACTGGTGATCCGTTCTTTTCTGCCTAGTGAATCACGCTCGACATGGCTTGGGCGCTAATTCGATGACTCAGTGCGGCCTCGAACCCCCAGGCGTGCTCCGACGGGGCCGAAGGGTTGCGATCGAGATTGGGAAAGTAGACAGGTAGTGGGCGCGTTGCTTTGTTGTCCGGTACGTCCCTGGTACGCTCGGACTTCGCTTGCTGGAGGGGCCCGACTCATGACGGAGTTTCAACCGAAGTTCGACAACTTGGTACAAATCTTTAGAACCAGCGTCGCATCGTTTGGCGACAGACCACTCTTTGGAACCAAGTCGGGAGCCCAGTGGCATTGGTTGAGTTACCGAGAGTTCGGCGAGCAAGTGGACCTATGTCGCGGAGCGCTCGCCGCCATGGGCATCGAGCGAGGCGACCGAGTGGCGATCATTTCCAACAACCGACCGGAATGGGCGATCGCATGCTACGCGACCTACGGGCTCGGCGCCGGTTTCGTGCCGATGTACGAGTCGCAACTCGACAAAGACTGGCGCTACATCCTCGGTGATTGCGAAGCAAAAATTGTCATCGTCGCCGACGTCAGCATCGCCGCGCGACTCGCCGCGTTTCGGACGGAACTGCCCGCCCTCCAGAAAGTGGTCGTGCTCGCACCGCAAACAGATGTCGAAGGTACCGAAACGTTCGACAGCTTTCTCGAAAGCGGCCGCGCAAACCCAATCGAAATGATCGAACCCCAAAGCACTGATGTCGCAGGGTTCATCTACACTTCCGGCACCACCGGCAACCCAAAGGGAGTCCTTCTGGCGCACGGCAACCTGGCGCACAACGTGAGCGCGATTCACGAAATCTTCCCCATCAGCCCTGAAGACCGATCGCTATCGTTTCTTCCGTGGGCCCACAGCTTTGGCCAAACGGTGGAACTCCATGCATTGTTCTCCATGGGAGCGTCGATGGGAATCGCCGAGTCGGTCAACAAGATCGTCGACAACCTTTCAGAAGTGAAGCCAACGCTTCTCTTCAGCGTGCCGCGCATCTTCAATCGTATCTACGACGGGCTGCACAAGAAGATGAACGAAGCGGGTGGGTTGAAACTCGCATTATTTCAGGCAGCAGTCACCACTGCAGTACAAAAGCGAGAGCTGAGCGCGCGTGGCCAATCGAGCTTGTGGGTCGACCTCAAACACTCGATCTTGGACAAAGTTATTTTTGCGAAAGTGCGCGAGCGATTCGGTGGACGGCTCAAATACGCGTTCAGCGGCGGCGCCGCGCTTTCCAAACAGGTTGCCCAGTTCATCGATGACCTCGGCATCATGGTGTACGAAGGATACGGCCTCACCGAAACGTCACCGATCGCCACCGCCAACTACCCTGGCGCGCGAACCATCGGATCCGTGGGCCGATCGCTTCCGGGCATCGACGTCGAAATCGATATCGCCGCGACTGAAGACCCCGAGCAGGGAGAGATCGTGGTGTACGGGCACAACGTGATGCTTGGCTACCACGGGTTGAAAGAAGAAAACGACAAGGTGCTGCTCGACAAAGGTGGTGTACGAGGATTTCGAACCGGAGACATGGGGTACCTGGATCAGAACGGGTTCCTCTTCATTACCGGTCGAATCAAAGAGCAGTACAAGTTGCTCAACGGAAAGTACGTCGTGCCGTCTCAGGTTGAAGAAAAGCTCAAGCTTTCCCCGTTTATCACCAATGCGATGGTGTACGGCGCGAACCAGAACTACAACGTCGCGCTCGTCATTCCGGACTTCGAAGCACTCGAACTATGGGCAAGAGATCACTCCATCTCTGCGGATCGTGACAACATGGCACGAAACGAGCGGATTCAAGAGTTGATTCGCGATGAGCTCGACAAGTATTCGGCGGAATGCAAACAGTATGAGAAGGTGCGTAAATTTGTCATTGGAACGGAAGAATTCACGACCGACAACGGCATGCTCACGCCGACGCTCAAGCTGAAACGGCGCGAGGTAATCAAGGTTTATCGGAACGAAATCGAGTCGTTGTACGCCGAAGAAGCTGCTGCCTAAAGACCCCAGCCGCCGCATCCGCGGAGTCCGTAGTTCTGGCCTTTTGACCTCGCAACAAACTGCGAAAACCGAACGGACTATCGAGATTATTGGTTTGTCGAAACCTGCGGGGACTCGTATGTTTCTTGCAGGTAATCGCACGTCGGCTCTCGTGTCGATCTGACCTGGGAGATTCCCCTATGACCATTCGATGGACGAGCGTGCGCGTGGCGGCGCTATTCGCGGCCCTGTTTTCGGTGTCCTGCGGAAACTCAAACATGTCCTCGGAGAGCCCATGCGAGGGCGCAGCTCCGCTCCCGGGATGCGGCCAAAACTGCATCGCCGGAGCCGCCGCGACGTGCCCCTCGGGCTTCTACTGTTCGCCGGACCAAACATGCCGCGCAGATTGCTCATTCTCCCAGGGCTACTTTTGCGGGGAAGGTTTCGAATGCACCGACAACGGCCGGTGCATTGGCGGCGACGGGGACTGCCCCGAGCTTCGTTTGGTAGGCGAACGAAAAGCACCCGACGTCTGGCTCATCATCGATCGGTCGGCCAGCATGTCGCTTCCCGTTGTTTCGGACGGCCAAACGCCCGCTAGCCCCTCAAATCCCTCCCGCTGGAGCGTGCTTCGAGACGTACTCGTCGGACCCGACGGCCTAGTCACCAATCTTCAAGACATCGTGCGGTTTGGTCTTCATATCTATACCGACGGCGTGCCGCAAAACATCAACGGACAGATTCTACAATCTTGCCTGCTCACCGGAAGCACGATGCCAAACCTGGGCAACCTTGGACTCGCAACCTCCGTCCTGCCCCAAAATCTTTGCACCGCCCCCAATTGCACCGAGCTCAACTGGGCCGGGGCAACCCCCACTGGACTGGCGGTCGACGCGCTGTTTCAGGCGACAGACCCGAACCGGAGAGAGTATTGGATCTTGCTCACCGACGGCGAGCCTACGGTGTCGACCGATCCCGGCACCGGGTCCTGCCGGCAAGATTTTCAGCGATCGCTAAGCCAAACAACAGACGCGTTGCGCCGCGTGGCGCAAAATCCGAACAAGAACATCACCATCGTCGGCTTCGGGCGAGGGCCGCTGCTCAGCGCGACCACTCCAGGCACGATCAACGGCCGCCCCACTGCACCTCCGGTGCCCGGCATCAGCACATTCGAGCAAATTCTCGAGCGGCTTTACTACGCATCGATCGGCTTGCCAGACGGGACTACCGCTCCCGAGGGACCACAATACCGAACCGCAACCAGCAAAGCACAGCTAGAAGCCGAGCTCCGCACCATCGTGCGCGGACCATCCTGCGACGTGCAGCTGCAAGGGGGCGCGATCGTGGACAAAGAAAAGGCTTGTGCAACCGGGTCAGTACAACTCAACGGGCGAGCACTTCGCTGCAACGAAAACCGAGATGATGGCGAATGGCAGGTCGTTGACAACACGCGCATTCGACTGCTGGGCTCCGCATGCGACGAACTCCTCAATCAGCCTTCCTACGATCTCAACGCCGACTTCGACTGCCGCGCCGCCGAGTTGCTGTAGCTATTGGAGGGGCTGGCCGCAGCCCCTCCCCCCACGGAATACGATTCCGCGGGGCCCCCCTCCCGACGCCGCTTCGCGCTGCGCGGGGGCCCCTACGCCCCCTTGCTCTTGCTGGCGGGGGGTTCGTTTGGTG
>JANQQS010000195.1 GCA_028284955.1 Myxococcota bacterium | reverse complement strand
CCCACGGCTGTCCGGTTGAGCGGGGGTGGACAGGGTGCACGGTGTTGATTCTACTGCTGTTCGAGCGTTTGGCGACGATCTCGGACACGACAGCGGAGCAACACCGTGCGGCACCAGAATACGGTTTTCCACGACCTGTTGAAGCGCGTTCCCTGGGCGGCCTTCGAACGTCTGGTCAAAGACCATGGTGCCGACCATCGGGTGCGCCGGCTGACCACCAAAGCCCAGTTCATCGCCCTGCTGTACGGCCAGTTTTGTGGCGCGACGAGCTTGCGCGAGGTGGTCGGCGGTCTCGCCAGCCAGTCCGCTCGGCTCTACCACGCCGGAGGGCGGGAGGTGTCGCGCTCGACCCTCGCCGACGCCAACGCGTCGCGGCCGAGTGTCGTGTTCTCCGAGCTTTTCGCCCACATGGTGGGGCAGGCTCAGCGAGGTCTGCGCCGAGCTGTGGCGGAGGCTGTCTATCTCATCGACTCCACCGGCATCCGGCTGAGCGGGGCAGGCTCCCAATGGGCTCGCTTCTCCCACAACGCCTGTGGCGCCAAGCTCCATGTGATCTACGACGCCAGCGAAGAGCGGCCGATCTACGCCGCCATGACAACGGCCCGCGTCAACGACATCACCCCCGCCCAGGCCATGCCCATCGAGCCGGGGGCCACCTATGTCTTCGATCTTGGCTACTACGACTATGCCTGGTGGGCGCGGATGGATGCTGCGGGCTGTCGTATCGTCACCCGCTTCAAGAGCAATACGCCGCTGAGGGTCATCGCCGAACTACCCCTTCCCGAAGCCGGCGCCATCCTGTCCGATCGCATCGGCCTGCTGCCCAGGCGGCAGGCCAACAGCCGCAAGAACCCCTTCAGCGACCCGATCCGCGAGGTCCGCGTCCGGCTCGCAACCGGCAAGGAACTCCGCATCCTGTGCAACGACCTCGACGCCTCTGCTCAGGAGATCGCAGACCTCTACAAGCGTCGCTGGGCCATCGAACTGTTCTTCCGTTGGGTCAAACAAACTCTGAAAATCCGCCACTTCCTGGGACGCAGCGAAAACGCTGTGCGCACTCAGATCGCCGTCGCCCTGATCGCCTATCTTCTCATCCAGCTCGCCCATGCCGCCCAGAACCAGGTCAAGGGACTGCTCGCCTTCGCTCGCCTGATCCGGCTCAACCTGATGCACCGGCGGCGCGTCGACAGCCTAAAACGACCTCAACCAAAACCCCCACCAAACCTCAGGCAACTCGAACTCTCCCAACTCACCAGCTAAACCGGACAACCGTGGG
>JANQQS010000187.1 GCA_028284955.1 Myxococcota bacterium | reverse complement strand
CGGTAGGCCAGTCGTCGCGTCCGCGAACCGAGGAAATGCCGAAGCATTTTCGAGCGTGAGGGGATGGCGGCGAATGGCTTGCCGCCGCAAGCGAGCCGGCGGGAGCGTTTGACACCAGTCTCCTAGTGCTCTTCTTTTTCATCAGCCGGAGGCGGCAGGGAGGAATCGCTGGGCGGAGGCAGCTCTCCTTGGCGCGGGCCCCAGGAGCGGACGTGGGGGAGCAGCGCGTAGAGCGCGTAGTGGTAGAGGAATCTGGGGAAGAAGCGGCGCATTCCGGAGAAGATGAATGCGTCGAGGGTGGCTGAAACGCGCAGCGGGGCGCGGCGGCGGCGAATGGTGCGCATGACTTTGCGCGCCACGGTGTCGGGGGTAGCCCGCGAGAGGTCCATCAGGCGGGCGATAAACGGGCCCATGAATCGGTAGTGGGCGGCGTAGGCTTCGTGGCCTTCGCAGTAGGATTTGCGGCTCAGTTCGGTGAACACGACGTGCTGAAACGAAGTCGAGTGGATAAACCCAGGCTCGATGAGGGTGACCTGGATGCCCCAGGGTCGAACTTCGTACCACAGCGATTCGGTGGCCCCTTCGAGCGCGAACTTCGACGCCGAGTACACCGCCATCGTGGGCATCGCCATCATGCCGCCGACCGACGAGATATTCACGATGCGCCCGCGCAGCTTGTTGCGCATGCCGGGAAGCACGAGCCGCGTGAGCTCCATCGGCGAGCGAAAGTTGACCCCCATCTGGGCGAGCCGTTCGCGCTCCGTGACATGCTCCATCACCGCTCGGTAGGCGACACCCGCGTTGTTGATCAACACATCGACGCCGCCCCAGCGAGACTCCGCTTCGTCGACCACGGCGATGCGCTCTTGCTCTTGGGTCACATCGAGCGGGCGAAGCCATACCCGTTCGCTTTCGACGATGCCCGCTTCGGCAAAGCGGCGAAGCGATGATTGGCGAGCCGTCAAGATCACTCGGTAACGCGGCTCCGCGATGAGCCGACGAGCAATCGCCAGCCCGAGCCCCGAGCTCGCGCCGGTCAGCAAGACGACCTCGCTCGGCGAACCGAGACTGCCTCGCTGACCTTGCCCCCCATCCATGGCGCCACCGCCTTTGTGCGAAAATTACGCCGCCTATGCTAGAATTGCGCCTTCTGTGCTTCGGGCAGGAGCCCCTAACGACAACGCCATTTGTCTACAACGCTGCCTAACTACAACGCTGCCTAACTACAGCCCATTGAGTTGCCGCAGTTCAGGCATTTGTAGCATGCGCCGTTGCGCACCGTGATGTGGCCGCATTTGTCGCACATCGGAGCGTCGCCCATCATCTCTCCGAGCTGTTGGTCGAGCGCGCTTGCGTGCGCGGAGCCGTCGTCGCTATCGAAACCAAACGTGGCCTGTTCCGCGGGGGTAATCGCGGGCGGTGGCTCGCTGGTTTGCGCTCCCGCGACCCGAGGAACCGCCGCTACGTCGGTCGGCGCGAGCAGCTCTTCCTGCTCTTCCTTCGGCGGAACCTGCGCGAAGTCGTATCGCTTTTCGTATTCGACGCCGAGCACGCGAAATACGTAGTCGATAATGCTGGTCGCGAACTTGATGTTGGGGTGGCCTTCGACGATTCCGCCTGGCTCAAACCGCGTGAACGTGAACTGATCGATGAAGCTCTCGAGCGGCACCCCGTGCTGCAAGCCCATCGACACGCTGATCGCGAAACAGTTCATCAACGAGCGGAACGCCGCGCCTTCCTTATGCATGTCGATGAAAATCTCGCCCAGGCTTCCGTCTTGGTATTCACCCGTTCGCAGGAACACTTTGTGGCCCGCGACCCGCGCTTCTTGGGTGAAGCCGCGCCGTTTCTTGGGCAACCGATGACGCAGGGTTTCGGGAGGCCGCAGCGCTTCTTGAGCTGGAGACAACGACCGGCGCGCAATCGTGATCGCCGCGGAGTCGGGCCCTTGTACGCTCTTGGCCCCCTGCGCGGCCTTCGCCGCCGCAGGTTCTTCTGCCTGACCGTCCTGGTCCACGTCGCTCTCTGAATCGTCCACGGTGTTGAGCGGCTGGCTCGATTTGCATCCATCCCGATATAGCGCGACCGCTTTGAGGCCGAGCTTCCAGCCTTCGAGGTAGATCGATTCCACTTCCTCCACCGAAGCGTCGTGGGGCAGATTCACCGTCTTGCTGATCGCGCCGCTCAAAAACGGCTGCGCCGCGGCCATCATATGGAGGTGGCTGATCGGGGAAAGAAAGCGTTTCCCCAGCTTGCCGCAGCGGTTCGCGCAGTCGAATACCGGCAGGTGCTCCGCGCGAAGATGCGGCGCTCCTTCAAGGGTCATGCGCCCGAGCACAACATCGTTCAGTTCCTGAATCTGCTCGTGTGCAATCCCCCAATGCCTGAGCAAGCTGAAGCCAGGCTGGGAGTATTCTTCGGAGCGTACGCCGAGTCGATCGTAGGCCTCAGTGCCAAGCACCCACGGCGCAAGCGCGCCCGCCACGTCAAACGCGCCTCGGAGCGCTCCTTCGGCTTTCTCGATGTCGCGTTCGGTCAGCCCCTTCGCGAGCAGCGCCTTTCGGCCAAGATGCGGGGCGCCCGTAAATGTGTTGGTGCCCGTCACGTAGCTCACGATGTCGGTCATCTGCGCTTCGGTGTAACCGAGCCGCCGCAACGCAATCGGCACGCTCTGGTTCACGATCTTGAAGTACCCGCCCCCCGCGAGCTTTTTGAACTTCACCAACGCGAAATCCGGTTCGATCCCGGTGGTGTCGCAATCCATCAGCAGGCCAATCGTACCCGTGGGCGCGAGCACCGTCGCCTGGCTGTTGCGGTAGCCGTAGCGATCGCCCAGCGAAACCGCGAGATCCCAGCTCGCTTGCGCGGCGCGCACAAGCTCCTCGGGGCATTGAGACGACTCCCCGCGATCGTCGCCGACCATGCCTGGCCCTCCAGGTTCGGCGACGCGGTAGGCGGCGTCTCGATGCTTGTTCATGACGCGGAGCATCGGCTGCCGATTTTTGTTGAAGCCCGGGAACGGCCCTTTCGACGCCGCGATCTCGGCGCTCGTGGCATACGCCTCCCCGCACAGTATCGCCGTCAGCGCTGCGGCATAGGTGCGCCCGTCGTCGCTGTCGTAGGGAATCCCGAGGCACATCAGCAGCGTGCCCAAGTTGGCGTATCCGAGCCCCAGCGGACGATAGTCGTGGCTATTTTTGGCGATGTCTTGCCGCGGGTAGCTCGCAAAATCGACCAAGATATCCATCGCCAAGATGAGCACCCGGACCGCCTGCTGGTACCCCGCAATATCAAACCCGCCATCTTCGCTGAGGAACTTGGTGAGGTTGATCGACGCCAAGTTGCACGCCGAGTCATCCAAAAACATGTACTCCGAGCACGGATTCGACGCGTTGATGCGATCGCTATTGGAGCACGTGTGCCAATCGTTGATGGTGGTGTCGTACTGAACGCCAGGATCGGCGCAGCCCCAAGCCGCCTCCGCGACCAAACGCCACAAATCGCGCGCCTTGTACGTATCGCAAACCTCTCCTGTGGTCCGCATATAGGTTCGCCACTCGCCGTCGTTTTCCACCGCCTTCATGAACTCGTCGGTCACGCGAACCGAGTTGTTCGAGTTTTGTCCGCTCACCGTATGGTACGCGTCGCCATTGAAGTCAGATGAATAGCCCGCCGCAATCAGCGCGCGCGCCTTTTGCTCTTCCCGGATCTTCCACTGGATGAAGTCGGTGATCTCGGGATGGTCCATGTCGAGGCACACCATCTTGGCGGCACGTCGCGTGGTCCCGCCCGATTTGGTGGCCCCGGCTGCGCGGTCGAACACTTCGAGAAAGCTCATCAGACCGCTCGAGGTGCCGCCCCCGGAAAGCTTTTCTTGTTTGCCGCGGATGCGGGAGAAGTTGCTGCCCGTGCCCGATCCGTATTTAAAGAGTCGCGCCTCGGCCTGCACCAGCGAGTAGATCCCCATGAGATCGTCCTCGGCTTTTTGAATGAAGCACGCGGAACACTGCGGCCGCGAGTACGCGTTTTCAGTCTTCGAAATCACGTCGCGCTGCGGATCCCACGCCCAGTTGCCTCCCGCGCCTTCGATGCCGTAGCGATGGTAGAGCCCGCAGTTGAACCACACTGGAGAATTGAACGCAGCTTTCTGATTCACCAATAGGTGAGCAAGCTCGGCTTCGAAGTTCGCCGCGGCGTCGGAGTCCGCGAAGTAGCCGCCAAACTGCTCCCCAGCCTCGCGGATGGTGTGGGCAATGCGATGCACCAGCTGGCGTACGCCACGTTCGCCTTGTTCTTTGTCGCCGTGTAGCCCCGCTTTGCGGAAGTATTTTGAGACAGCGATGTCAGTGGCCAACTGCGACCATTCACGAGGGATCTCCGCGCCTTTCAGCTCAAAGACCACGCTTCCGTCGGCATTGGTAATCACGCTGTCGCGTCGCTCATAGGCCACCGAATCGAGAGGGTCTTCTCCGGGGCGCGTAAACCCACGATCGACGGCCAGGCCGCCGGTTTTTTGGCTCATGGACGCGCGGTCGACCCGGGCTTGCGCATTGGGGGGAGGGGACGCTTTGGCGTCTCGTTTGGTGTCGGCGTCTTCGCGATTGGCCATATGTTGAATATCTAATGACACGACTGTCTCCTCCCCGGCAGCAAGGCCATCTGAAAAAGCGGCAACACCACACCCGCTGCAGCCGGGCTCCGCTCGGCTACACCACCAACAAACCACACCCCATCCACAGCCAAACCACAACAGATAGTGATGCTGTGGAACGGGCCACCACAATCAGTGGTAGTCGGACCCAGATAGCCCCTTCGACGGGAAGCCGTCAAGGGCAAACGAACAGCGAGGCCGCCTTTGGGCGGAAGCCAAATAATCTCCGCCATCTACCGATCCCCGAGAACGCCTGGAAGCCGCTGTGTGATTCGTTCACAGCAAAGTATCAGAGACCATACTAATGTCATGTGATGTCACCCGCTGTCAGTTTATGAAACGTACAATATATAGTGTTATCCATCAAAAAAGTGGCGACCTGTAGTGGAAGAACAAAAATATCGGGTGTGAGCACGACACGCGCAAACGACCTGACTGCGTGAATCCAAGTCGATACAATTTGTATTCGAATTGCACCCCTAATCAAAAAGTTGACCTGAAATTATTGACCATTCTGCGGTGCGGAGGATTTCCGAGCGGGTGATGAGGCGACTGGTGGCAAAAAAACACACGCAACGCTATGTTCCGGAACCGATGACGGCGAACCCAATGAAGCCGGCTCGCGGGTCGAGTCACACGACAGCCTCAGGCAGAACAGGCACATCGGGGCGGATCGGCACGACAAGCCGGATCGGCATGGCGGGTTGGATTGGCGCCGCGGGCTGGATCGGCGCCGCGGGGGCCTGCACCACGGGGCCTGTGGACCAAACGCATCATGGTCGCCTAGAGGACAGCGATTCACTCCTCGAGCAGGACCAAAGCTACTACGATGCCTACACGTTTCGCGCCGATGAGAACTACAACATCATCGTCGAAATGCGCAGCAAGGAAGTGGATAGCTACGTGCACCTGATCGACGAGGAGGGAAAGCAAGTGGCTCACGACGACGACGGCGCGGGCGACAATGACGCAAAAATCAGTTACCGCGCCGTGACCGCGGGAAAATACCTCGTTTACGCGAACACCTATGGTTCCAAGGAGACGGGAACCTACACGCTAAAAATCCTAACCGAGCCGTCGCCCTAGGTGGGTGGTACTTGTAGTGGAACGAAGATCGCGCCTAGGATCGATTCGGCGGTGAAATGGTTGTATGGGCTGGTCGCTTTGGCCCTCGGGTGCGGAGGCGGCGACGCGGGACCTGACGGGGCGCTCGAATTCGACACTGTGGACTGCTGGGACGGAGTGATGTCCCCGGTCGAGGACTACGAAGCCGAATGCGGCTTCGTTCAAGCACCCTCCGTGCACGGAGCGCCTGACGGAAACTTCGTCAACCTAGCCGTGGTTCGATATCGATCGACGACACGCGGGCCTCAAATCACCCCGGCGATCTTTCTTCAGGGAGGCCCCGGAGGCCGGGTCATCGACGACCTCGACGCATTGGTTGAATCTCTGCTCGAAGCGCTCGGCGACGGACGAGATGTCATCGCGTTTGACCCGCGCGGCGTTGGACGATCGGGCCCGCAACTTCGTTGCGACGCAGAGCTTGAATCAACCGAACCCGAAGCGATATCCAGCGCGTTCGCGACGTGCCGAAACGAGCTCGACCAGCGCCGCGTAGACCTGCGTGCCTACCGCAGTCTCGAAAACGCCGCCGATGTCGACGCAATTCGTCAAGCGCTCGGATACGAAAAGCTGGTGCTCTACGGAACGTCTTATGGTTCTCTGGTCGCCCAGCATATGCTGCGCGATTTCCCGGACGCCGTAGAATCGGTGATCCTCGACGGGGTGCTCCCACCCACGGGCGTGCTCGATTGGCTTGCCGAAACGAGTCGAGCCGAAGAAACCGCGCTGATCGCGGCAAGCGAGCAATGCGAAGCCGATCGCTCGTGCCGCCCGGACGCGGCCATGAATCTATCAGACACCGTCGACGCGATTTTGGATGCGGTGGTTCCACAAGCTTCGGATGAAGACACGTTTGAAGTCGACCGTGGGCTCGCGCTTGCCTTCATCAACGTCGGTTTGCGGATCAACCTCGCGACCCTTGCGGTGTTGATAGATCGCCTCGAAGGAGCCGTGCTCGATCAAGATACCCGCGACCGCGACGCGCTCGAACGACTCGTCACCGCACTCGAAGAATCAAACAATTCGATCAGCCAGCTACACTTTTTCTCCGTGACCTGCTCGGAACATGATCGCATCACGGCCGGTGAACTCGTCGATCAAGGGGTGCGACCTGCGTTCGTGTCCTCCGCTGAGCCGACACTCGCAACGCTGGAAGCCGTGTGCGATGGCCTGAATCTGCCAACTATCGAGAACAGCGCGCGGCAAGGGGTGTCATCGGATATTCCGGCGCTGCTTCTATCGGGCCAGATCGACCCCGCAACGCCGCCGATGTGGGGGGATTTGGTCGCCCGCGATCTCGCGCAGAGCACCCACGTAACCTTCGAGGCTCTCGGCCATGTGACGGGACTGCTTGGCGACCCCTGTCCTATCTCGATCACCCGAGCGTTTCTTGATGACCCAGACGCCGCGCTCGAAACATCGTGCGCGCGAGATATCACCGTCGCGTCGCAAACGATGGAGAGACAGTCCGAGCTGTAGACCGACCACCACTTGACTGGTTTCAGACGTTGAGCTCTGATACGGGCGCTTGAGAAAAGTGTTCATCGCAGGGGGAGATTGCTGATGCGTACTACGGTGGTTGCCATGGTTCGGGGTTCCAAGTTCCTGACTTCCGGACTCCTTGCTGGCGTGCTCCTAGGTGGTGCATTGGCCCGCGCCCAAGATGACTCGTATGGCGAAGAGGAATCCTTTGAAGGAGAAGCCTCGACCGAAGGAAACTGGATGGGCGACTCGGTGGAAGTGGACGCGGAGGATCTCTCTACCACCGATAGCGCGCCCTACTATCAAGTCGCATATACGCGACGACCGCTCACCATTCGTCGCTTCATGATTCGCGGCGACGCAGGCCTCGGTATCGAACGCTTTCCTGACGTCGCCGGGGTGGATATCGATCCTTTGGTGACGCTCGATATTGGCGGAGCGTTTGGGGTGTTCGACGAGCTCGAGGTCGGCGTCAGCCGCTACCGAGTCGGCACTTCGATGATCGCAAATGGCGAAGTCGGCCGTCCGCTCGGACAAGGCTTGATTCCGCTCATTTTTTCTCCGGATTTCGACTTCGGCGATATCCCGGTCTACGGGCGCTACCAGTTTTTTCAGAACGATATGTTCGAAATCGCGGGCGACGTGGTGCTGGTGATTCCTTCGAATACAGATTTTGCGTTCCACCTGGGCGTGCCCGTCCGAATCCACGTGCTGGAAGATTTGGCGATCGATACCGGGATCGAGTTTCGCGCGACGTTTTTTGATGGACCGGGCACCGACACCACACTCGGTATTCCTGTGCGCGCGACCTACAACATCACCGAGAATTTCTTCGCCGGCGGGGTCACCGGCGTCCAAGCCATCGATTTTGACGGCGACCGCACCGCGATTCCTCTCGGAGTGCACGGCGGGTATACGCTCGTCAAGAACGATCGACCCCTGCTCGACTTGATGGGCGAGTTCACCTGGCCAGCATTCTTGGTCCCCGGATCGCCAGGCGATAAAGCGCCCACAGGCCTGTTTGCGTTCCTCGTATCGGCCTCGTTTTACTACTCTCTCTGACGGCATCGGTGCGAATGTGTCGTCGTTTGACGTTCATCTCGTAGACGGCACCTACGAGCTTTTTCGCGCCTACTTCGGCGCGCCTTCGCGAACAGGCGCCTCAGGACAGGAAGTCGGCGCCGTGGTGGCGTTGCTGCGGTCGTTTGCGGGGTGGCTCAAAAACCCCGACGTGACGCACGTGGCATGCGCGTTCGACCACGTCATCGAGTCGTTTCGCAACGAGCTCTTTGCTGGCTACAAAACGGGCGAGGGGATTGAGCCCGCGCTTCGCGGCCAGTTTGGTCTGGCCGAAGAAGTCACCCGCGGGCTCGGCATTGCAACTTGGCCAATGGTGCAGTTCGAAGCCGACGACGCGCTGGCCTCCGGCGCGGCGCTCTGCGCGCGCGACGATCGCGTCCGAAACATCTTTCTATGCACGCCGGACAAAGACCTCGCTCAATGCGTTCGAGGAACGCGCGTTGTGATGTGGGATCGTCGCAAGCAGTTCGCGCTCGATGAAGCGGGAGTGAACCAAAAATACGGGGTCCCGCCGGAGTCGATCGCCGATTGGCTGGCGCTGGTGGGCGACTCCGCGGATGGTATTCCCGGAATCCCGAGGTTCGGAGCCAAGAGCTCTGCCGCGGTGCTTCGTCGCTACCGGCACATTGAAGAGATTCCCGCCGAACCGGAAGATTGGGACGTGACAGTGCGCGGAAAAGCTACCCTCGCGGCCAATCTGCGCGCTGAGCGAAGCCAAGCGCTCCTCTACCGAACGCTGGCGACGCTGCGTGCGGACGTCCCGCTTTCGCCGGATCCCACCGCGGGAGCGGACGCCTTACGCTGGCCAGGGCCCGACCAAAACCTTCTCGCCAAGGTCTGCACCGAACTTCGAGAACCGCTTCCGCGGACCTAGTCCTGCAAACCGCATCCAGGGTTGACGCGGAAAACACTCTCCCCAATACTCCGGCGTCTCAATACCCAAACGAACGTACTCGGCGATGTAGCTCAGGTGGTTAGAGCGGGCGTTTCATACGCGCTAGGTCCGTGGTTCGAGTCCACGCATCGCCACCGTGTTATTGGAGGGTCTGACCCCGCAGACCCTGTGTTGTTTGAGGGTTTGGCACCCAAACCCTCTCGTCGGGGTACGACCCCGACGATTCACCCAAGCTCCCCCGCCAGGAGCCACGTGTGCGGCCACGTGAGGATGAACTGCCCGGGCCCCTCGCGAAGCGATGGCGCGGCCGCGAAAGCGGCCGACGTTGGGTGGGGGGACCCGCGGAATCGTACTCCGCTCTGTGACTCGCAACTCTGTCGGTTTGGTTTCAGCGAGTGTCCTGGCGTTGCCCTTGCAGCCAACCGTTGATTGATTGCTTGACGCGCGCCGCAGTTTTTGGATGACGTCCTGGTGAAGCGTAGACGTCGAAATACACAACCAAGGAGCAACAGCTTGCCCTTTCAGCCTGTGACCTGTCACCTCCTTATGAGCCGGTCAAGCGAAGCGCGTCAACGCGAGCCGTTGGTTGCATTCGACCGTCAATAGACACAGCGGGTGAATCAGCGGGGCCGAGTCTCAGCTCAGAGAATCTCTCTATCTCCTCCGTATGCGGCGCACTATCATTTTGTTGCGGGTTGCCGTTGACCTTAGGAAACGATCCCTCTAGGACGTGCTGGCTGCTGGCCTGCAGAGTCGCTTTTGTGAAGCACCGAATCAAATAGAGGAGTCTGCGTAGTGAAGAAACAAAACGGAAACTTGGAGCGTGAACACCTTTCGGTAAGCGCGAAACTGCGTGTGACACGAGAACTGATTGGACTGCGAAACACTTCGCAGCTCACGATCGAGGAACAGGCAAATATCCACGGTGGAAACGCCGCGCACTGCGCAGGCTCAGTCTGGCCGCCCGATTCGGACTCCTGCCCGCCATAGGCGTACGCTAGTTACAGTAGTAGGCCGACGTCGGCACGTATCCCTGGTCTCCTTGTGGACCCTCTCCTCCGTAGGTTTGGATACGCTCCGCGAGCCAGCATTTCGCGTTGGCGAGCGAGTAGATCACGGACGGGTTCGCGCCACGGGATAAGCCGACGATGCGGGCTCCGTCCGCGGTGATCCATGGCCCCCCCGAATCTTTGGCTTGGAGAAAGTTGCCAAACTGAGTGGTGGAAACCGAAACGCGAATGTTCCAAACGTGCTGGTCGTGGAAGTGCACAAGCGGGTACGCAAGCGTCTTCCCTTGCTGGGAAGGCGCAATCCATCCGACGCCAAAAATCGGAGTTCCTTGACGTTCACGATCACGTGATCGAAGCGGATATCGCTCGAGTTTCACCGGTGCGCTGAGTACAAGCACCGCAATATCGTGCTCGTTCACGTTGACGACGTACCCACCTTGAAACGTGCGATGTTGGAGCCCGTCGTGAACTTCGTTTCCGATACGAATTCGTTCGACCAAGTCGACTTCTCGCCGTACGGATTCCGACTTCAACGTCAGAGTAATGAAATCGGTCGTATCCACACGACCGTCACCTTGAACGCAATGGCCCGCCGTCAATGCCACTCTTGGCGCGACGACTACGGTCGTGCATCGACGATCTCCTTGATACCAGTAGTACCCGACCCATTCGTAGTGCGAACGGGTCGCGTGCCGGAGCTTGACCTCTGGTAGTTATGGCGGTGGGTTGTTCTCTGCAACCTCGGCCCTGCACGCAGAAACGGCAAGAACCCCTGAGGCCAAAAGCGCTAGCGAGATGGCGCGAAAAACACTCGGACCATTGAAGCAAGTTCTTGGCTTGCCACATTCAGCATTGATTTCCCCAAACGGATACTTGGGTGGAAACGTCGACACTGCTCATCTACTTCCTCCAACCCGCACGGGGTACGAGAAGCGAAAACCACGCCAGTTTTGTTGCAGCAACGTCAACGGGCACAAGAGCGCTACGATTGCCCACGTTTTTGAGGCGGAACCACTCGAGCGCCTTTGGGACAGAATGTGTCGTTGACCCCCCAAGAACCCCACATCTGGTGACAGTTGTCCCCGAGCGCACGAATGTCTCGAGCGCACGAAACCCCGAAGAGAGGGTTTGGTGCCAAACCCTAAAACAACAGACCTTCCCAACTAACTAGAAGGCTGCGAGCGTTCGCGGACGAGGTCGCGGATGCGGGCTAGGTCGAAGGGTTTTTCCACGCAGACGTTGGTGGTGCTTTCCAAGAACTGCCGGGCTTTTGGCGTGAAGGCGCCGCCGGTCATGAAGACGAAGCGATCGACGAGCTCCGGACAGCGGCTGCGGACCGCTTCGAAAACGTCCATGCCGCTCACCTCTGGCATCATGAGGTCGCAAAATACGACGTCCGGCGCGGTGCCGTTGCAGAGCGTGGTGATGGCGTCGTTGCCGTTTGAGAGCACCTGAACTTCGTGTCCGCGAAGGGCGCGCCGAATCGAGCGACCGACCAGCTGTTCGTCGTCCACCACCAGCACTTTGGCTTTGGGCCCATGGCTCGTTCTCGAGGGTCGTACCATCGGCTTGGTGACAGCTCGCTTTCCCGGCGGGAAGGTGAGGCGGAACGTCGTGCCTCGTCCTGGTTCGCTATCTACCGAAATACGCCCGCCGACTCGCTTCACAATATTGTGGCAGATCGCGAGCCCAAGGCCGGTACCTTCCGAAATATCCTTTGTCGTAAAGAAGGGATCAAAGATGCGATTGAGATGTTCTTCGGAAATGCCGCAGCCCGTATCGGATATCTCGACCACCGCCCAACCATCTTCGCTGGTATACGATCGTACTTTGATTCGATTGTCTTCGAGCCGATCTTCGGGCATCGCCTGCGCCGCGTTGATGAGCACGTTGAGAAACACCTGGCCCAGTCGTGACTCGTTGATCTCAACGGGCGGAGTTTCGCCGAGTTCCTTGATAAGCTCAGCACGGTGCCGAATCTCGTTCCAGCACATATTGATCGAAGACTGGAGCGTATCCCCAAGCTCGACCAGGTCGGTGCGTTCGTCGCCAATGCGCGAAAACGTCTTGAGGTCGGCCACGATGTGCCCCATGCGCTCCGCTCCGTGAATCGCTTCGTCGATTTGCTCTCGAAGCAGTTCCGGTTCGGCAGATTGCCGCTGCAGCTCCTCCCGCGTGAGCCTTAGGTTATTGAGCACATACGCGAGGGGATTGTTCAGCTCGTGCGCGACGCCGGCAGCGAGCGTGCCTACTGACGCCATACGATCCGCAAGTAAGAGCTGGGATTGCATTTGTTTTCGTTCTGTCAGGTCCCGGATCACCGTGATGGTGGCAGGCTCGCCCGCATACATGAGCGGCATGTCGATGCATTCGCCAACCACGACAGCGCCGTCCGCGCGAAGCATGCGCATTTCCTTCGCGGGGGTCATCTTGCCAACGTCGAGACAATCCTTGCTCCGCGCTCCGCGCTCCGCGCGTTCTTCCGGGTGAAAAAGCGTCTCAAGCCGAATCCCCGGAATCGAATCCACCGGATAGCCGAGGTAGCTTGCCGCGCGTGGATTGCCGTACACGCACACACCCTCGCGAGAGACCAAGACCGAATCCGGCGACCCTTCAATCAATGCGCGAAATGCGGCTTCCGAAGCGCGAAGCTTTTCCTGGCTCTCTCGCCGGCGCGCAGCCTCGTGGGCTTCGCGTTCTGCAACCATGAGACGAGTCCGCAGCAAATCCGGGTCGAAGGGCTTTGCGACATAGTCGGACGCGCCAGCGTCGAGCACCGCGGAGAGATCTTCCGGTCTATCACGACCCGTAATCACGAGCAGCACCACGTCTTCACCGCCTGGTTCAGCGCGGATCACGCGACACACGTCAAGACCGGAAATGCCCGGCAACGTCCAATCCACCAATACGAGCTCAAACGGCTGCTCGCGATAAGATCGCAGAGCCGCTTCCCCCGTCGCTACGGTGGTCACATCGTAGCGACGCTCGCGTAGCGCTTCCGCAAGCAGATAGCGCATCGAGCTCGAGTCATCCACGACAAGCGCGCGCATCACTCTAATTCACATCCCCCGTTTACAGAGTCTACCGCAATCGAATCGCGACAAGCACTGGGAAATCGCGCTACGCGATCAATCATGCCAATCAGATCGAGAACTCCCCTACACTGTGGGCAGCTGAACCACCCCGAGCAAGGTGACGCCGGTAACGCCGAATCTGCTCAAGCCGGGGGATGTTCAAAAAAATGAATTGCGCTTTCTACCCCGGCTCCTAGCGCATCGGTGACGATGCGCGCGACCGCGTCATCGCCCGCTTTGATCGCCTCGTAATACCGCTGGCGCTCGGTGGCGTGCAAAATCACCGGTGGGTAGCTGTTGCGCATCAGGATGAGGTTCAGCAAGAGCCTGGCGACTTTTCCGCTCTGCCTCGGGAACGGGTAGATCTGCAAAAATGTGAGATGGGCTTTGGAGGCAAGGCGCACGGCGTGAGTTGAGCGCTTGGTCTCTGGTGCATTCATCCACTGGACCAGCTGCCGCATGCGATAGCCGATCTTGTCTGGCTGCGAAATTTCGTGAAAGTACAGCCTGTGTAGAGGCATATCTTTCCGATATTTCGGCCCGCCTTTCCCCTCCAGCTCTTCCGGCGCGAGCAGCGAGTAGATATCTTTGATGACATCGGCGCTGATCGTGAGCCTTTTTTTCTGAGCGAGTTCGTGCACGAGCCGCAGCGCCGCACGGTGCTGGCGAATCTCATCGTAGACGGGAATCAACGCGGTCTCCGTCACTGGCTGATCGGTGAGCGCCGCGTTCAGTTCGTCCTGCGTATACACGACGCCTTCAATGGCGCTGTCGTGGTAAATCCACGACATCTGCAGTCGAAACTCGTAGTGCTCCCGGAGCTCCTCGTTCGCTCCATCGCTGAGTTGCTGAAGATAGGCGACGCGTTCTTCTAAGCTATTGCCTTCCAGCGACTGAACCAAAGTCAAGTCCTCCCCAAAAGCGCAAGCACACCTGCAGGTGACGCAGCGCGGCGAAGCCGGGCGCGGAACTTATCAAGACGAATGAAACGCGTCAACAATGATCATCCGCGCACCCCTCTGCTTGGCTTTGCGCGCGCAGCAAATATCCCAAAATGTACGCTAGGATACAATTTTTAGGGTCACACGAAAACAAGCCCCGCCTTCTGGTGCCGATTCACAGCCGATCTCGCCGCCGTGCTCGAGCACTACTTTCTTCACGATCGCGAGACCGAGGCCTGTGCCTTCGGATTTGGTGGTGTAGTACGGATCGAACACGCGCTCCCGATCTGCGGCGGGAATGCCGGGCCCAGAGTCACGTATCTCGAGGATCGCGTCGGAACCATCGCGTTTCGTCGCCACAATCACCTGGGCCGGAAGGCCTTCTTGCTGGGCTTGGACGGCGTTCCGAATGAGGTTGTCGAGGCACCGTTTCAGCATCATCGCATCGATGCGTACGGGCATCGGGCCCGGCGCGCGTCGGACCTCCACGCGCGGAACCTCCTCGGCGCCCAGGTCTTCGATGATCGCGGGCACGGATTTTTCGATGTCCTGTACGAAATCGTTCAGATCCGCGGGCGCCAAGTCGGCCTGAGGTAGCTTCGCGAACGCACTAAATTCGCCCACCAGACGCCTCAGCGTGGCGACCTCTTCTTCTACGATCGCGCGCGCGTCTTCGAGCTTCTGCCGATATCCGTCATCGCCGCCGCGATAGCTTTGATGCATCTCTTGCGCGGCGAGCTGGATCGGCGTGAGCGGGTTTTTGATTTCGTGTGCCAGTCGTCGCGCGAAATCCTGCCAAGCGCTTACCCGCTGGAGGTATTCGACGCGCGCACGCGTGTCCCGAAGGTCGCGAACCATGGCGTTGAACGCCTCTGTTAACTCACTCACCTCATCGCGCGTGCCGCTGGGCACGGTCACCGTAAGGTCGCCCGACCCGACGCGCTGAGTCGCCCGCGCCAAAGCAGTCACGCGCCGCGTGACCCGGCGCGAAAGGATCAGCCCTACACCGAGCGCCGCGCCCACCATCGCGAGCAGCAAACCCAAGTAGACCCAGACATAGACGCCCGCCACATAGTTGGTTTGGTCGCTTAGCCGCGCGTAGAGCCCGGCGATTTCCCCGGCTTGCTGAAACTCATCAAACGCCCGCCGCGGAGCAACGAGCACCACACGCACCAAGCCTTCGCCTCCAAGTACGCGTTCGCGCGTCAACAAGCGCATGCGCCGAGCATCCAAGCGTTTTGCGCGACGTGCCGTGGCGAAGGGTGCGCCCTTCCACAGTACTTCGATCGACCCTACATGAGGATATCGGTGCAAGGATTGACCCAGGTAGCGCTCGACCGTAGACCGATCGTTCGAGACGAGCGATGCGCGCAGTTTCCAGTGAAACGCAATCGCGTCGGTGGTTCGCTCGGCGTCCTCCCGCAGCGCCATCAGGTGCGCGCGATAAGCTTGGACTCCGCGTTCGAGCTGCGTGGCAAACCGTGGATTGACCCCGGTTCGATAGGCGTCCCACAACGCGGCGCGCCCCAGAAACAGTGCCCCGAACATCGGCCCGAGGGCCACGATCGCCATCGCCAGCAGTATGCGCCGTTCAAATCGCGTGGATCGCATCACGGCACCCGTGCAGAAGGAGAACGAAACTCGAGCGATCGCTCCGCCTGGCAAATAGAACGCCGCACGATGTTCACGACAATCGGTCCAATCGAGTCGTCGCTGTCGTTTGAACCAAGCAGCTGCCGACATCGCGACGAGGAAATTGGATTGAACTCCGCGCGAACCGCAAAGTAGAGCTCCCGACCTCGTTGACGACGATAGTTCTTCGCGGCTCCCACGCGCAGATTGCGCGGCGCAAGGCACCGACGCACGACTTCCGAAACCGAAGCCAATCGGTCGCTACGCGATTCCTGGCGCACGAGATAGCTGTTGTCCCAGAGGTCGTGGGTTATGTCGCACCATTGCCGGCGCGTCGCGATGGGTTGGCTCGAACCAACACGAAACGACTGCACCGTCAGCACGATTCGCTTTTTTAGGCCGCTCTCGAGAGCTCGACGCACGTCGCGGTTGACGAGACGACCGGCTCCAAACGAAAGCGCAGGAGCGCCGTCAACCCATTGAACGCGGAACTGCGGTAGCGGAGTCGTCTGGGCTTCGGCGACGCCTAAGGCCAGGAGCACGAACGCAAACCACGCGATACCCGGTCGCAAAAGGCTCCGCCGGAAAAGGCTTCGCCGAGAATGGCCCTGCCGAAGACTACGAGCACGAAGCTGGAAGACGTCGTCGCTCACAGTCGAATAAACCCGAGAATCGTGGAAAAGCCGAACTGAAATACGCCAATCGATGTGTCGGCGCGCAAACCAACATCAAACGTGAAATCGACGGGGACCTTGGACAGCCCCTGATAGCCGGGAACGGAAACACGCACGTCTTGCAGGTCCGCAAGCATGTAGACGCCGGCGTTGAAGTAGGCATTCAACGCGCGCAAACCGCGCTTCGAACGGTACAGCGGGAGGTTGTATTGAACGTCGAGACGAAACGCGAGCTCTTCATTGCGCATCGTCTCAATCGACGTGTTGAATAGATTCGGCGCCGGGCGACGATCGAGCTCCATCTCGAGTACCCGCGACGGAATCAAATCCGTCAAATCGGAAACGTGAAACTTATAGAAGAAGGGAGCCTCGCCGAAGAGCACGCCGGCAAACCCAGAAAACCGCAAGCTATGTCGCCGTGGCAGAGGCACCCAGAATCGGCCGAGCCCTTGCACCCGAAGAAAATCGTAGGAGCTTCCGATGACACGCGTCGCGCCATCGCCACGAAACCGCACCAGCAACCCGCGCGAAGGCAGCACCGGATGGTCGCGTCGATCAAAGGTCACGCCGAAGCGAACCAGCGAAATATAGCTGCGCCCGTCCTCAATCGAAAAATCGATGGGCCGGACTTCGGTTCCCCGCGTTTCGCTCGCCGCCTCAGGTCGCGCGCGCACGTTGATCGCTTCGCCTCGCCAATCGAGCGTGTACCGCGTCGACGCGCCAACTTCGCGCGCGGTGCCGAGACTTACTCCTCCGCGACGATAAAACACCACCGCACTGTTCGCTTCCGCGACCTCCGCCGGACAGTCGTTCGGCAAAAGCTCTTCCGGACAACGAATGCTCACCAACGGGTCAGTGCCAAAAAACTGGCGTGCATTGTTGAAAAACCCCGACGCACGCAGCGCGAACGGCGAGCGCAGAAAACTGGGATCGGTGTACCCGACGCGCACCCCCTGCTGAGGCCGAGAGAGTAATGTCTGGAGCGACATGCCGATACCGAGACCCAGCAAATTGTTCTCTGCGATCGAAAACCCCCCATAAGGGCGCACGCGAGCGTTCTCTTCGCTATTGTTGAGCCCTTCTGAAACGCCAAGGACAAGCTGGTTGACGACGATGGTATTGCGCTCGCGCACGTGGACCTGGAGCACAACCCAGCCGCGTTGACTGCCTCGTTTCAAACTGATCTGGACCTCGCGAAACCAACCCGTGCCAAGCAGCTTCCATTCAATGGCTTCGATCTGTGGCGACTCAGGATCAAACGCTTCGCCGTGCGCGAGCGGAACGTACGATCGGATGATCCGCGATGATGTGCGTGTGTTGCCGTGAACCTCTACGCGCTCAAAGAAATAGCGAAGCCGTGGCTCGTTCGCGCGCGTAGGTTCATCCGGCGGAGGCTCATTCGCTGCCGACTCGAGCGAAGACGGCTGCGGCGCCGGCACCTCTGCAGCAGCGGCTGGCGCCCCGGATTCAAGGGAAGGCGTTTCTTGGTCTGATTGTGCGTTCTGCGCCTTCGCGTTCGTCGCGAACGCGGGCCCGGCAATCCCTCCACAAGCAAAGATAATGCTTAACGCTGTGCGCATTGCCTCGAATCGTCCGCCCGTTACCGAAGAAACGCGGGCCCTCAGTGACGTGGGCCCTGTGAGGTCCTAGCACACAGCGGTATCCGAGGAAGTCCGGCCCGGAGGAAGAAACAGGCGCTCAGTGGTCCAGCACCGATGAGGTATGCTCATTGATGTAGCGCGTGTATTTGCCGAGCGGAGCTCGAAAATCCTTTTGGGCGATACAGCGAAGCACGAGTGGCCCATAGGTCTGCCCCAGCACGGCGCGCAGCGTGCGTTCAACCACGCCGGGGGTCGGACCGGCAGGTTCCTGTTTCCAGCGGACGACGAACGAATTATCGCGCTTCTGGGTTACCTGATAGTAGCGCACGTCCAATTTCCTCAGCACAGCGCCGAACGTGTCCGGATCAAACCGGCCACCTGGCGCAGTGAAATACGGCGAAGTTCGCCCGGGAAGCGCGGTGATCGACTGAACTCTGCCTTCGTGCTCGTCGTCGACCCATCGCACTGTAGCCCAGTCACCAGTGCGGTACCGGATCATGGGCATGGCCCGGTTCAGCAAACTGGTCACCACCAGCTCACCGGTTCCTTCGTCCGCGCAATCGCCGTCTTCGGTGCGCACAGAGACATGAACGTACGGCGCAATCTTCAGTCCGCCGCAACCCACGCGCCCCATGGCCACGGTGCCGACTTCGGTGATTGCGTAGCGATTGTAGATCGGACAGCCAAACCAGCCTTCGAGGTGCTCTCGAAGATCATCGTAGAGAACGCCCCCCGACGAAATAACGAGCTTGGGGCGTACCCGTCCTTCGTCAGGAGCATGCGCTTGATCAAGGTCCGCCAATCGAGCGAGGCCCCACGGGCGATTGACCAACATGGAGGGTGGACTGCTCCGTAGATAGCGCAACGTGTCGAGGTTTTCTTGATGTGTAATCCAGCGACGCTCTTCGCGTGGTCCCGCGCCGGCGTACACATCCTCTCGCGACGTGACAAAGCTTGAGCCATAAGCAAACCGCCTCGCTTGAACCCGAGCGAGTTGCAAACCCGGAGCGTGGTACCACCGGTTCGTGGCCTCCGCCCAGTCGGTCAACTGAACAACCGCCGTGGTACCCTGCGTCCACGACGCCATGAGGCCGGGCTCGCGCCTCGCGGTGTCGTCGAGGGCCCAAAACGCTCTTCCATACCACGCAGCCAAATCGAAGTAGACGACAAGCCACCCCCCCGTGCTACCGCTGCTACGAAATGGATGCGTCCACGTCGATTCCGGGTCGACGGCGAGTATGTCCGCCGGCCGATCGTGAAGATCACAGCGAGTCAAGAACGGAAAATCGTCGATTCTCAAACGACTGCCTTTCCCCGCAGACACCCGCTCGCGATAGAACCGGCACCGATTCACGGCGTGAACAAGGAACTCGTGCACAGCATCCGGCTTGCGAGACGCTGCGACTCGCTGACGGCATGCCACCATCCCCTTCATCGCCAACCGCAACATGGTGACCCGCATCGCGGGCTCGGACGGCCAGGCGACAAACCCGATGGTTTTCGCGAGTTGCGTTCCTGTTGTTTGGGCATCGATCATCGTGAGAACGCTTCTCGGTTGAGGTCGCGAATGAATGGCGAATATTTCATATCGATCGCGTGATGAGCGACGGGATTCCTACGCAATCGAGCCGTAGGAATCCCGCTTTCGTGTCCAACGCTACGCGTCAGTCAAACCCGGTTGCGTTTCGTGTCCATACGCTACTCCACCTTGAACAAAGCGAAGCTCTTCTTTGCTCAGCTCCGACTCAAGTTCCTTGCAGAGCTGTTCAGCGCGCTTCAAGTTGTCGTTCGGTCGTGGATTGTGATCTCGTTTCATTCGTGTTCTCCTTTTTGCAATCAAGCGTGCTTCTCGTTCGGCCGAGCACGAAAACCACGTTTGAGACGCGGAAACTATCCTGCACCAGGAGAGACTCCGTCCAATCATCACTCCTTCGGTTCAATGACCATCGATGCTTATTGATTACGATTTGCTGGCAAGCTTTGTCGACGTCGCGCGGAGCCCAAGCTTCGCTGCCGCGGCGCGCAAGCGGCATGTGTCGCAGTCGGCGATCAGCCAACAAATGAAAACGCTCGAGGCGCGCCTCGGTGCGCCGCTCTTCGAACGCGTCGGTCGTCGAGCCCAGCTCACCAAGCTCGGAGAGCGTTTGCTGCAATCGGTCGAAACCGATTTTGCCAATATCGATCGCGCGGTGTCCGACATCATGGATCCGGAGGGAACCGAAGTTCGCGGAGTGGTGAAGGTCGGCGCTCCTGGACCTTTTCCTAAGCGCTGGCTTCGCTCTCGAATCCCCAAACTGATCGCGCAGTTTCCGGACGTTGCAGTGGAGCTGGTCACCGGCGAGGCGATCGATATCGAGCATCAGCTGGTGACCGGAAAGATCGATCTCACGTTCCATTTTGGGTTTCATCGGTCGCAGCAAATGCAACTCGAGCAGATCGCAGAAGAAGAGCTGGTCGGAGTCGCTTCTCCGAGTTATCTCTCGACCCACCGCGCCCCGCGGAGCTTGGACGAGCTACGGGACGATCATGTGTTCATCGCCAACCCCTACCTGGTGTTTGAACCGTGGTGGAAAACCGTGTTTGGGGCCTCGAGCCGAATGCCCGAGCAATTTCATTGCAGCACTCCCGATATGGAAGAGATGGCATTTTTCGCTACATCCGGAGTCGGCATCTCGGTGCTGCCGACCTATTTGATCTGGGATTCGCTCCAATCAGGCGCCCTCGTGCCGCTGCCTCTTAACGCGATCTCAGGGGAGCTGGAACCAATGTATCGCAAACCGATTCATCTCGCGTGGCGCGATACTGCAGATAACTCCGCCGCAGTTCGCGCGGTCCGCACCGTGCTCCTCGAAGCCACCGATGAAGACGCCTGGGCGCATCGCCCCTCCCTCTCGGAATAGTATCTCGCTTCTTCGATGGACGCCGACTCAGTTCATCGTGGGCAGGCGCGCAAGCACCGCGAGCACACCAAGCGCGAGAACAACCGCGGTCATGATCCACACCAACGCAACGACGGGGTGAGACCTTTCTGTCCGAAGATGCGCTTCGGTGGGGCGGGTCGGAGGAGCTCCCGGAGGATCGGTATTGTAGAGCGCAGGGCGTTTTCTCGTCGTGGGCAAGTCGACATGCGCATATGGGCTGCTCGAACTGCGACCGGCCGGGTCGATACCGGGGGCGATGGATGTGACATCAACTCGTCCGGGACCGCCCAAATAGATCACGCGGACCGTGGCATCGGCGCGTTCTTGAGGAGCCGGCGGTCGTGACGACAGACGTGCATCGCCTCGCGCTTCTGGTAACGGCGGAAGTGGCGGTCCGGATCGGTCGGCGGGGCGACGTTCTTCGCGGGTCTTCACGATCGAAGCCAGCGGAACTTCGACCACGCGCAAAAAATGACGTCCCGTGGAGTCACGCCGAGGCGGCGGCGGTGGCGCCGCGACCACGGCCGGTCGGTCATCCTCCCGAGCTGGGAGCGCCGAGCCTTCTTCGAACAAAGGCGCGCTCACCCACGCTTCAACCCGAAACACTCCCTCGTCCCAACCGAATATCTGGCTGAGATCGTCGTCGCCGTCGCCGTCGAGCCGAATCCCATTGAGTTCGCCACAATCGTACGAAGCCTGGGCGATCCGGTCTCCGTTTTCGAGATGGAGCATGCCCGTCAGCCCAGCGCGCTCGCAGTAGTTCATCAAGTCTGCCGGCACGTGCACCGAAAGCGACCCGGTGCGAACCTCGTCGCTTCCTGATGAGACAGGAAGCGGTGGAAGTCGTTGGTACACGCTGTAACGCCCCGCTCGCAGCGCGAGCAAGAGCTCCAAGGGATCTTCTTCGGCGGCGGCGTCTTCGTCGATCGCGATTTGACCCGCCACCAGACCGACCTCTCCTCTGCGGCCCGCCGCTTCGAAAGAAATCACGCCGGTTGTACGACGCGCTTCAATGGTGCTGAGCAACGACACAATGCCGTCGTCAGGAATCTCACCAGACGTGACGAGGGTTGCGGACATAGCGAGCAGCGAGGGCAAGCAGGGAGCCATCGCGTCGAAAGAATCGAGGTTTGCCCGCGACCATCAGATCCCGATCGACACGTGGTGTGCTTGCGCTTGATCTTCATTGTCCATAACTAGGAACAAACCGCAAGGATCACACTGCCCTACCTCTAGGAGACTGGTGTCAAACGCGGACCGAGGATCGCGCAGCGCCGGTAGGCCAGTCGTCGCGTCCGCGAACCGAGGAAATGCCGAAGCATGTTCGAGCG
>JANQQS010000152.1 GCA_028284955.1 Myxococcota bacterium | reverse complement strand
GCCCTTGGCAATGTCATGATACGAGATCGCGTCCCCGCCGTTCTCGTCCGCCATCACCTTTGTGATCGCTGCCGTCAACGTCGTCTTTCCGTGGTCGATATGTCCGATCGTACCCACGTTCAGATGCGGTTTGTCTCGTACAAACTTTTCCTTGGCCATGGTCTGATTTCCTGATTGCTTGGCGTTCTACGTTGCTCTGTCGATTTTACGGAGCCGTGTTGATTTACGGCTTGGTCGATTTACGAAGCTGTGTCTTACGATTCCGATCTGCTTGGGAGCCCAGGATGAGACTTGAACTCACGACCTCCTCCTTACCAAGGAGGTGCTCTACCACTGAGCTACCTGGGCCCATACACGGCCGACCATCTCTCGATGGACGACTCGCGGAGCGGGAGACCGGGTTCGAACCGGCGACATTCAGCTTGGAAGGCTGACGCTCTACCAACTGAGCTACTCCCGCGGTTGCCTTTGCGCGAGACGGTTCGCTCGCTGCGCGTGGGGCTTATTCAAGACTTTGGGGCGCGATTCTTTGCGTCTCTCACCTCTTCTATGTGTTCTCTCAGCGAGTGGAGGGTGGTGGGTTCGAACCACCGTAGGCATAAGCCGGCAGATTTACAGTCTGCTCCCTTTGACCGCTCGGGCAACCCTCCGTTTTTGCGACTTCTTTCCTGATCGCCCTGATCCTCTGATCGCTCTGGTCCAACCCTGCCTATCCAACCGGCTCTCAGCGGCGGCCCTCAATGGAACCGAGCTGGCGAAGGGAATCGAACCCGCAACCGCCTGTTTACAAAACAGGTGCTCTACCATTGAGCTACGCCAGCAGACTCGCAGACCCGAGCACTTGCTGCCGCGCCCACGAACCCGTCCCGCGGACCAAACCAGATACACGAATGCACCCGCCCAGCCCTTCGGGCCGGCTTATGTACGTGTGGCCACTACGAGAGTCAAGCACAAACTTTGCAGGCGCGGGTTTTGCACTCAATGCAGCCCTTGTATTCGAACAGTACTGCGTGTGCGCACGGTCAACGAAGCGTCCTGACCGACACCGTTCTTCTGTAGTTGAAAAATGCTGTCTCAGAAACACGAAACCAAGGCATGGCGAATCGCGTGGGCCCCCGTCATCGCCGTGATGATTGCTATAGGATGTTCGCCCAGAGCCACAACTAACGCGACGGTTGAAAAACAGACAAAACAACCAAACCCTTACGCGTGCCTGCCACCTTGCGGCAAACTTTCCCAGGAAGAGCTAAAGACCCTCGCTTCGAATGCAACTCCGGCTCCTCCACGCTTCCGAATGCGCGCTACTGGACCAGCCGATGCTCTTGAGCTTGAGGATTGGCGCACCGACGCTCTTGTTTTTAAGCGCGCAATCGCTCGGAGGCTCGGATTGCACCCGCCCACACCACTCGAAGCTGCAGGAGACATTGCAGCCCATGACGCACGCGTCTTCAATGCCTACGATTCCTCTGTAAAAGTTATCGCGGCCTATGCCCGCACCCAAGACGTTGGCTTCGTGCTTTCAACAATCGGCACGCGGAAGCTCGTGTCCGCAGGCAGGTTTCGGTGGGGCAAAAACGATCAGCCCGGGCGGAACGTAGATCAAGAATGTGCGCCCTACGTCGACGGCAGTAAAAAGTGCCTCAAGATAGACGCTCTCGCTTCCCATCCCGAAAACCTCCAACTTACTCACTTTCACACGAAACGGCCCTACCCCGGCGCAGCATCTGACCTTATCCGAGCTGTGTTCCGGGAAAAGTACAAGCAAACGAAAGTCGACGACTGCATTGCCGTGCATGTGGTAGCTCGCAGCGCCGTCGGATTCTACGAACGACACGGGTTTCATCCCATTTCCGAAAGTAGCCCGCGTTTACCTCCACCCGACCACTTCCCCTCCGCCATCCTCGCCGGCACCCGGCTCAAGATGTTCCTTCAGCAGTAGCCCGTTCACCACCAACCCGACAAACAGCGCACACATGACCGACCCAAACGCCCCCTACGTGCTCGGAACCGATGACGCCGAGCTCGCGCGCTTGCGCTTTCAACATCGCTTGTGGGCCGGCTCGGCGTCCGAATGCTGGGAGCGCGCCAAGTTTTTGCGCGGCCACCGACTGCTCGACGTGGGCTCGGGCCCGGGGTTCACCACCATGGACCTCGCCGAGCTCGTGGGCTCGGCGGGGCACGTTGTAGGCGTCGATCAATCCGAACCCTACCTGGCCCATCTAGAGCAGCAGTCGGCCGCGAGAACGATGGCCAACGTGACCGCGCAGCGAGCCGACGTGCAATCGATGGACCTACCTCCTGCATCGTTTGACGGCGCGTACAGCCGATGGGTGCTGTGTTTCGTGAAGCGCCCCGAAAACGTGGTGCGCGCGGTCGCGCAATCGCTCCGCCCAGGCGCCCGCTTCGCGGTGCAAGACTACTCCCACTACCTCGGGGTCGGCTTTCTTCCGGGCCATCGGGTCTTCGACCGAGTCTTCGAAGCCGTCGCCGAAAGCTTCCGTTCCCGCGGCGGGGACCCCAACGTGGGCACGCAGCTGCCCGAACTCTTCGCCGCGCATGGCCTGCGCATCGAATACGTTCGGCCCATCCAGCGGAGCGCCCGCCCTGCCGACCCCTTGTGGCAATGGCCGGTCGTCTTCTTCGACACCTACCTCGACAAGCTCGCCGAGCAAGAGTTCATCGGCGAAGCCGACAAAACCGAGTTCGCCAGCGAACTTCGCGCCCGCACACAAAACCCAGACTCAGTATTCCTCACTCCGCCCATGATCGAAATCATCGGCGTAAAAGAATAAGCCAACGAACACGAGCCGTAGGGCCGAGCTGGGGGCTAGGAGACTGGTTGGCGCAAAGGTCGCCAGCGGAGTCCTGGAAAGCGCGCGTAGTCTCGGTCTTCGGTGATCCACTCATGACCGGCCTCAATGCAGGTCGCAGCATGAAACGCATCCGCGACGAGGTTGCCTTTGGCTTGGCTATCGAACTATCGACGAAGGGCGACTTCGCTCACCTTTGGCAGCGTTCCCAGAAAAACTTGAACCACGTGCGGTAGCCATTCGCGATCTCCTCATTCACCGTCACGAACAAAGTAATCGAGGACCCGAGGTCTCCCGGCGCAAGCCCCGTAAACGTGACCACGCGATCGCCAAACACGTTCACGATCAAACGCGTGGAATACTCTTCAGGCAAAAATCGATGAGGCTTGGGCACGGTGCGGAGTACGCTCCCCATGTCCGTTTTGACTTCATGGTCAAAGATCGAGTGAAAAGTGATGTTTCGCTTTTTGGCGTCGCGCAAAAACGAGCGCGTAAACGACGTGAGCCGTGCATCAAACCAGAAGCCTTTGGCGCCGAGCAGATACATGTCTTCGCCCACCCGAAGCACATCGCGCAGATAATTCTTGAATCCCTCGACGCCCTTGTAGATGAATACGTCTTCGGTATGAGGCGTTCGGTGAAAGCTCTCTCGTAACGCCGGCAGCGCTGCTTCGAGACGCGCTTCTTTTTCTTTGATCAGCTCCACCAGTTTATCTGGATGCACCGCCTCGAATAGATTTTCGCGGCGCGAGAGCACTTGAAAGAGCAACCCCTTTTCGACCAACCGCTCGAGCGAATCGTACACGTTGCGCCGGTGAACGCCGGTCACCTTGGATATTGCGCTGACGGCCGACTTTCCGTTCTCGACCAAGCACCGATAGATCTTCGCTTCGTTCGGGCTGAGCCCCACGTCGAGTAGCGCTTGCTCCATCGCCTACCGCCTTTAGTGGTGTGGTCTACCACCACACGGTGGTCTTGGCCACTCGATATTCGCGGTCCACAGTGCCTCGCCCGCTGCGGCAGAAGCGAGAGGCGACATGGACGTACGCAATGCAATCGACAACCCCTCAGATATTCACGCCTGGCCCTACGAGCCTGGCTTGTGCGTTCGCTTCGACCGAACGCGCGCCGACTCGAGCATCGACGAACTGACCTCGGCGCCTCGGCTCGAGACCGGCTTCGCAAACCTCTCCAAAGGAGATGAATCCGGTGAAGTCGATGCTGTGATCGCGCTCAGTCGAGCACTCGTGCGTCTCGAGATCTGCGCGAACGAACATGAGTTTGTCGACAGCCTCAAAGCGTTCGCGCGCGAAGACGATCTCGTCCGCGCCGCGCGTCACACCATCGCAACGCTGCTGCCTTCGGAACAAGAAAGTACGCGCACCATGCCTGCGTCGACAGCAAGCACACCGTCAGTATCGGCGGGCCTCGTGATGCTCCTGCGCCACCTCGGTGTTCTCCGGGCTCCGCGGGCCGATCCGCTGCGTGTGTTTTGCCATATCCCCGGCACGATTACCGAGCTCGAACCAGACGCGACCCATTTTGGCTACGTGCTCCGCGGGGGCGAAAGCTTCGCGATTACCCGCGAAGGGCGGTGCCATTTGCTTTACCCGGAAAGCTATTTTTGCTTGGTGGGCGAAACCCAAGTGCGCGGCCAGGGCCATATCCTTTTGATCAGCGCATTTGGCTACGAAGGTCTTCCGGTCGTGTCGGGCGCGCTCGGCGAATGGGGCCGTCTTCGCTATATCGACGGCTGCTCCGATACCCTCCTCGTTCCCCCGGTCAAAAAGGGCGACCCATGCTTCAACGCGCTCTACTTTCCCTATCAAACGAAACAAACCCCGCACACGCATCCGTCGGTGCGGGCCGGCGCGGTGGTGGGTGGGTCTGGCACCTGCGTCACCTCGTCTCGCACGCTCCCTCTATCGCGCGACACGGTATTCGTCATGCCGCCAGAAACCCAGCACGCGTTTCAGACATCGCACGCCCCTTCGCCCGAGCGCGCTGCGCTCACCGTGGTCGCATTTCACCCCGACAGCGATTTCGGCCCGACCGACGAAGACCACCCCATGCTCAACCGCACTTATTTTCGCTTCCTACATCGCCTGCGGTCGGCTGAGCGTTCGGTCGCGTTAGGAAGCGTTTAGCCCGCCGGGGCCCGCCGGTTGTTCGAGTAGGCGTTTTCTCGCGCGCTGCAAGTCCTGACGAATTTTCTTGGTCCACTCGGTGTCGACCCCGGTGCGCTCCACCATCATCAGCGTGAGTTCCCAATAACGAATGGAGTGGCGAACCAGTGGTTTGACGAGCCGCGCGAGCTCCAAGCGATACTCTTCGCGATAGATGGGCATGTTTTGTTCGGCGATCGGCCGCTTCGGCGGGGGCACGGGAGCGTTCATGATCGCGTGCCAGAAGTTGTCGTACATTTCGCCGATTCGATACCCCGCGGCCGCTGCCCAATGCGGGTCGGTATGGCGAATGGTGTCGAAGTAGGCGCGCTGGGCTTTCAAAATGAGCTGCGCGCGACGCTCGAGCACGGCCCGCTGTTCAGCCACGCGCCCGGGCGGAACGGTGATGGCTTCGGCTTTGAATCGAATCGTCTCCGCGAGCACGTAGTTCGCCGCCGCGACAAAGTAGAACTCTCGCGCTTGATCTTCCGGCGGCCGGGTGCGCACGTAGCTCAACGTATTCTTGGATTGCGCCGCCGCCTGCTCGAGCTCGTTCGTTCCGAGCAAAACCTGGGCGCGCCGCGAGAGCGCCTCCACGCGCTCGTCGGTGGAAAGGTCTTCGCGCTTGAGAATCTCGTCAGCCATCGCCAAGCCCTCTTCCCAGCGCTCCATCCGTACGTAGATCGCAGCCAGTTGGAAGCTCGCGTGTTTTCGGTCGGGCGATTCGGGTAGATCACGAAGGAGTCGCTCATAACGACGCGCGGCTTCGGCATCCTCCTTCTTCTCTTGAAGGCAAAGGCCAGCATTGTAGAGCGAAGGCGAAGCGTATCGACTGGCCTGGAACTCGTTCGCCACCCGGTCATACAAACGCACGCCGCCGGTACAATCGCCTTGCGCCACTGCCTCGGCGCCCCGGCGAAAGAGCATCTCCGCATCATAGCTCTCAAACTCGTAGCCCCCTGGCCCCTTGCGCGCGGTAATGCGCATCTCTTCCATCGCCACCACCCGCGGCTCCTCCGCATGCGGCACGCTCCCGCCGCACCCCAACAGAGCCGATCCCGCCGTCGCAATCGGTCCGGCGATCGCAGCCCACCCGGCGATGCGCGCCCGAACGCTCTTCGCTCGCGAATACATAGCCCCTAGCATGCCACTGTTCGACGCTCGCTTCGAGATTTCCTGGCTCGAGACCGAGGCCGAACGAAATCGATCCGATCAACGCTATGGTGGAGACGTATGGTCGACCCCACCCTCGCCGGAAGCTTGCTTCTCATCGGCGCCTACGCGCTCGGTTCGGTGCTCTTCGGGGTTCTGTTTGCGCGCCGAAAAGGCGTTGATCTGCGCGCTATCGGCAGCGGCAATGTAGGCGCGACCAATGTCTCCCGCGCGCTGGGGAAGAGTGCGGGCCGGTGGGTGATGGTGCTCGATGCGCTCAAAGGAGCAGCTCCTGTCGCACTCGGTGTATGGCTTTTCGGCGCGGCAAGCCCTTGGACCGCGGGTGCAGGTCTCGCCGCCACGGTCGGACACATCTTCCCGCTGTGGCATCGGTTTCGCGGCGGCAAGGGCGCGGCCACCGCGGCCGGTTCCATGATCGCTGCAGCCCCTGGGGTAGGCCTCGGCGCGTTTGCAGCATTTGTGGTGGTCAAAAAACTCACCCGGCAGGCGAGCCTCGGAAGCCTCTCGGGGGCGCTCGTGGGCATCGCGATTTGCTTTGCGCGCCATGGCGTGCATACCAGGTTCGCCATGACCGTAATTTTGGCCTCGCTGGTAGCGGCGCGGCATCACGAAAACATCCGGCGCCTCGTGCGCAAGGAAGAACTCGACTCTTGATCCTCGATACTTCTGCTTGGCTCCCGCGCCACCCAGACGCTCGCCGAGTTCAAAAACATCTCCTGTTTGCGCTGCGCTTCCTCTCCGTCGCGGGAATGCTCCTGGCAACAATCGGCTGCGACCATCGAACGCTGCCCGATGGGCACCGTTTTGAAACCGAGCGCGGCATCACGTTTACCGCGCTGCCGAAACCAACTCCTGGCGCGGTTCGCCTGTCGCTCTGGATCGATGCCGGCTCCCGAGACGCGACTCTGCCTCCGGTGGCGACGGTCACTGCATGGTCGGCTCTCGGATCCGCAAACGCGTCTCTCGACGCGCGCGTCTTTCCGGATGCAACGGAGTTCACCGCGCTGTGTGCGAAACCGATGCTTGAATCATGCCTCGGGCATCTCGCCCGCGCGATTTCCCAAAGCCCCCGCGTTCGTCACATCGAGCAAGCCAACGCGCGCTTCCACGCCGCACGCGCAGGGGCCGCGCGAGATCTGGCGCGCGCAACCGACATGCTCGCCATCGAAGCACTCTTCGGGAGCGACGCCCGCGGCATGAACCCGCTCGGCGGCAAACCAACCGACAAACCCGTGGGCGCGCCCTCGGTGCGCGCGTTCATGCGCGACCACTACGGCGCAGGCCGCGTCTTGCTCATTGCTTCGGGCGACATTTCACATCGGGAGCTCCGCAAATCGGTACGCAAGCTCCGCTCTCTTCGCCCTTCACGTCGTCGCGCAAAGCGCCGCCGCGCGAACGAATCCAGCCGCAGCGAATCCAGCCGCAGCGAATCCAGCAGAGGCGTCGCGCTGCGCTACGGTGGAACCGCTCGGCAGCTGTCGATGGTTGCCCAGGTTTCTACCACCGCCCAAGCGCGCCTAATGGCGAGCCTGCTTTCCCGACCGAGTTTCGGTCTCGTCCACCAGTTTCCCCACGCATCGCTGCACGCGTTCGGAATTCGAGGCCGCGGTTTGTTGATGGCGCGACTCGCGCCTCCTCAAAATACGCGTCACGCCGTCGAGCAGCTGGTGCATCTCACGTCCCGGGCCTACCTGAGGACGGGCCAAGCCTCCGATCGCTCGGGATCGGCCCGTCTATTGTCCGATCGCGACATCGGATTTCAGTGGGCCCACGCAGCCTCATCGGCGACTCAATCGGGCCTCCGTTTCGGCGTGGGCATGATGCTGCCCATCGACGGAAAAACAACTCGAACCGAGGAAGACGTCACTGAAGAAACGGTCGCCGCCTGGGTCGACGGCGCGACACGCTGGAGCACACCGCAGCTCCGAGGCGAGATGAATGATCGCTCCGCGCGCGTGCAGCTCGAAAACGGCGCATCGCTGCGCATCCAAATCAAAGACTCGCCACACATAGCGATCGCGGTACGTTTCGCCAAAGAAACCACGAACGAACCGCATCCCCCCTCCGGACGCGCCGCGCTCCTCGCCACCGCGCTCGCGGCTTGTCCGCGACGGGACTCCATCGAGTTGCTGCCGTGGGTCCATTCCGATGGGTTTGGAATTCGGGTACGCGCTCCCGCGTCAAGGTGGCGTCACGCGGTCGATGTCGCACTCGAGTGCGCGCTCAGGCCCCATCTAGACGCAGGCCAGGTGCAGCGCGCGCGCCTCGCTCTGCTCAGCGCGCTGACCGACCCCACCACCGATGCATCGAAGCTTGCCATCGCAGAAACAGCGCTCGGCCCGCACGCCCCCACCTCGTTCGCGATCTTGGGAAGCGCGCAGAGCATCGAACGCATCCGCGCTCAGGATCTACCCGCCGACCTCTCCGCCGCTCGCACGGGAAACCGCATCACGGTCGGGGTTGTCGGCCCGATGCCGGTAGAGGCTGCCGCCCGCCAAGTAGCCAGGTGGCTGGCGCCTGTGACGCCGGCGGAGGCAAAGGCTTCTTCTTCAAACAAAGCTTCACCCAATGCCACCGCGCATCACCGCCGTCCTTCTATTGAAGTCCGACCTGCTCCTTCCCCGACGGCGGGCGAACCACACCGCCCGAGCTTTCGCGATGTGGTGTTGGTATGGAAGGCTCGCCGCGCATCAGGCGAGCCGGCGTGCCTATTTCACCGCGCGGGCGCACGCGCATTCGCGGAGAATATCGCACGCTTGCTTTCGGAGCACGGGCCATGGGAAGTCCAATGGCACGCGGCCGACGTCGACCGCGACCACGCGTGGGCCGCGACTGGGTTGCGACTTAGGTCGGCGCAATCCCTTGCACCGGCCCTCGCTCTCATCAACAAGTTTCGATTGCCGCAACGGGAGTCGCTCGAGGCCGCGCATACGCGCGAAGCATGGCAGCAACGAGACGTCGGACGCGTCGCAATGTCGCTCGTCTCGTCTTGCGCCGTCGACTCGAGTCGCCTCCGCACCAGCATGGCCCAGACCGCGCGCCGGCTGGCCGGCCGCACCCCCAAAGTCGCCACCGTACCCGCGCATGAGAATGAAGATCCGCGCTAGAAACCGCACCGTTTTTTAATAATCAGGTCCGGGGCAAACGGAATCGTTGACTAACACCTAGGGGCTATGTTAGCAATTAGGTCAATAATGAATGGTCATTCAACTGAGCTTCCGGGGGGACAGCCAGATGAACAACAAGGACGAAGCGGGTCCAAGGGAGAGCGGTAAAAAAAAGCAGCGAAGAGGGAGAGGAGACAAACGTGAACGTATTTTGAACGCTGCCATTCGTGTATTCGCCGAACACGGTTTCTACGCCACTCGCGTCAGCGAGATCGCCAAGACCGCCGGCGTTGCAGACGGCACAATCTATCTGTATTTCAAAAACAAAGATGATGTCCTGATCACGATATTTGAAGAACGTATCGGACAGCTCATCGGCGTGCTGGAACAAGTCGCGCAAAGTCCGGGAGAAGCGACCGAGCGGATCGAGCGCATCGTCGAAATACAGCTCGGAGTACTCGAACAGGAACGCGACCTGGCCGAAGTTGTCACCGTCAACCTTCGCCAATCTTCGCGCTTGCTCAAGCAATACGCGACTCCGTTGTTTCTTCGCTATCTCGACGCGATCGCGCAGGTGATCGCCGACGGCCAAAGCCAAGGCTCGCTGCGTGATGACGTGAGCCCTCGATTGGCGGCGAGAATGATTTGGGGCGGGCTTGACGGAATTGCGCTCACCTGGGCACTGGGCGGCGCCGAGCCAGCTGCGCTCAAAAAAGCCGCTCGCGAATCGACGCGCATCTACCTACAAGGGCTCGTGCGCCGCTAGCTCACGATATTTGTGGCACCAGGCAATTGTGGTGCCAAGCAATCTTGACGCCGACGCCCAGCGAACGATAATCGCTGGGCATCGTTAGTCCGGCCGGGGTCATTCTGGCCGGGCATCAACCCAGCCGAACTCCAATCTAGGGAGGCACTCTTGAAGATCGTCGTTCCAGTCAAGCGGGTCGCAGACCCCGACAACGCCAACAAGGTGAACATCTCGAGCGACTCCGCCCGCGTCACGTCAGAAGGCCTCGAGTGGAAAATGAACCCCTTCGATGAGTGGAGCCTGGAGGCCGCGCTTCGCCTCACTGAAGACGCCGGAGGGAAAAAACGGGTTGGCGAAGTGGTCGTCGTATCCATCGGACCGGAGGACACCACGCAAACCCTTCGCCAAGGCTTGGCCATGGGGGCAGAACGCGGCGTGTTGGTCGAAGGATCAGATGAAGCGCTCGACAGCCAGTCAGTCGCGCAGATCTTGGCGGCGGTAGTCAAAAAAGAAAGCCCCGATTTGGTGCTGCTCGGCAAACAGACGGTAGACGGCGATTCCAACGTGGCCGGAACGCTGCTCGCGGAGCTCTTGGAGTGGCCGCTCTGCAACTACGCGAGCACCATCACCACCGCCGACGGCGGCAAGACGTTGACTGTGGAACGAGAGCTCGATACCGGATTGGCAACGCTGAAGATCACCGGGCCCGCGGTCATCACAACATCGGACCGCATCCTCCAGCCCGAAGCGATCAAAAACGGAGTCACCGCGCCCGATTTCAAATACCCGGAGAGTGACGCCGGGCGCTACGCCTCGCTCAAGGGAATCATGGCCGCGAAAAAGAAACCGATTGAAAAGCTTACCATCGCCGACCTTGGGGTCGAAACCACCGTCGTGCACCACTACGAATCGTTCGCCCTCCCGCCCGCGCGCTCCGGAAGCACCACGTTCGTTGAGTCGGTGGAGGATCTTGTCCAGCGGCTCTCGACAGAAGCCCGAGTCCTCTGATCGAACGCCGCGCTCCCATCGAACCTTCGCAAACTCAAGGAGAATAAGACCATGACCGACATCCTCGTCGTCGCTGAGCTGCTTCAAGGAGAGGCGCGCAAGACCACGCTGTCTGCGGTGACCTTCGCTCGGCAAGTGGCGGAACAAACCGGCGGCGCATTCGACATCGTGGTGATCGGTGAAGGCGCCAAACAAGCCGCCACCCATCTCGCCGACATGGGTGCACGAAAAATCCTCGTCGCGGAGGTCTCGGGGGGCTACGTCGGCGAACGCTACGCACCCACGATCGCCCAAGTGGTCCAATCCGGCGGCTACGGGGTCTGCACCGCGTGCGCCAGCTCGTATGGCAAAGACCTGCTGCCGATGGTCGCCGCAAAAATCGGAGCCGGAGTGGCGCCCGACGTTCAGAGCGTAGTCGTGGAGGGGTCTACCCTTCGCTACACGCGTCCGATGTACGCAGGAAACGTGTTTGGCACGATGACCCTCAGCACTCCGGTGCAGGTCGTCACGGTACGCCAAACGGAGTTCGACGCCGCAGCCCCATCAGGCGGCCAAAGCCCGGTTGAAGAGGTCGCGGTCGTCGAGTCAGGCACCGCTGCGCGGATCGAGTTCGTTCATCACGAAGTCGTGAAAAGCGAACGACCCGACCTAACCGAAGCCGACGTGGTGGTATCTGGAGGTCGGTCGCTCAAAAGCGCCGAAAACTTCACAACGGTGCTCGAACCGCTCGTCGACGCGCTGGGCGCAGCCATGGGCGCCTCACGAGCCGCGTGCGACGCAGGATACGTCTCCGGAGACCTGCAGGTGGGCCAGACTGGGAAAGTGGTCGCTCCCAAGCTCTATGTCGCCGTCGGCATCAGCGGTGCCATCCAACACCTCGCCGGCATGAAAGGGTCGAAGACGATCGTCGCCATCAACAAAGACAAAGAAGCGCCGATCGCTCAGGTCGCTGACTACTTCCTGGTGGCCGACCTTTTCGATGCTGTCCCCAAAATGACGGAAGAGGTGACAAAGCTCAAAGCGAGCGGCTAACTTTAGTCCACCTGTGTCCTCGAGAGCGGCAGTGCTTTTGGCGATCGCCAGCGTTGCGCTTCCTACCCGCGGAAACGCGCAGGGAGACGCCCCGACGAAACAGGCGTCCGCCCCCAAACCGACATCGACTCCGGCTCCCTCGTCATCAGATTGGCTCGCCAGCGAACTGCGTATTCGCTACGACGTAGAGCGATGGGGCCCCGACTGCGGGCCCCGACCCATCGCCCACTCCGAGCCCGGGGGACCGGTCCGAATTGCCACGCGCGGCAAGGAGCTCGATTTTCGTGGGGCGATCCGAGGACAGACCGACGGTTGCTGGAGCCAAACCCGAGGGCTCCGGCGCGTCTCTCACTCCTCAGAACCGAGCCGCTGGGTCACGGTCTGCCGAACCCCGAAGAGCCACGCTCATCCCGAAGAAGGCCATTACACCCTCACCGGAAATACGTCTGAGCGACTCGCATTTGCGGAGCTTACCAAATACGACTGGCGACTGAACGAATCACGCTGCATCGCGACGCGGCGGGCAAACCGCACGATCACCCGGTCTGGAACCGCGAAACCGAAGGAAACCACGCGCGCCGCAGAATCATGTGTTCCCGGAGCGCCAACGGTGCTTCGATTGGCGCGCACTGAAGCAGAGATCGAGCCTGGGGAGAAGGTCTGTCTGCGGCCGCGTGTGTTCGATGCGAATCGGTGCCGCATTTCGAAGGCCCCGCTGAGCCTGTCCGTGAAGCATCCACCGTCACTGAAAGGGGAGCTCGAAGGAACCTGCTTTCGAGCGGGCAAAACCGCGGCAGACTCCGAGGGCGAGTTTGAAGTGACAGTGAAAAGCGGAGCCCTGGAAGCACGCGCAACCATTACGGTACGCAGCCTCGATCTGTCCGGAATCACCGCACAGCGACACCGGGCTCGCCGGCTCCAGCAAAACCCATCGGCCGACGCAGAATCGCATGGCGCATCGGGAATCGTCGCCAAAACCATCGGCGCACGAGGCTTTCGAACGCGAGCATTGGCTTCCGCGGCGGGACTTTTCGCGCTTGGGTTCGCGTTCGTGTTCCTCTTGCGCAGACGCACGCGAAACACCGCGTTGGCGGGCGCTGCCCGGGCGCATTCAGGAAGCGGTTCCACCCGTCCCCAACCGGGTTTCGCCCCGCTCGAGGGGTCATCCTCCTCGGACGAAACCCGCGCCCCCCGAATCTGTCCCGTATGCCGCCGCAGCTACCCTTCCGACGCCGAATACTGCCCCCACGACGGTGCGGAACTCGTCGAATACCATTCCTTTATGGCGACCGCGGCCTCCTCAAAAAGCGCCGAACATAAGCTATGCCCGATGTGCGGGCGAACCTTCGATTCGAGTGTTGCATTTTGCCCCCATGATGGATCCACCCTTGTCACGAAGAGCTAGCCGGTTAGATACAAACGTATCCGCGCTCGGAAACCCAAGAATATCCCCGCTTCGGTGTCGAAATGAGTAACGTGGGCTCATTTCGGAACATCTCGCCCACGTGCGTCCGAGCGATTCTTGATCGCGCGGACGCCCCAAAGTTATGATGACCGTGCCGGTTTTCTCCAATCTCGCCCGATGTACGCCATGATCTCCCACATCAACCTCCCGCCCCGGAAGCTCAGGACGCTCAAACTATGAAGATCGTCTGCGACAACTGTTCAGCCAAGTACTCCATCGCCGACGAAAAAGTCGCCGGCAAGGTCTTCAAGATTCGATGTAAGAAATGTGCATCGGTCATTGTGGTTCGCGGCAACCAAGCTTCCGGAACCAACGCCACACAAGCGGGCGGCGCATCGGAAGCCACAGCCGCCGCTCCCGATGCGGTTTGGCATGTCGTTGTGGACGGTGAGCAACAGGGTCCGCTCACCCTCGATCGCGTCAGTCAGATGCTCGGGGACGGCACCATCGACTGGGACGCATACATCTGGCGGGAAGGTTTTGACGGCTGGAAACCGGCGCGCGAAGTGTCCGAGCTTTCCGGGCAGCAAAACGGTGGCGCAAGAACGCCCAGCCGTCCGCCTGCCGCTGAGGCTTCGTCGGCCGCATCCATGGGAGCCGATCCATTCGCGGCCGCAGCAGCCGGGGCCGCAGGCGGCGGCGCGGCAGCCGGAGCCGCAGCCTCGAGTGCCGCCAACGGCAGCGCAGCATTTGGAAATACCGCCACTGGAGAAGCGCAGCGAGTTCGCGAAGATGCGGGCGCCGATTTGTTCGCCCAGTCTACCGCGTCGAGCCCGTTTGCAGGGTCTGGTACCGGAGACATCGTGGCATCCCCCGCTCCTTCGCCCCGCGTTGGCGAGGTCGGCCCCGGTTCGTCGATGACCGGCCAGCGCAACGAGAACTCGGTTCTCTTCTCACTGTCAAATCTGCAAGCCTTGGCGTCTGGACCATCTGCGCCGGCCGCAGCCGCATCCACGCCGGCTCCTCAAGAAGCCGCCCCCGCCGGGCACGCAGCTGGCGAAGGGTCAGGGTTGATCGATATTCGCGCGCTCGCCAGTGCGACCTCGACGTCGCAAACGTCTAGCCAAAACGTAGACGACTTACTGGCCATTGGCGGCTCTGGTGGTTCGCTCGGGTCCTCGCTGGGCGCGCCCATGCTGGCGCCTCCTGTCGCGGAGCCAGAGAAGAACAATCGCCAACTGATCATTCTCGGATCCGTCACTGGGGTGTTGCTGCTCGCGCTGATTGCGGTGGTGATTGTGGTGCTCATGAAAGATCCCGAGCCGGTCGCCTCAGCTGCTGGGACAACGGCGATCAGCCCGACCCAGGAGCCCGCGCAGCCCTCCGCAGCGCAGCCGGGGGCGAACGCAAACCCGACCGAAGCTGCGCCGCCCAAGCCCAGCACGACCGACGAAGCAAAACCAAGCCGCCCGTCGGCGTCTAAGCCCAGCTCTTCATCCAAGCCTTCGCGACGAAGCGGAAGTCGATCCGAGAAATCTTCTCGCGCTTCGTCCTCGGCGCCCACCCCCAAGCAAGAGGCGTCTGAGCCCCCCGCAATGCGGGAACGCAATGGCAATATCGACGACCTGCTCGCAGCCGCATTGGGCGGGAGCAAAAAGCCATCGCGCATGTCGTCGTCATCCGCCTCGAACGCAAACTTGCCCGAAACGCCTCCTCGCTCGGCGGTATTGAGCGCGCTGCAAAGCGTATCGGGACGCGTCCGCGCATGCGGCGGGGGGCAGCACGGGGTTGCGAAAACCGCCATTACCTTCGCCGGCAGCACGGGGAGGGTTCGCTCCGCCCGGGTCACCGGTCAGTTTGCCGGCACCCCGGTTGCCAAGTGCGTCACGCGGGCCGTTCGAAGCGCGCGCGTTCCGAAGTTCAAGCGGGCTAGTTTTCCCGTCAATTTCCCCTACCGCCTGTAAGCAGAACCCTCAGACTGTAGAGTCGAGATACAGCGTATGTCTGAGTTGATGAATACGTTGGCGAAGAGTTTTGCCAAGGGGCTGCTGGTATTGGTGCCCATTTTGGTCACTCTATGGGTGGTTTGGTTCGTGGTGTCGACGCTGGATGGTTGGCTCCATTTTCGCACGCCAGGGGTCGGCCTGGTGCTCACTTTGGGGTTGATCACCGCGGTTGGGTTTGGCGCGAGCGCGCGCATTGGCCAAACGATTTTCGGCGCCATCGAGAAAGCGGTATGCCGTCTCCCAGTGGTCAAACTAGTGTACGCATCGCTCAAAGATCTGCTGAATGCTTTTGTGGGCGACAAGCGAACGTTCAATAAGCCCGTGCTGGTCGATCTGATGCCAGAAAACGGCATCAAGGTGCTTGGGTTTGTCACCTGTGAGTCTTTTGCCGATTCTCAGCTCACGGGACATATGGCCGTCTATCTGCCGCAATCCTACAACTTCGCCGGCAACTTGGTGGTCGTACCCAAAGAGCGTGTACGCACCATCGACGCCGACGGCGCACAGTTCATGGCGTTCATCGTGTCGGGCGGAGTCGCCGAAATGAACGCCGCGCGAACCATCACGGACATGGATTTGCCGGAACTGAGCCGCGGCAAGCGTTCGAAGTAGCCGCATATTCATACTATTTAAGTGTCGTTCATGCTGAAATTGCGTCATTCATGTGATGGTTTTCTCAGCGTCGGGTTTGCGCTATCCACTGAGCCATGAGCACTTTTTTGGTCCTAGGCGCCAATCGCGGCATCGGCTTGGAACTTGCGCGGCTGCTCCACGAGCGAGGAGATAAGGTCATTGCGACGTGCCGCCAAAGTTCCCCGAGCCTCGACGGCCTCGGGGTGCAAACCGAGACGGGCGTGGATATCGCCAGCCTCGATTCCCTTCGCCAACTCGCGAGCCGTCTCGAAGGCACGAACATTGACGCGGTGCTCGTGGTGGCAGGCATTCTCGAGCGAACTTCGTTGGACGATCTGAACCCCGAATCGATCAAGCGCCAATTCGAAATCAACGCCCTGGGCCCGCTGCAGGTTGCCGCGACGCTTCGACATCTGATTCGTCCTGGCGGCAAGTTCGGTATGTTGACGAGCCGCATGGGGTCGATCGCCGACAATACGTCGGGCGGAGCCTACGGCTATCGCATGAGCAAAGCCGCGGTAAACGCCGCCGGTAAATCGCTCGCTCACGACTTGGCACCGCAAAAGATCTCGGTCGTTCTGCTTCACCCGGGCTACGTGCGTACGGATATGACCGGCGGCAACGGCAACCTCGACGCCCAAGAATCCGCCGCCATGCTGATCGCCCGGTTCGACGAACTCACAAGCGAGACGAGCGGCTCGTTTGTGCATGCAAACGGCGAATCTCTCCCCTGGTAGACCGCTGTCCTTCAGCTACGAAGATGGATCGATAGCCCCAACGACAATATATGCAGCAGAGACGCTGACCGTCGCACCAGTACGCACCGAAACGCCAGAACAAGCCGGTGTCAACCTCGTGATGGTTACCCGGCAGCCAAGCTCTTCGAGAAGCCGACAGGTACCAGCGGACGACCACGCGAAATCTTGGACAATCCCTGTCTGCCCGAGACTATCGGTAAGCCGATTGCTTACCGCACGGCCGTCGTAGATATCCGACCCCGGCTCCGCCCACTGCGCCAAAAAACTTTTGAAGTCAACTCCAATGACGTCTGGGTAATTGGGGTTCAAGATCGCAACAATCGACCCCGGACGGAGACATGAAAGCGTGGACCGCAGCAGCGACCTTCGGTCCTCAGCAGACCGCTGGGTGCAATCTACATACGAGAACACAGCAGCATCGAAGGGCTCCTGTGATCCCACTGCACTAGGGTCGACGAACGAAACGTCGTCAGTAGCATGTGCCGAACATTGGCCCAAAGCGTCTGCGCAACGATCGGTTCCAACGATCGTTGCTCCCGTACGAGCAGCCATTGCGCGGGAAAACAATCCGTTTCCACAACCAACATCCAGAATTCGTTCGAGTTTCGATCGAGTCAGAACCTCGAGGAGATCTGGGTACGCCGTCTTCTCTTCCACCGACCAACCCGAACCATCGAAAAAAGGGTAAAAACTCATAGACGAGCCCTCAGAGCGCGACCCTCACAATGCAGTTCAGAAGACTTTTTCCAACAGACGCCGGGGAGCGGTCCTGCCAAAACGAAGCACTCTCTAAACGCGATCGCGTGTCGCAAGAACGCGCTGCAGCCAGCTGCTTTAGAAACCGTCGAACGCAATCGGCGATTTCTAGAGAATCGGCTTTCTCACGAAAAAAAGATACCAACGACATATCCTCGAACTCTTTGTACAACTCAACAAGGGCAGGAATTCGCGGCAACACGGTGGGCACGCCCCGCGCCAACGCTTCCGCGGTCGCGTAGTGAAACGTTTCGTGGGACGAGACACACACATGTATATCAATCAACGAAAAAAAATGATCCGCCGATTGCGGCGACATCAAGACAAAATCGCGACGCTCCGCTGGTGAAAAGCGCTCGACTAGCGAACGAGCCACACCCCTGATGTACGACAGTTGGCCCGTCCGCGTTGAAGACTCTCTGCCCTCTGTCAGCCTTGTTTCGACGACTGCGATCGATTGCTCGGAAACTCGTAACGCCCCGCCGGCACCGAGAAATGTCCAGCGTATTTCGGGTGCGCACCGTCTTAGCTGCGCCCACGATTCGATAGCGACATGGATCTGTTTTTGCGAATCGTGGAGTCTTCCAAACATGCCCAACACCACATGCTTACGCTCGCGTCGCCGCTGTTCGCGTCCGAGAATTGTCGCCGTTGACCGCGGGTTCTCGACGGCCGGAGAAATGACATGGACTTGATCGGAAAGAAGATCAGGAAACGCGCTCAAATACCGTCGACGTTCGGCGTACGTATTCGTAACCACGTGGGACGTACGAATATGCTTGGCTTCAAGGTAGTGCAATCGGCGATAGTTGGCTTCGGCATCGTCACTTTCTTCTTCTATCGCGTCCAACGCTACGATATGCGGCCTCACGACGAGCGTTGGCTTCGAACACAGACGAGCGGCACGTAAAGCAGCATGCACAACGTCGAGCGTCTTGAAACCGTGACAATACAGCACGAAGGGCTCAGATGCATACCGAGCAAAGAGACTATCGAGGCTGTAACGAACGTTTCGAACCACTTCCGCGCGATGAGTTTCTTCGTACAAGACGCCGGTACAAAACGACATCACGCTTCTTGCGCTTGTTTCCGAAGAGCTGCGTAGAAGCACACCGTCTCGAACAAGCGGGGCGACTAGCGCAACGCGCACGCCCGCGGACTTCACATCTGCGGTCTCCAACGCTTTGAGTTCATTTTCGACCAGCCGCGCAATCCCGCCCGAAACGATGCCATGGTTGGCTCCGGAAGCATCCAAGGGTCGTTCCAGCGAGATGATTACGCACGTGATCATCAGCGTTGGGCAATGACTTCTGCAGCTTCAGCCGCAGAATCGACAACCACTACGTGTTCGGCCAAGAAGCTGTCATCGAGATAGCTGTTTTCGCGAACGCATTGTCTATGCAGAGTGGAAAAGAAAGGTCGCCAGAACGCACCACCGAGACACACCATCGGCCGCGGAGTCGTTTTTCCCGTTTTGAGCTGCGCAAGAATCTGCGTGAGTTCGTCCAGCGTGCCGAGCCCGCCGCCCACAAAACAGTAAGCGTTGGCTTGCTCAAGTGCCCATTTTCGCGGGCCGAGCTCCACCAGCGTGATATCGTGCGGGTACTCGCATAAATGGGGTTCGTCGTCGACGTTCAGTCGTACCGCGATCGCGGCCGAGCCAGACTCCAACGCTCCGTCGAGCGCTGCCCGCATGGCTCCCGAATCGCCACCGCTCGCCGTATTCCAGCCGCGCTTTCCGAGCTGTGCGCAAAGCTCATGAGTCACGCGCCAGTGCCATGATTCAGGTGTGACACGGACTCCTCCGAACACGGAAAGGAACGGGCGGGGTAGTGACTCACAAAAGCGTGCCGCTTCCTCGAATTCTGAAACAATCCGAGCGATAGAAGCAGTCCGCCGATCCGTTCCGACCAAGTTTGGCATCAGAATTGGATTTTCCTTGGTTCCATAAGACTGCGGCTTGGTCCAACTCGCGCGGGTGGCTAACACCTCTCCATCAGCTTAGCGTTTCGAGTGGTTCCCCGCTCAAGACAAAAAACGCTTTCCCATAGGTCGCGAGGAGCTCGAGGGCTTTATCCATATCCTCTTTCGTGTGGCCTCGGGTGACGTTGAGGCGCAGGCGCTCTTCGCCTTCTTTCACCGCGGGGTAGGTGATGGGAACCATCAATACTCCGCTTTCGAGCAGCGCCACGTGAGTGAACAATGCTTTTCGTTCTTCTCGGCACATGACGGGCATGATGTGGGTATTGCTCTCGCCGAGATCAAAGCCGATCTCCTTGAGGCCTTGCCGCATGTAGTTCGCTTTTTCCTGAAGCTCGGCCACCATGGCTTCGCCATCCTGCTCGAGCATGGTGAGGATTTCACCCGCGGCAGCGACCAAAGGTACAGGCAAGCTCGCGCTGAATAGGAATGAACGCGCATTGTGCTTGATGTGATCCACGACGTCAGCGTCACCGAGCAGAATGCCGCCAATGCCGCCGAACGTTTTGCTGAACGTGCTGATGACCACCGGTACTTTGGACCTCAGCTCGTATTTCTCGAGAATCCCGCGTCCCCCTTTGCCGAGGGTGCCCGTTCCGTGCGCGTCGTCGCATACGATCACGGAGTGCTCGTAACGCGCGCATACCTCGACAAACTGAGCGATGTTCGCTTCGTCCCCATCGAGCGAATAGATTCCTTCGATGAGCACCAGGGCGTGCTTGCGGTCCCGGGTGCGGAGCACGCGTTCGAGTGAGCGTGCGCTATTGTGGTTGAAGAAACGCACTTCGGGGGCCATTTTGGGCGTGCCTGCCGCGAGGAACGTTCCGTCCAGAATGCATGCGTGGCTGAGGTTGTCGAGAATCAATGTCGTGTCTCGATCGGCGAGGCTCATGATGGTGCCCACCATCGCTTGGTACCCCGTCGTAAACAGCAAGCAGCGCTCGTATCCGAACCACGTCGCCAAACGTTCTTCGAGTTCGATGTGGGCCGTGGTCGTGGCCTGCACGCGCGACGAGCTTAGACCACACGAGTAGCGCTCTACCGCCTTTGCTGCGGCTTCCTTGACCTTGGGGTGAGTCGTTAGCCCGAGATAGTCGTTGGAGCTGAAGTTGACGATAGGTTTTCCGTCGATGCTGGTGTGCAGGCCACCCGAGTCGAACGAACGAAAATATGGATAGACTTGGTTCTTCTGCGCGGTGCGCACCCGTTCAAGGGAGGCTTTTGCTTTGTCTTGAATCCAGCTCATGCTTCTCGTGTCTCCGTTGGCGCATCTCCGCGTTGCAGAACCACCGCGCTCGCGTTGCCGTAGTATCCGAGCGTGGTGACGACTACGGTGTTGGGTGTCTCTGCACAATCCGCGTTTGAAAACAACGCCAGCGACGCGAGCACACCAAACGCGCCCGCTGCTCCCAGCGTTTCTCCGAAGATTTTCTTAGGCTCGACGACAGACAGGTCGCGGCCGTCCATCGCGTGGCCGAGCGCTGCCTTAATGCCCGTTCGCTCTGCGTCATCGAACTTCGTCAAGCCGCCGAGCGACGAACACACCGCATCTACGTCGCTCGGAACCATACCTGCGTCCTGAAGCGCAGCTGCGATCGATTCTTCTACCGCGCGACTCGACGCATAGGTCAAGCGGTCTTCCGGAGGCGGATCGAACGCTGCCCCATAGCCGACCACCGTCCCCAAGATTGTGGCTCCCCGAGCGCGCGCTTCGGCGGGCCGCTCCACGCTAACGAAACACGCGCCTTCCCCGAGGCGAACTCCTCCATTCTGCGTTTCGTCTAACTCGCTGTCATCGGTAGCTGAGAAGACCCCAAGCTTCTTCAACGCCAAGCACAGCGGCTCAGAAATAATCTCCCCGCCGCCGATGAGAAATGCATCGCTGCGCTGGTTCTCAAGGTGCGTCGCACCCACTTGAAACCCATTGAGGCTTCCGCAGTTTCCGTCGACCAAGGTCGCGTTGGGGCCGCGCAAACCCTCCCAGATGCCCACATATCCAGGCGCCGAATTGATGACCGTGTTGGGAAAGCGCGCAGGGTTAATGTAGCGAGGGTCTTCAAGCTCCGCGACGCGATTGAGCTCGGTGATCGAATCAAGCGAGCCATACGCGGTCGCACTACACAGCCCCACCCGTTTTGGATCGACCTGCAGAAACTCTCCATCGGACGACTTGAGACCGGCGTGACGCAAGGCCAAGCGCGCCGCGACAATCAAGAACTTGGTCAAGCGATCGAGATTGCGGTGGCCCTTCTTGCCTAAATACGCGCTTGCATCCCAGTCGTGAATCTCAAGCGCGGCAGGATCCGTCGTCGATCGCAATTCGTCATCGAGATCGCGGGGCCCAAGCATGCTGCACACCTCGTCGTAGCCGGTACCGAGGGCGCTCACCACGCCGCATCCTGTAATCGCCAGTGTACGGTTCATCTTAGAAACATTAATCTCTGAGCATCACGACAGGCGACCCGGCGCAGCAAAACACACCACCGCATCGCAGCCACCAAACGCCAGCGAGTTGTTCAGGGCGATCTGCACCTCAGCCTGGCGCGCACGGTTGGCGACCAAGTCTACGTTGCATTCAGGATCGGGCGTCGCGTAGTTCACCGTCGGCGGCAGCATGCCTGTTTCGATCGAAAGCACGCACGAAACGGCTTCGATCGCGCTGGCCGCGCCCATGCAATGACCCAGCATGCTCTTGATGCTGCTCACGGGTACGGCTCGTTCGCCAAACATCGAGGTGATCACGCTCGTTTCAACGGGATCGTTCGACGCGGTACCCGTGCCGTGGGCGTTCACGAAGTCGACATCCGCGGGGCCGATCGCTGCGGGGTCGGAGCCGCTCAATGCAAGCGCGTCGCGCATCGCCACCTCGCTTCCTTCACCATCGGGGCGCGGCCTCGTAATATGATGCGCGTCGCACGCAAGCCCAAAGCCGCCCACCTCCGCGAGCGGCGTACGATGGCTGGCGCTCAGGTGCTCCTCCGACTCCAGAATGAGCATGCCCGCGCCCTCGCCGAGCAATAGTCCTTGGCGCTCGAGATCAAACGGACGGCATCGGTCGGGAGACATCGCCCCGAGGCGCGCAAACCCTTCGAACTGAAGTTTCTCGATCACTTCGCTGGCGCCGGTAATGGCCACGTCGGCTTGCCCGCTGCGGATCAAATCGCTCGCGTATCCAATCGCATAGTTGCCCGCCGCGCAGGCCGCGGGCAGCGTCTGCACAACCCCGCGGGTACCAAACGCTCTTGCCACATGAACCGCAACGAGCGTGGTCCCGTAGTGGGGCAAGCGCTTTGTGTCGATCGCGTCTTCGCCTTCGTGAATCCATTGTCGTTGCAGTTCGCCGAGAAGATTCGCTTCGCCCATGGTCGTGCCCATCACGACCGCGGTGCGCGGACCGGCGAGCGCATCTTCAGAGAGACCCGCGTCTTGCGTAGCTTGCCGGGCTGCCGCGAGCGCAAATGCGGAACAGCGGCCGACGTGGCGCTGCTCGGCGGCGGTCAAGTGATCTTGGGGATGAAAGTTTTTGATCTCGCCCGCGCGGTGACGGTCGAGGCGCGATGTATCAAAGCGTTCAACCTCGGAAATCCCTTGCGACCCGCCGCACAAGGCGGACCAAAACGCATCGCGACCCATCCCGATGGAGCTCACGACCCCGATTCCGGTGACGTACACGCGCGTCATAATCGCGCGTCTATAGCGCGTGGTTCGGCGGTCAGGCAAGCGCAGAGCCTCCCGCCAAAACAGTCCGCATGGCCTAAATTTCCGGGTTTCGACCGGCTATTCCGAGGATGTGCGTCGAAGCCCGCCGAAGCCGCGCTCGACGCTCGCGTGACGGCGTACTACACCCGGCTCCTATGCTCGTAACCACTCGTGGCTCGGTGTGGGGGCTGCTGCGCTGGCAATGGAGATACGCTCTGATGTTCGCCACGCTCGCGCTGACGATCTGCGTAGCGGTACTCGTGTTCGACCAGCAGTGGCTCGTACTTCCCAACCTGCCGCTCGTGGTGATTGGCGCAGCGCTTGGCATCTTCGTTAGTTTTCGGACCAACTCGGCGTACGACCGGTGGTGGGAAGGCCGAAAGCTTTGGGGGCGGTTGGTCAACACCTCGCGCCACTTTTCGACCCAGGTCGCCTCGTACCTTCAGCACGCCGACCCCGCCGCGCGGTCTCGACTGGTGCATCGGCAAATCGCCTACGTGCATACCCTCCGCGCGCTGCTTCGCCGACAAGATCCGTTCACGGACGAGCACGTGCTTCGATCGATTCCTGACGATGTGGAGTCGCTGCGCGGGCAGACGAATCTTACGCATGCGCTGCTGCAACGACATACCGACGACCTGGTCGCGCTCTGCGCGAACGCCCCCGGAGGCGTGGGCGAGTTTCGCCTTCAGAACTTCGACCAAAGCATCGCTCATTTGCTCGACATTCAGGGCGGCTGCGAGCGAATCAAAAACACTCCGATGCCAAGAGGCTACGGGTTTATCGCGCAGCGGTTGACCATTGCCTACGCGATGCTGTTTCCCATGGGGATCGTGCAGCATCTAGGCTGGGCCACCATTCCCATGAACGTGCTCGTCTGCCTGGCATTCGCGTTGATCAGCGAAGCGGGCCGCGTGCTCGAAGACCCGTTCACGATGTTCTGGAATGGCCTGCCCCTGAACGCGCTCTCCCTCACCATCGAAGGCAACCTCCGGCAGCGGCTCGGAGAAACGGAGCTGGTTCCCGTGCCCCAGGCCGACGAAAAATACGGTGTATTAATGTAGGATGCGCCATGCTGAGGACTCGTCGCCAAAGCGCATCAGGGTCTGAAGAAGACCGAGCATTTCTTCAGCGACGGGTTGCGCTCTTTGGCGCGATTGCCGGCGGCGCGTTTCTCTTCTTCTTGGTGTATCGAACCGCGCTCTCGGTGATCGGTCGCGTTCCTGATGACTATGGGCATCCCTCGTATCAGTTTCATGTTGTCAGCGCGCTCTGTTTTCTTTCTCCGTGGTTGATTCTTCGCTGGGGTCGCTGGAGCCCGCTCGTGATCCAGCTGACCGAAACCGCGGCGCTGCTTTCCGGCGTCATCGCGGCGGGTTTGATGGCGGCGCATATTCCGCTCGCGGCGCGGCCGGATTTTATTTTGTTGCTCTCGCTCACCTTCGTGGTGATGGCGCGGGCGATTTTTGTGCCTTCCTCTGCGACCCGCAGTTTGCTTCTCGCGCTCTTGGTGGGAGCCGAGCTCGTTTGGAGCGTGCACCATTCGTTTCAAAGCATCGATATGGACCTATGGCGGCTGGTCGCACCGGATCTGGAGACCGTGCGCGCCGAGGATTTTGCCGACCAGTTGGCGCTCAATACCGCCGCGTGGTGGACCATGACGGTGTTCATTACCAGCTACACGTCTTGGGTGTTCTACGGCCTGAGACGTGAAATGCGCGATATCAAACAGCTCGGCCAATACCGTCTGGAGCGCAAGCTCGGCGAAGGAGGAATGGGCGTGGTGTTTCGGGCCAAGCACGCGCTGCTGCGGCGCCCCACCGCGGTGAAGCTGCTTCCGCCGGAAAAAGCAGGCCACGAAAAAGTGCGGCGCTTCGAACAAGAGGTTCAGATGACGGCGCGACTGCGTCATCCGAATACCATTCGAATTTTCGACTACGGGCACACGCCTGAAGGCATTTTCTACTACGCCATGGAGTACGTCGAGGGGCTCACCCTTGAGGAAGTCGTCGAGCGAACCGGTCCTCTGCCGAGCGGCCGAGTCGTGCACATTCTCCAGCAAGTCACCCGCGCCCTCGTGGAAGCGCACGGCATCGGTTTGATTCATCGCGACATCAAGCCCGCCAACATTATGATCTTCCTGATGCACCGCTTCGGCGGCACTTCGGATTTTGTCAAAGTGCTCGACTTCGGCTTGGTCAAGGAGCTCAAACAGGATGGCGGAATCGACGTCACGAATCAGGCAACGATCAGCGGAACGCCTCAGTACATGGCGCCGGAAGCGATTCTGAATCCGGAACAGGCCGACGCACGCACCGACCTCTACGCGCTGGGCGCAGTCGCGTACTATTTGCTCACGGGCAGCCACGTATTCGCGGGGGACACCGTGGTCGAAGTATGCAGCCACCATCTGCACACACCTCCTGAGCCTCTGTCGACGCACTGCCCTGGCATCCCTGCGCAGCTGGAGTCTTTGGTGCTCGCATGTCTGGCAAAAAAGCCCGAGCAGCGACCGCAGACCGCGCTTGCGCTCAGCTCGGAAATCGCCGAGCTCCCAGAGACGACCCGCTGGACCGCGGCGGACGCGGCGGCGTGGTGGCGCGACTGCGCGCCAGCCGCGAGCGCGCAATCCTCCGAGCTCTCAGAAGCCAAGGGAAACAAGGCTGACCCGCGAGTATTGACCATCCACCTTGAACGAAGCTAGGTATTCATGATGGACAATGGATTTCGGCTGCGAGGACGCATTCTTTATCTCACCGAAGATCCCGAACTCCTCCGCCAGCAGCTCGCCCCTTCCCTAGATGAAACGCTCGAGCTCGATGAGCTCACGGGAGCCAAGCTTCGCGACAACATCAGCACCGATGAGATCACGCCGGGGTGGGTGTGTTTCTACTACGACGAAACGCTAGGACGGTATTGCTTGGTGGGTCTCAAGGGCGGCGTAGTGGAGCGCGATTCGATTCGCGATGGTGGTTTCGACGTCGTGGTATCGGGCCTGAGCAAAGGCTGCGGTTCATCTCGGGAGACCGCGCCGTACAGCGAAAAAGCGGCGGGCATTCGTCTCGTCGTCGCGAAGAGCATCGAAAAAATTTATGGTCAAAACTGCCAGAATATCGGGCTGCTGACGTCGACCGATTTCGGTTTAATTCCCCGTCTGCTCCGCGGCGAAGAGATTCCTGCCGCGGAGTTTACGTCGGGGCTCGATCCGATCAGCGCAGAGATCGTCCGCGCAGGAGGTCTCTTTGCCTACAACCGCAAGCGATTGTCGGGAGCGCTGACTCCTCCCCCGCTCGATACCCCGGCCCGCGCGATGACCCTGGCGGAAAAGATCATCGCGCGCCATGCCGTAACCGATGCGGCAAGCGGGACCTTGGGCGCAGTCGCAGTCAAACCTGGCGACGCGCTCTTTGTTCGCACCGACCTACGCTTCAGCCACGAATACGTCACGCCGATGGCGGAGTCGCTGTTGCGCGAAGGGGTCGGCCCGGACGCGAAGATTCGCCATCCCGAGCGCCTGGTGCTGTTTCGCGACCATCTCACGTTTATCGGCGAAGTCATGCCCGAGGAAAAGCGCAAGATGGGCTTGCTCGAAAAAGCGAACGGGTTGGCGGCTACGCAATCGGATTTCGCAGCGCGGCATCATCTGAAGCTCTACGGCGAAGCCCCCGAAGGCGGCTCCGAAGCAATTTGCCACAACGCGGTCGTGGAAGACCTAGCTTTGCCCGGCGAAGTCGTGGTCGGCACCGATAGCCATACTTGCATGGCGGGGGTGCTCGGCTGCTTTGCGTTCGGAGTCGGCAGCACCGATATGGCCAACGCTTGGTTTACCGAGGACGTACGCGTCAAGGTGCCTGAATCGGTGCGCGTCGAGCTCCGCGGAGCACCTGCGCCTGGCGTGACGGCGAAAGACGTGATGCTGCATCTCCTCAGCCAAGATTATTTTCGAGAAGGAAAAGGCATCGGCAAGGTCTTGGAGTTCGGCGGGCCCGGCACGCTCAGTTTCTCGATCGATGAACGCGCCACGCTCACGAACATGAGCGTCGAAGCCGGCGGCACGACAGGCATCATCGAGGCGGACGAAGCGATCGTGGACTATCTCGCCAAGCAGCGAGACCTCGACAAGGATGATCTCCGCGCGCGGTGCCTGAAGAGCGATGCCGGAGCCGCGTATGGATTTCGCTTCGACATCGATCTGTCGACGCTCCGGCCGATGGTGGCGACCCCCGGCGACCCCCGAAACGGAATGGAGCTCGAGCAGTTCGTTCAGGAAAAGCCAACCGGAGTGGCGATCGATATCGCCTACGGCGGGTCGTGCACGGGCGGAAAAAAAGCCGATATGGACATGTACGCGGCGGTGTTCGAAGCGGGGCTGGCTCGGGGTCAGCGAGTCGCCAAAGGGGTCGAATGCTGGATTCAGTTTGGTTCGCAATCGATCCGGCGATACGCCGAGTCGCGCGGGTACATCCGCATATTCGAAGACGTCGGCGCCCGCGTACTGAACCCGAGCTGCGGCGCGTGCATCGCAGCGGGCCCGGGCGCTTCGAAATCGCCTGACCATGTCACGGTGAGCGCGCAGAATCGAAACTTTCCTGGTCGAAGCGGACCGGGGCAGGTGTACTTAGCGAGCCCTTACACCGTCGCCGCCAGCGCGCTCGCAGGGCGCATCGCGAGCGCCGAACCGTGGCTTGCCTGACGTCCGCTTGCTTGACGCTCGCCTGCCTAGCGCCTGCTTGACGCCTGCTTGACGACAGCAGCGCAATGGCCGACGCTCCGCATCCATGAGCAAGCCCTGCTTTTCCAAAGTGTTGGTGGCGAATCGCGGCGAAATCGCAGTGCGTGTGATGCGCACGCTGCGCGAAATGGGAATTCGAACCGTTGCGGTGTACAGCGAAGCTGACCGACATGCCTTGCATGTGCGCATGGCCGACGAAGCGGTGGCGATCGGCCCCGCGCCAAGCGCGGAGAGCTATCTGCGCATCGATCGAGTGATCGAAGCATGCGTCCAAACCAGAGCCCAGGCGGTGCACCCCGGGTATGGCTTTTTGAGCGAGAACCCAGCCTTCGCGCGCGCGTGCGCAGAAGCGGGAGTGGTGTTCATCGGCCCGCTGCCCGAAACCATGGAAGCGATGGGGCACAAGACCGCGGCGCGAGAACGCATGATCGCCGCCAACGTCCCAGTAGTCCCAGGCGCACACGGCAGCAGCGCCCAAGAACTCCGTGACGCAGCGGTTTCGCTTGGCTACCCGGTGATGCTCAAGGCTGCGGCAGGCGGCGGAGGCAAAGGCATGCGGCTCGTGCACAGCCCGAGCGAGCTCGACGAAGCGTATCAGCGCGCACAAAGCGAAGCGCAAAACGCCTTCGGTGACGCCACGGTATACGTCGAAAAAGCCATCCTCCAACCGCGGCATGTGGAAATTCAGGTGCTCGCCGACCACCAAGGAGAAGTCGTGCACCTCTTTGAGCGCGACTGCTCGGTGCAGCGTCGGCACCAAAAAGTCATCGAAGAAACCCCTTCGCCAGCGCTCCAAGACAAGCCTGACATCATCGCTCGCATGGGCGAAGTCGCCGTGAACGCAGCGCGCGCGGTGAACTACCGATCCGCAGGCACGGTGGAATTTCTGCTGAGCCCCAGCGGCGAGTTTTATTTTCTGGAAATGAACACGCGCCTGCAAGTCGAACACCCGGTCACCGAACTGACAACGGGGCTCGATCTGGTGCGGGAGCAAGTCCGTGTCGCGGCCGGCGAGCCGCTCGGATTCGCGCAGCCGGACATCGAACGGCGCGGCCACGCCATCGAATGCCGCATCTACGCGGAAGACCCGAGCACGGGATTCTTGCCCAGCCCGGGCCCACTGATCACGCTGAAAAGCCCGGGCGGACCGGGCGTGCGCGACGACTCGGGGGCGTACGCTGGGTCTGAGATCTCGCCGTTCTATGACCCCTTGATCTCGAAGCTCTGCGTCTGGGCAGAAACGCGCGAGCTCGCGGTGGCCCGGATGCGACGCGCGCTCACGGAATATGTCGCAGGAGGCATCGAAACGAACATCGCGTTTCTCATTCGCGTGATGGATAACCCAGCGTTTCGCTCAGGCGACTACACCACGGGGTTTATCGAGGAGCACAAGAAGAGCCTCACGGGCGAAGCAGTCAGCGACGAGATGCAGCGCGCGCTAGCCATCGCCGCGGCGGTCGCCTGCGCGCGCGAAGACATCAGTCAATCAACGAATGCATCATCAACACATGCCGAACCAACGAGCAAGCTGTCCCCGTGGCGAACGGCACGGTAGAGCGCGACCAGGACAAGAGCGCGATCAACGAGCCCCGAGCACCTCGGGTGGCACCGTGGTCGTGAACGCAATGTGCTGACCGCCACAATATTTGCTCTGGACGCTCCAGCGCTCACGGTCCGGTTGCGTGGCCGCACGATTCGGTTGCGCGGTCATTTGAAGATCGGTGGTGACTAAACTCCCGTCCCAGCTTCGTCCGGTGGAGGAGAGTTCGGAGAAGGCGATGCGCCCGTCGTCGGTCCAGCGGAACGAACCGTTCTGTTCCCAGCTCGCGACTTTTTTCCCGTCTTCTTCGATCGTGGTGACGTCTTCGCAACCCGCCAACTTCCTTGCATCGTTGTTCCATTGGCAGATTCTGCTTGTGGAACCACGGAACACGCTCGTTTCGCTACGGATCGCGTCGACTGACTTTGCATCAGGATAATAACGTGTCGTAAGCGAGAACTCGGCACTTGTGGTTGTCGAGCTAATCGAGAATGTCTTGGGCATGTACGTAGCCGAGCTGTTCGCTCGGACTTCAAGGTACGTGCGCGAGAACTCCAAGGCGTCTTGAACAGAGGCGCCCTCAAATCGGGCGGTGGTGCTCGTTTCTTTCCATCGTCCAAGCTCATCGTATGAATGAGTGTTGCTCCCACTTCCTTGGGTAAATCCCGTGCGCACGCATTGCCCCTGAACGACAGAGCAAAAGGCATCCGAAGCCGCCAAGAACACGTCGCCAATCTCGCTTCCGGAAAGAAACGCGGAGCTCGAGAACTGCTCATCGGTGATGGTCGAAGGACGAGGGGTAGCTTTCGCCGCGGCAATGCGGGACGCGAGATCGGCGCCCATCAAATCAATGAAAAACTTTTGGACGACGTCGGCCGAATCGCCGACGAGTTCACCACTCTTTTCTTCGCAATCGACGCGTGCTTTCGCACTCTCTGCGTCAACTTCGCTCGCCGCGGTGCAGCCCAAGGCCCCACCGAATACGCAAATGAACATCAATGTACGCATCTGAGGACAGAAGAGCAGGAATCGTGCCACGTCGCATTTAGACAAATTTTCCCAGAACTTGTCGAACTATTTCTCGATTGTCACTTTTTTTCGGGTGCGCTGGCCTGAGGACGACAGTCCCCGTGGCGCCGATGGTCCACAGCCGCGAAACGAACGACTTTTCGCACGAGAAGGCTTGCCGAGGGGAGCCGAACGACACACACCGGAGGTTCAACGAAAAGGGGGCGCGCATGCTGCGTTATCGATTGCTGGGTCGTTCGGGTTTGCGGGTATCGGAAATCTGCTTGGGGACGATGAGCTTCGGGCAGCAGTGGGGGTTTGGCGCCGACAAGGAAACCAGCCTCAAGGTGCTCGATGCCTACGCGGAACACGGCGGCAATTTTCTCGACACCGCGAATGTGTATCACGGCGGCGAGACCGAAGAGATCGTGGGGGCGTGGCTTCAGGGTCGGCGCGATCAAACGGTGCTCGCGACCAAGTACACCATCTCCATGGATCACAACGATCCAAACGCGTCGGGCAACCATCGCAAAAACTTGCAGCTCGCGGTCGAGGCGAGCCTCAAGCGTTTGAACACGGACTACATCGATCTGCTTTGGGTGCACGCTTGGGACCAGCACACTCCGTTCGAAGAAACGATGCGGGCGCTCGATGACATCGTGCGATCCGGCAAGGCGCTCTACGTCGGGGTCAGCGATACGCCCGCGTGGGTCGTTTCGGCATCGAACGTGCTCGCCGAGCTTCGCGGCTGGTCGTCGTTTGTGGGGCTGCAAATCGAGTACAGCTTGATCGAGCGCACCGTCGAACGCGAACTGCTGCCCATGGCCGAGCAGTTCGAACTGTCGGTGCTCGCCTGGGCACCACTCGGCGCGGGGGTGCTGACCGGGAAATATACGCGCCCCGGCGACCACGAGTCGCTTCGCCGAACGGGCAACGAAGAGCGCGGTCGAACCTCGGGCAAGGCGATCGAAATCGCCAAGACGGTCGACGCGATAGCAGACGAACTCGGCGTAACGTCGGCCCAGGTAGCCACCGCTTGGGTCAGCGCCCAAGGCTACCGCCTGATTCCCATTGTGGGCGCGCGCAAGGTCGAACAAATCGTCGACACCATCAAGAGCGTCGAAGTCAAACTGAGCGAAGAGCAGCTCGGGCGCCTTGGCGAGGTCAGCAAGATCGACCCCGGGTTTCCAAACTCGTTCCTCACCAACGAACGAATTCTCAACGTCGTGTTCGGTGAAGTACGCACTCGGGTCGACGGACGCTCGCCGAAGGAGTGCGAGGGACGCGAAAACTGAATCAGACGCTGACGCCGAAACCGAACCGGATGCCGACGCTGAAACCGATGCCGACGCGGATGCCGAATCCGGGGCCGTTGCCGAACCAGGACCCGAAGTCAGCCTAAATCACCGACCGAAGACCTGCGTAGAATCGCGATTTGTTTCTATGAACCGAAACGAACTGACACGAAAAGCGAAAAGAAAGCTTCGCGCGATTGAGCGCGCGCGTTCCGATCCTCGCTTTCAACGAGCGCTTGAAACCTTTGTGCGCGCAAAGTTGATGGACACGAATATGCACGAACTCAACCACGATGACGGAACCTTCGCGAAAGCCAGCGTCGCCGATGTGCTCTTTGCTGGGGCGGTGGAACCTCGTTTCTTGGAGTTGCTTCCGGCGGTGCTGCTCAAAAAGCCGCGACTGCTTCGCCGGGACACTCTTCCTGATGATCTCTTCGCCGTGGTGGACGCGCTACGAAGAGGTCGACCGGGCCCAGAATTTCGCGGCATTCCATTCAAGAAGTACGCGCCGTGGGTCCGCTCCATCGGACGACGCAGAGCTGTGCCTTCTCTACTCAAGAGCTTCCGTTTTCGCACTGAAGATCTCGCGCGGATGGCCCGACTGCGCGACCGATATCCGAACGCCACCGAGACCGACATTCTCCGAACTGCGCTGCGTATTCTAGAAACGCAGAGCATACTCGAAACGCAAGGTGCACTCGAAACGCAAGGTGCACTCGAAGCGCAAGCTTCACGACTCGAGCACGAACCTTCGAACTCCAATCGACACTAGTGTTGCAGATAAAAGAAAAGCCCTCACGACTGGTTTCGTGAGGGCTTTTCAAGAGCCTACGAAGGCAGGTAAAGGGAGGAACCTGCCTTCATGCGGACTCCTGACTAGGATGCCGGCTGATTAGGATGCTGGCGTAGCCGTGAGCGTCAGCGTGATCGCGTCGACCCCTGGTGCGTCGGTGACTTCGCGAACGTTGGTGTCGGGGTCGTCGTCGCCAATATCCGATTCGCCGCCTTGGTTTTGCACCTGATCAACACCGAATCCTAGCGGCTGGTCGACCTCGGTCCCCAAATCCCAGAGTTTCAACTGGCTCGACACGTCTCCGGAAACGGCAGCGTCGCCGTTGAAGAGCGGAATGCCCGAGCCATCGAACGCGAAGAACAGGTCATTCGAGGGAACGAACATGGTGGCGACGTGCAGGTACGCGCCGGGCTCTGCGGAGAAGGTCACCTCGTAAGCCATTCCCGGAGGAATCGGCCCCGGCATCGACGCGCCCTCAGGCGTGTTGAAGAGGCCCGATGCCATGGCCAGCGACTCGAGCGACGAGGCCAGAGCGCCGGGCATTCCGTCTTCCGCGATCGCTTCAAGGCCAAGCCCTGGGTCGGGGCTGCCCGCCATAAACAGGTTCACGTCGTTCGACGTGACGGCCCAAGCCCCAGGAGACCCAAGTACGGTAAGACCCGTTTCTTCTTCAAGCGAGGTTCCGAGCTCGCCAGCCGTGCCAATTTCCGCGATGGCTTCGAGCCCTTCGCCGCGATCCGCTTCGCCTTCGGTGAAAAGCGGGTTTTCCGTGGTGGTCACCACGTAGACGCCTGGTGACAGCGGGATTGCTCCGCCGCCCAGCATACTGCCAGTAGACGCATTGGTAAGCGTAGCGGTGAACTTGTAGGCACCATCCATTTCGGTCGCGGCGAGACTCAGGGTGATGACGTCGTCGACCGAAAGGGCGTCGGCCGTTGCGGTGCGGACCATGGTGTTCGCGTCGGGTGTGTCGTCGGCATTGCCGGCGTTTCGCTGAGGCTGTTCATCGCCGGTGCCCAGCGGCTGGTCCGCTTCGGTTCCCGCGTCCCATAGATCGAGGTCGGCGGTTACGTCCCCGGTAATGGGCGCGCCGTTTTCGTCGAAGAGGTCGATGCCCATGCCGTCAGGTGCGTAGAAAAAGTCATTCGAGGGAATGAGCATCGTTGCGATGTGCAACTTCATGCCGGGTCCCGCCATGAACTCGAACTGGTAGGCTGCGCCTGGCGTCAACGGGCCGGGGTCGGTTCCACCCATCGGGGTGTCAAATACGCCCGACTGCGCGTGCGCGAACGCGGTCCCGGTGTTTTCGATTCTCAGCGTGAAGTTCGCGGGGCCCGTGACGCTTCCGTCGGCCGCAGCGTCGCCGCCCGTGCTGGCGTCGCCAGTTGGCGCGGTTGAATCATCGTCTCCACATCCGTAAGCGGCGATTCCCACAATCGCCAGCGAGAGTAAGCGTTTCATATTCATTCCTTCTTCTCCTGTCACCGAAAACGTCGACAGCCGATCCAGGTCGATAGCCCACCAAGGGGGTTCTGACGCCATGACGCCTGCGGAGACCTCCGCAGTGGTGATCTTGTTTTATTTCCCTCGAACGCAGTCGGTTACATGTTCAGACGTCTTCTTCATTAGATTGTCTCGAACATACTGATGCATGAAATTGCAGAGATACCGACAAACCGTGTACGTGATACGTTTCGCGCGGAAAACTGCTTATGGAACCGGCTATTCGATTTTGGCTACTGTTGGTGTGCACCGCTGCGGTGGGCTGCGGCATCCGGCGCGCTGATGCGCCGCAGCGCTCATCATCGGCGGACCACCGGCCGCGAGGGCAGCATTCTTCCCAAGTAACTTTGGACCCCGATAGAACTCGGGAACCGCGACGAGCCCCAAGCGAACAGCTTCACTACAATTTGCTCCAGCATCGCGATCGTGCCGAGGTCTGGTACAAAAATACGCTGTTTGCTGACTTGGGAACCCGAAGCGGAGCCAAGTATTCGCTGGGAGGGTTCGCTACCCAAACCGGCGACGATCTTTACATCGAAGAAACGACCGCGGTGACCATTCCGGGCGCGACGGGGAAGCTCTTGCTTCCCCCCGCAGCCGACCCCGACGCGCGCTTGCAGCTGCGGATGAGGTCGTTTCGTTCCGGCAAGGCCACCGTCTATATGAATGGCACCGCCGTGGCCCATCCCGCGCTCGAAGGAAAGGCGTTCCAAACTATCGACGTATCGATGCGCGATAGTCTGCGAACAGACAACTGGAACGTGCTGCAACTACGGGTGCCAAGAGCAGGCTCCTGGCAAGACCGCCGGCTGGGTATCGCGGTGGATTGGATCTCCGTAACCGCTGGAAACGAGTCTGTCGTCGTACCCGATCCAAGTTCGAACGCGCCTCACACCAAGAAAGGTGCGCTTCATCTTCAGGACGATTGGTCTCTGGTGTACTCGTTGCGAGTCCCGGCCCATTCTTTTTTTCGGGGCCAGGTCACCGGCCGCGGGACCTTGCGACTTGAAGCGTGGAACGCAACAACCTCGCCGAAGAAAGCGACCCTGCTGAAGCAAGTCGATGCTGCTTCTGGTGGCTCCTTCGGTTGCTCGCTTGAGAAATTCGCGGAGAAGTTCACGCGCCTTCGTTTGCGAAGCTCGGGATCCATTCGAATTCACAAAGCCGCGATCACACGGGCGGTCGTTGCACCTGTCCGCGAAGATACCGAGCAAAATGCCAGCCACATCTCCGCGCAGGACTCTGAAAAACCTCCCTTAGCCCAGAACGTGGTGATTTTTCTGGTCGACACGCTGCGCGCCGACAAACTCAAGCCCTTCAACGAGAAAAGCCGCGTGCACGCGCCAGGTTTCGAGGCCTACGCCAACCGAGCGACCCTATTCGGCGCGGCGTTCTCACAAGAGAACTGGACAAAACCCAGCGTCGCGACTCTCCTAAGCGGGCTGTACCCCTGGCAGCACACCGCAACCGGCGGCGACTCGGTGTTGCCGCGCACGGTGAATCTGCTCTCCGAAATACTCCGCGAGGAAGGGTTTCACACCGGTGCGTTCGTTGCTAACGGCTACGTCTCCAACAAATTTGGTTTTCGGCAAGGCTGGTCTTCGTATCGAAACTACATTCGCGAAGGCCGACGCTCCCAGGCGCGCTTTGTAGCCGAAGACGTGCTCGAATGGCTCGATCGGCGGCCCAAAGATCAACCGTTTTTCTTGTACGTACACACCATCGATCCGCATGTGCCGTACATTCCTCCCCCTGATGAGATTGAACGCTACGATCCCGATCCCTACCGAGGGCCAGTCGACTTTCGCCGAAATCGCTTATTGCTCGAGCACATCAAATCCGGTCGGCTTAAAATCAACGCGCGCGATCGCGTGCGCCTGGAGGCTCTCTACGATGGCGAAATCACGTACCATGACGGCCACTTTGCCGCGATTCTGGAAGGACTAGCCGCGCGAGGGCTCGCCGATTCAACGGCAACGGTATTCACGTCTGACCACGGGGAGGAATTCTTTGACCATGGATCGGTGGGCCATGGGCATAGCCTCTGGAACGAGTTGCTCCACGTCCCGCTGGCGATCCACATACCGCGATTGAACAACCGGGCTACACATGTGAGCGCCCCCGTTGGTGTCGTCGATGTCGCACCAACCGTGCTCGATGCTCTAGGAAAGAGCTCGCTCGCATCGCTTTCAGGACGCTCACTGCTTCCTTTGATGCGGGGTGAATCAGGCGACGCACCACGACCGATCGTCAGCGGATTCTTGGATTCGACGCGATCGATAGTGCTTGATGGTTATAAGTTGATCCAGCGCAGACTTCGTTCCTCTATGCTTTTTGACCTTAAAGAAGATCCAAGGGAACAAAACGATCGAACCGAACACATGCCGCAAATCTCCCAAGTGATGCGGGAAACCCTGGGGATCGTTCTACACGACACACGCAAACGAACATCCGCTCCAAAACACCGTCGCCAGAAGACAAACATCGACTCAGTAACCAGACAGCAGCTTAGAAACCTGGGATACGTTCACTGAATCGCTGGAGGGGCTGGCCGCAGCCCCTCCCCCCGCGGAATACGATTCCGCGGGGCCCCCCTCCCAACGCCGGCCGCGTTGCGGCCGCCCCACCGCGAAGCGGCGGGGCCCCGGCAGTTTGACCCCACGTAACCAGGTCACATGGTTCCTGGCGGGGGAGTTTGGGTGAATCGGCGGGGTCGTACCCCGACGAGAGGGTCTGGGTACCAGACCCTAAAACAACAGAGCCGCGGGGCCCCCCACCCGCCGCCGCTTCGCGCTGCGCGGGGGCCCCTACGCCCCCTTGCCGTCTTCGTGTAGTGTTCGGGGTGAACTGCTTTCTTCGCGCGGTTTCTGCGGTGCACTGTAGTCCAGCGAACTGCTCCAACTATGTCGCTAGAGGGTGTGACTGCGTCCGAAGTCCGGCCGCTTCGCGTCCGCCCCACCGCTTCGCGGCGGGGCCCCGGCAGTTCACCACTCACGTCACCAAGTCACGTGGGTCCTGGCGGGGGAGCTTGGGTGAATCGACCGGGATCGTATCCCGGGCGAGAGGGTTTGGGTGCCAAACCCTCAGAAAACACAGCCCAGACCCTCAAATTACATTGAGGCGGGGTTTTCGCAGCTCCCTTCGGCCACGTCGGAATCGTTGTTGTCGGTGTGACACTCGCGAAACTCCGCTCGCGGTTCGTGGTCTGGATGATTGATGCTCGCCATGAACTGGAAAGGCTGCCCGCCCGTCTGAGTGATTTCGAACGCTGGGTCAAGGGCCACGATTTGGTCATCGCCAGGATTGAGACGTTTAGACGTCACACCACGGCCAACAAACGTCCGCTCCTGATCTCGAACCGAAAAGAAGCTCACAGGAATACCCGGAGGCGCGACCGAGGCGCCGCGATTGATGACCCGAACCTGTACTTTGAGTTTCTCTGGACAAAACTCTTGCGTTACTTCCATATCCTCCACAATCAGATCAGGAACGTCGAAGATTGCGAGGTTTTGTCGAAAGGCGTTGAGCACGGGTGTTTCCCAATGCTTTGGCTCACGCTCGGGCACCGTTCCGTCATCGTTGATGTTGGTCACGTGGTACGAGTGCTGGTTGAAGATGGGCCGGCTGCCGACCCATTCGCCACTGGGATGTCCGTACACATGGAAGCCCGTCGACGACATCGTGTCGTCGAGGCAACGAACCGAGTAGTTGTTTTCGATCAAGACGATCTCCGCACGACCGTCGTTGTCTACATCCGCGACCACGGGAAACTCGAGTAGCGTTCCGCTGGTATTGCACTGGGTGTAGAGCTTCTCCCCATCCGTACCGCGGTATACATGAAACGTTCGCTCGTCGTTGTAGAGCAGCTCCGAAACTCCGTCGCCTTCGAAATCGAACATGCTCGATCCCGTTGCCCGTGACGAACGGTCGCGAGTGGGTTGTGCCCACTGAAGCGTCCCGTCATGGTCGTATACGTTGAACGAGTATCCGCCTGCAATGCTGATTTCGAGTTGCGGGTCGTCGTCGTAGTTCGCGATGGCCGGGGGCCCTCCACCGGCCAACAACTGTTCGCGCCGCATCGGGTCCATGTGGTTTACGACCGAATCGGGAACATGCTCCGGCACGTTGATATCGACCGGGCCCCATCGAACTTCCCCCGTTCTCGATTCGAGCGCCCAAAGAAAATGCGTACTGTCGATGACGATGATTTCCGGATCGGAATCGCCCGCGCCATCCAGATCGGCCACCGCGAAGTCTCGCACCAACTCCGGACCCTCTCCGATTGATGCGCGCTCCCAAACCGGCGTTCCATCATAGTTGTACGCCCCAATGTCGAGCACCAACTCCAAATCATCGTCATCGTCGATGTCCACCAGAATGGAGTTCCGATCTCCTCCCTCAAAAAACTGCAGCAAGGTGCCGTCCGCGTGGGCAATATAGGGACCCGTCGCGAACTCTGGCACGCCATCACCGTTCATGTCGCCAATCGCAGGAAAGCCAACGCAGGGGATTCGATTCTCTCCTTCTCGAAACCGGGACAGCACGGTTCCGTTCGCGCGGACCACCATCATCGTTTCTTGTGGCTCGTCGTTTGAGTCGGTCCAGACCTCACAGGTCACGATTTCTGGACCTGGCGAGTCGTTCACAAGATCGCCGATGGCGATGTGAAAACCTGGTTTCGCACGGTAGCCAGGGTCAGAAGTGGGCCAAAGACGCGTTCCGCCGTCCCCCGACACGGCGCGCAAGACCCCATCGGTAACGTACAAACCGCCTGCGAATGTCTGAAATACAATGTCCGGAACGTCGTTTTCATCGATCGATCCGTCACCGTTGTCGTCGGTAAGGTTTGCGACGGCGGGGGCCATCATGATCTGGTCGTGTTCAGGCAGTACATCTGCGTCGCCGCTCCAGGACCACTCCTCTTCGATCACAAAGCCATCGGTGAGCGGTCGATATTCACATCGCTCAAGCACACTGGAGAGACACGTAGCGGTCTCGGTTTCACAGAAGAAGGCCGGCTCGCAATCGCTATTGGTTTCACACGCCGGCTGAGGCGCGGCTTCTTCGTTTTCAGATGCCTCGGGAGGTGGTGAAGAGCAGGAGACCACCAGCGCGGTGAACACAACGCAAAAAACCAGCTTCGCCGAGCTGTTTCGATCCGAAAAGATCATCGACAGAAAACGCCGCACATCGGGATACAGCACCCGCCATCGCAATATAGCCTTCGGCCTATTCGGAGCGCAACGTGAGCGCCCGAAGCCCTGGTGCGACCGATGGTGAAAACCGTCCGTTTCCGGCGAGTTGCCCCGCTTCGGTGCGCACCAAAACACAACCCGCGCCGCCCCCACCTCCGCCACCGTTGACGGCCGCGTCGCCTTCTCCCTGGCGGCCCGTCGATTCCCCGGCCAGAGATTCACCGCCGCCCCCAAAACCGCCGGGCGCGCTTCCGAAGCCCGATGATTCGCCGCCCACCGCGCGCTCGGTAGCCTCAAATCCGTTCTGACCGGCCAGTCCAGGCACAAACGATGCCGCGCCCGAACCGCCGCCGCCACCGGCTGCGTTGATCGTGGCTTCCGCTACGATGCGTACTTCCGGCGCCTCGAGCAACACCGAACCGCCGCTGCCGCCACCGCCACCGCCAGTGCCCAAGGAGACGGTCGCGCCACCCTGACCGCCGCCGCCGCCAGCGAGGATCCGTCCTCGCAGCACGATTTCCTGCTGTGCGCTGATCTGCAGCGCGCCGCCGCCGCCGCCGCCCAAGCTCGATTCGCCGCGAGCCGACGACCGCGCCCCTTGACCGCCACCACTCCCGCCGAGCAATGGGATCAGTTCGAAACCCTCTGGCACGGAGCGACCTCCTCGTCCCGTGTTGTCACTCGAATCGCCTTCCGCGGAACCACCACCGTCGCCGCAATGTCCGCCTCCGCCCCCACCTCCGCGCCGGTTGGTCGAGCGAAAACCTGCCCCGCCGAAACCGGGTCCGCTTCCCGCGGGCCCGGAGCGATTGCCGCCTCGAAACCCACCTGGTCCCGGTATCGCGTCAACCGCTGAGACGTCGATCGCACCGACGATGTCCGCGCGACCCGTCACCATCAAAATCAACGGTCGTGACCCTTCCCCCCGCAGCGTGGTGTTCGGTCCCACAGTTAGATTGCCGATTTGAACGACGCATGCGTCAAGGCCGTCCTGCAGCTGAACGGTGATCCCCGCGACCGAGTTCGGATTGCACGCGGTGGTGTTCACTACGATGGTGGCGCCGCTATCCAAGGTCACGTCGGGCGCGTCTTCGTCCCAAAAATCGGCGCCAACGTTGGAAGGCGAAAAGCCATCCGAGCAGGACTCCGAGGGACACGATCCCGCGTCAGAACCGCCGTTCGAACCCCCTGGCTCAGGGGCCGGTTCGCGGCCGTCTCCGAGAGCTGCGGTATCGGTATCGACGACCAAGCTGCAGCCCGCTACCGCTGCCCCGCTGAGTGCTCCCCAAACCCAGATGAATGATCGCATGAGGCTCGTTCACCATGCCACACAATGGCGCGCAGGTCTCCTCGACAGTTGGCAATTTTCTTCATCCCGGGCACCACGGTCTGAAAGAAATCGTAGTCCGGATGACCCACGCGCGCGCGGGAGCTAGGGTGGCGTTCCACATGCTCAACAGCCTGCAGATGTCGTTTGACGCATGGGTTACCGCGGGCGTCGCGGTGACCATGGTGGTTTTGATGGGGCTGAACGTGGCGGGTCCCGACCTGATTCTCATCGGCGGACTGACCGCGCTGCTCGTCAGCGGCGTTGTGACGCCCGGAGAAGCGTTCATCGGATTTTCGAGCCCGGCGGTCGTCACCATCGGCGCGCTGTTCGTCGTAGCGGGGGGAATCCGCGAAACGGGGGGGCTGGATTTCGTTGCCCGACGCGTACTGGGACGACCGCGAACACTCGCCCGCGCGCAGTTGCGTTTGATGTATCCGGTGGGCGCGCTGTCGGCGTTCATGAACAATACGCCGGTGGTCGCCATGTTCGTGCCACTGGTCACGGACTGGGCGCGACGCAGTCAGCAGAGCGTGTCGATGCTGCTCATGCCGCTGAGCTATGCGGCGATACTGGGAGGCACGTGTACACTGATCGGAACCAGCACCAATCTGGTGGTGGCGGGCATGGCGAGCGCCCGCGAGCCTGATGTGCAGTTTGCGATGTTCGACATCGCCTGGCTCGGACTGCCAGCCCTCCTGCTGGGCACGATCTACGTCACCGTGACGTCTCGATGGCTGCTGAAAGACAGAAAAGGCACCTCGCAAATGTTCGGCGAGTCGCGAGAGTACACCGTGGCCATGCGGGTCGAAAAGACTTCTCCGGTCATCGGACAAACCATTGAAGACGCAGGTCTGCGTTCGCTCGACAATCTCTATCTCTACCAAATCGAGCGAAACGGCGATGTGCTTCCGGCGGTGCCGCCCAGCACGAAGATTCGCTCAGGCGACCGGCTGCGCTTTACCGGCATCGTCGACTCCGTGGTCGATCTCCGCAAGATGGGGCTGCTTCCGGACACCGACCAAGTGGACAAACTGGTTGGACGCAAAGATCGTCGATGGGTGGAGGCGGTGGTGTCCGCGCAGTCGCCGCTCGCAGGAAAATCGGTACGACAAACGAAGTTTCGAACCCGCTACAACGCGGCCATTATTGCCGTACATCGGCAGGGGATGCGCATCCCCAACAAGGTCGGCGATATCACCCTCGAAGCAGGCGACGTGCTGCTCCTAGAAAGCCATCCCACCTGGGCGCGCAGCCACCGGCGAGACACGAGCTTCGCCCTCGTCAGCGAAGTCGAGGACAGCCAGCCTCCGCGTCACGACAAGGCCGCGCTGGCGAGCGCCATTCTCGTTATCGTGGTGGTGGTAAACGTACTTGGCTTGATGCCGCTGGCCACGGCGTCGCTGGTAGGCGCGGGAGCGATGTTGATTACGCGATGCCTCAACGGAGCACAGGCGCGTCGTGCGTTGGAAGTTCGGGTACTGCTGGCGGTGGGGAGCGCGCTCGGCTTTGGACTGGCGCTCGACCAGAGCGGAGCGGCGACGCGCATCGGTGAAGCGGTGGTCACAGCCGCGCGTGCGTTTGGTCCAATTGGCGTCTTAGGAGCAATCTACGCGAGCACCGCTTTGCTGGCAGGCATCGTCAGCACCACCGCGGCAGCCGCGTTGATGTTCCCCATCGCAGCATCCGCGGCGCAGGTCGAGTCCATCGAACTTGTACCGTTGAGCTACGTGGTCATGATTGCTGCGTCGACCGCGTTCAGTACGCCGATTGGCTACCAAACGAATTTGATGGTGCTCGGGCCGGGCGGATATCGCTCGTCGGACTTTCTTCGGCTCGGGCTTCCGCTCCAAGTCATCATCGGGTGCACGACGGTCTTTATCGCCTATTGGCGTTGGCTCTAGACAGACATCCTTCGAACCTCAACGACTCCCAGGAACCAACATGCCTAGATTTCCCGATTCTGCCGGCTCCGCAACGGGCCTTTCCAACCGGGTGTTTAGCGAGCTCGCGCGCAAGGCCCAATCCCTCGGAAAGCCTGTGTTCCCACTGCACGTTGGCGATACGTTTCGCGACCCCATTCCGGAAGCGCGCGCCGAAGCGCAACGCGCCGCTGAGCACGCCGGGCTTCATCGATACAGCCCACCGATTGGCGAGCCCGAACTACTGCGCATCGTCCGAGACCGAGTTCGGCACTGCAACGGAATCGACCTTGCGCCGGAACAGTTTCAGATCGTCGCAGGTGGTACGTCCGGCTTGAGCGTGGTGGCGCAAACCATTCTCGAACCGGGAGACGAGATGCTGCTCCCGTCACCGTATTGGCCGCTCATTCGCGGCGTGGTTGCCTCGCGCGGCGCCATTCCAGTGGAGATTCCGTTTTTCGACAGGCTTTCGGACCCCAGCTTCGATTTCGAACAGGCGCTCGAACGCGCGGTCACCGACCGGACCGCGGCGCTCTACATCAACACACCCCACAACCCCACCGGACGCATTCTGTCTCAAGAAGTCATCGATGCGATGGGCCGCGTGGCCGACCGTCATGATCTTTGGGTGATCTGCGACGAGGCCTATGAGGACATCTGGTTCGGAAGCGAGCGACCGGCCGCGTCATGGACCCACGAGCGTATCCTGCCCCGCGCCATCGTATGTCACACCCTGACCAAGAGCTACGGGCTCGCCGGCGCACGCGTCGGCTATGTGCACGGCCCCGCCGAGATCATGCGATCCATTCGAGGCGTACAGACATTTCAAAACTACTGCGCGTCTCGTCCTATGCAGCTCGCGGGGGCGCAAGCGCTCCAGCACGGCGACGAATGGATGAGCGAAGCCCGACGGCTTTATCGACACATGGGTGAGCTCGCAGCCAAGGCGTTGGGCGTTCCTCCTGCTCAGGGGAGCACGTTTTTGTTTTTCGATACCGGACCCTGGCTTTCGTCGCCAGAAGACTCGTGCGTTCCGTTTCTTGAACGATGTGTGGAAGCCGGCGTATTGCTCACGCCCGGTGCAGCGTGCGGCCGCGACTATGCGCGCTGGGTGCGCCTTTGCTTCACATCGATCCCGCCGGCCAAGCTCGAGATAGCGTTGCAGCGGCTGGCAACCGTCTGTTCGTAGCCGATGGCCGGGGGGGCTGAGCCTCAATGCGGAGTTCCGCGCGGGGTCGCCTGACCCCGCGTGTGCTTCCTGAGCCACCGAATCTCTCGCTTTTCTATGTCCGATTTTTCGGCATGAGGATTGCGTAAGCTACGATGACTCGGTGGGCGATGCGTAAAGCGGAAAAGAACTAAGCGGTGGGTGCACGGACTACCTTGGAGCACCTCGAGCTCGACCCGGATTTTACGTCCTGGGCCCTCGCTCAGCCAAGGCTGCGCGACGCGTACGAGCACTGCACTCGGGGCGATTGGATCTTGCAGCTCGCGACGCGCGTCGGCGTGACCCGGTCGCTGGTTGTCGCCGCAGCCTGCTCGTGCGCGGAGATCGCTCACCGTCGTTCGCTCCCTGGCCACGAACTAACCGCCCGAGCGATTGCCCGCGCGGTAGGCTGGACCCGCGGTGAAACACCGTCCGCGGATTGCTGGGCGTCAGCGTTTACCGTTTCGAACCTCGCTCGGGAACTGGCTCGAACCGACGAGTTGAAGTTCGAGGCGGCAATGTCCGTGGCGTCGGCCGCCTTTGCATGCGACTCAGAGGCGAGCGACCGCTACTATGGCATTCGCGCATACGCCGCAGATGCTGCGTTCCATGCCGCGCGCGCATTCGGCGCCGAACTCGAAGCGGCGCACCAACGATGCGCCGATCTCGTCCGACAGCACATCGACTACGCGCAGATCGAACGACTCCTCGGTCCCGCCGTGCGCGCCTCGATGCTCCCTCCCAGCGAACCTCCAAGCTCGACCGAGCTCGCGGTTCGTACAGGTTTCGACGAAGTGCATGCGGACCGAGAATCGGTTGAGCAAGTACGCCGTTCGACCCGCTGCGACGCAGGCTAGTCTAGCTTAGGCCCCACTTCTTTTTGTTTTCCGCGACTTCTTCGGGGCTGGGCTGATCTTTGTCCTCGTGGGTGGGGACTTCGAACTGATCCGCGACATCCATCATCGCGGCGTTGTGCGCCACGTCGTCTTTCAGCGGTTCGGGCACGGAGACATCTTCGTAGATGGCCTCCCATGGGCATTCAGGCTCGCACGCACCGCAATCGATGCACTCGTCGGGATGAATATACAGCTGATTCGGAAACTTCTCGCGATCATCTCCGGTGTACTGATAAATGCACTCTACCGGACACACATCCACGCAGGCAGCGTCCACGCAATCCCGACACAAACGAGTGATTACCCAAGCCATGCGATCCTCCGAGCGCTATCTACTCCGGCCGGCGCCTCGTGACAAGGCGCTGAAACGGCAAGGGTCGCTTCAGCTTCCGGACGGATGGCAGCCGGCACAGGTGTACTCGGCGTCGCCGAGGAGCTTACCCATTACCGGCGTCACCTTTTCGTTCATGAACTTAACCATCTCCGGCATCGTCGCCATCATGCCCTTGTGCGCCGGCGTTCCCTCTTTCGCAACGACAAACATCGACGGGGCGGGCATCTTGAACTTCAGCTCACGCATTTCTTCTCCATGGCAAGTTTCGCAGCCCACGCTGTTCCAGCGCTCCGGGTCCTCCTGACCAAACAGCTCTTGCGCGATGGGAAGGACCTTGCCGATCATGTAGAACTCTTTGTCCGCGGCGCTCATCTCCGCCCACGGCGTGTCGGGCCCCGTCACCCCGAGCATGTCCATTGCCGAAGGATGATCGCTCGACTCAGACTTGGAGGTTGGTGGCGCAGTTTGAACCTCTGGCGCTTTGGCACCACCGCACGCGACAACAACCATCGTGCCCACACAGAAAAGAACGTCGGCCAGCTTTTTAAACATGAACCGAATGGTACCTCCTCAGTACACGAGGGGGAACATGCGAAATCGCGCGCGATTGCAGTATTCTTCCCAAAGCGCGCCGTATTTGTTGCGGCAGCGCCGATCGTCTCGTCCCGCGCGCTGCACCAGTAAGATCAAGAGCGTACAGGGAAGAAAATAGGGCCACGCCGACTCAAACCCCGCACATAGGGAAAAGCTCAAGTAGACACCGATCTCTCCGCTGTAGTTGATCTTTCGGCCAATCCCCCAAAAGCCTGACACCAATATTTTTCCGCCAATCGTTTCTGGTGCGCGCCCCCATATGGGCGCGTGAGGATCGCGTTTGAAGCGGTCTTTTTGCCAGTTTGAGCCGCGGAAGATCCAGTGCGCGGCGACGTGAAATGCCGCGAGCGCAACGAGGCCGGCAATCGGAAACGAATCATGGGCAGCACCGGCCCCTGACCCGTCAAAGCCGCGGTGCAACACAAACCACCCCACCATGCTGTATAGGAACGGTACGTAGACCAGGTCGCCCCAGACCAGCATGAACCCAAACCGTTCCGCGATGATATCCCACGTCGAGAGCATGAAGTCTTCTCGGATGTAGTGGGTGAGGAGATATGACCAGGTAAAGAGCTGATACAGCCACATCTCTGGAGTGATGGTTTGATAGATTTCGTATTGCGTATATGCGAACGCAACATTGCAAAGCGCCAGGCCGATGAGGCTGGGATGGTACGCGAACATTTTTAGGTCGACGCCGAACAAAGCCGGATTGAGCTCTACTCCAAACCAAATGTCCGCCAGCCAGGTTGGCATCCAGGCCGGCCGATCCACGGACGCAAAGGAACTTGGATCTCGGCTACGAAGACGCCGACCACGAACAAATAGGTAGGCGACCACGAACAACGCAAACGCGTTCGCAACGACAAAGAGAGAGGCGAAATGCGTCACGATGGGCATGAGCGAAACGCCAAAGCCGGCGGTGAGCGCCGCCAGAACGATATGCGTCGCAAGAAATAACACCAGACCGCTGAGTTTGTAGGTAACGCGTCGGCCATCCGGCTGAGGCGCTCCTTCCCGCCAGATGCCCGGAAGCACAATCGAGCCCGCGAATAGCGCCCCGACGAACGCTAGATACCCCGCCGCCGCCGCGGCTAAGCTTGGCGCTGTGATGGGCTGCACCAGATCGAAGAGTTGCGTAGTTTCCGGCATGGTGGCTCGTATAGCACTCCCCACGAGGCATGGTTATCCGACATGAACGTTACGCGTTTGTATCTTTATCCCGTCAAGTCCTGCGCAGGAATACCCGTCGATCACGCCACGGTGACGCCTCGAGGGTTCGAACTCGATCGTCGCTACATGTTGGTCGATGCTGAGGGTCGATTTCTCTCCCAGCGTCGCTTGCCTCGAATGGCATTGATCCAAACGGCCCTGGCGGGCGAAACGCTCCGGCTCGAAGGGCCGGATGGAAGTCCGTTCGAGCTGCCTACCGAGCTAGGTCGGCCTGCTCCGACCCGTTCGAAAACACAACAAACCCAGGTTCGACCGCAAACCCATGTTCCACCACAAACCCATGTTCGACCGCAAACCCAGGTTCAAATTTGGAAACATCGGGTCGCAGCGATGGTCCATGAAGAAGGTAGCCGTTGGTTTTCGGATCAGCTTCGCACCCGATGTCAGCTGGTATACATGCCCGATACGGTCCGTCGTCCGATCGACGCGCCGTATGGAAGAACAGCAGACTTTGTGTCGTTCGCTGACGGCTTCCCGTTTTTGCTTACGTCTGAGTCTTCGCTCGACGACCTCAATCAGCGCATCCGTCGCAATCAACCGGCCGCGGAACGCATCGACATGATCCGGTTTCGTCCGAACATCGTTGTGTCCTCGAGCGTGCCTTACGCTGAAGACGGGTGGGAAGAAATCCGTTTGGGAACGATCCCGTTCCGTGCCCCCAAGCCATGTACGCGTTGCACAATTACCACTGTGAACCCAGCAAACGGGAAGCGCGGCCATGAACCATTGCGAACGCTCGCGACGTATCGGCGGCGCGATGGGCACGTTTGGTTCGGTACGAATCTCATCCCAGACGCCACCGGAACGATGAGGGTCGGCGACGTGGGCGAGGTACTTCAGAGTCGGCCTGAACCGCTGTGAAGGCGCGACTCCCTAGATAAGGACCTCTTTCTTCGGACATGGCCCAGCGAGCTCCCCAACACATGCTGCCTCGGCGATTTGTTGTGTGTTTGCGGCCTATTGACTATGTGAATGAGAACTCAATCAAATTCTGGAAAATCTTCACTGGATTCGTTCAGTTTTTATTTAGAAAGAATCGTGAAAATTCGACGTTTCGGCAGTCAACGGAACTTGAGTAAACGACCCAGAATGTGATTTGGTGTTGACCGAGTGGAATCCAAACTCCATCGCAGTGCGCCCTCGGCGCAACCGACCCGCACCGCGGAGGACTCTATGCCCACGTCTGGAAACGCCTACGCCCTATCTGACACGCCGCCCCGCGCCTGGGCGACTGAACGTCGTCGCCAGCGTATCCGCACGATCGTCATTCCACTCTGTCTCTCAGAAAGCTCAGAACGGTCTCTGCTCTACGGCGCATCTTTGGCGCGACGATTCAATGCATCAATTCATTTGGTGTCCGCGTATCGTGTGAGCGTGTCCGCGGACTCGGCCCGCTACACCCAACTCGTGCGAGAACGCGAAGCGATCACCCGAGCCGCAATGAACACACGGGTGCAACAGCTGCTCGAGCGACATCCTCACATCGTCATCCACACCCATCATTTCGTCGCCGGTTCACCCCATCATGCCATCGCCCAAACCGCGATCGAGTTGGGAGCGGACTTGATCATCATGGGACGCCATACCCGATCGAGCTTGTCGCGTCGTTTGCTCGGCAGCGTGGCGGACCGAGTGGTCCAGGAAACCGACGTCCCGGTTATCACGCCACCATCGCAATAAGACCGATAGCCCTTGCGGGCGACAGGAATCGCGCGACCGCGCCGCTTGACCGATCGGATGCCGATGGGTACCGTGAAATGTCCCTCTGTGGGGCTCGTGAGGAAGGAGTATTAGAATCCCTGACCTGGTCGAACAGGGAGTTTCATCGAGCGCGGTGCGCCGGCCCGGCGACCTTCACCGGGAAGCCTAAAGCGGTCGACATCGACTCCCACCTACGAGATACGTAGGGGTTCGACTCCAATCACTCCCACGGCCAATACGGTAAGGACCTAGAAAAGCCGGCTATATGCCGGCTTTTCACTAGTGTTTTTGGAGGGGCTGGCGCAGCCGCAGTATTTTTTGAGGGGCTGACGCAGCCCCTCCCCCACGGAATACGATTCCGCGGGGCCCCCCTCCCGACGCCGCTTCGCGCTGCGCGGGGCCCCTACACCCCCTTGCTCTCTTCGTGCCATGTGTACGGTGAACTGCTGTCCGCTGCCTGGTTATGTTCGTGGGGTGCGTGCCGTGAACTCCTTCGTCTGTGTGATGTTCGTCGTGGACTGCAGTCTGGCGAACCAGCTCCAATTGCGTTTTTGGAGCACAGGACTTCATCTCCTGTCCGGCCGCGCGCGCGGCCACCGCAACGCGGCGGAGCCCGTCACTTCTCGGAGGGTTTGAGGCAAACCCTCCCCCCACGGAATACAATTCCGCGGGGCCCCCCTCCCGACTGTGTTGTCTGGAGGGTTTGAAGCAAACCCTCCACCACCCGGGTACGACCCGCCCGGGGCCCCCTCCCGACTCCGGCCGCTTCGCGGCCGCCCCATCGCTTTGCGACGGGGCCCCAGCAGCTCACCTCCAGGTTCCCAGGTTACGTGCGTCTTGGCGGGGGAGTTTGGGTGAATCGCTCGGGATTGTATCCCGAGCGAGAGGGTCTGGGTGCCAGACACAGTGTTGTTCGGAGGGTTTGGTGCAAACCCTCCCCCACCCGGGTACGACCCGCCCGGGGCCCCCTCCCGACTCCGGCCACTGTCGCGGCCGCCCCACCGCGTAGCGGCGGGGCCCCGGCAGTTCACTCCCAACGCAACCAGGTCTCGTGCTGCCTGGCGGGGGAGTTTGGGTGAATCGCTCGGGATTGTATCCCGAGCGAGAGGGTCTGGGTGCCAGACCCTCGGAGAAACTAGTCCGCGCGGATGAGCTGGCAGCATAGGCCGAGGTAAAACGCGCGATAGACATCGTCGGGGTCGACACCGCCGCTGGAGGTTTCGCGAGCCAGCGTAGCGGCGAATGTGGTGCGTCCAGTGACCGAACGAAGCAGACGATTCCATGTATCGGGCAGACGAAACATCGAGAGGTTTGCCGGAGGGTGCGGCACGGGGTGGAGCGTGATTTCGCGAACCGGCGCAAGGGCGGCTTCAAGCTCCTCGGTATGTGCCTGGAGGGCTGCATCACGAATGAGAGAGTACGCGTCGTACTCGATAGGAAACGTTTCTTCGTGACTGCGTTCGTCGGGGACAAACGCCCAATGCCCGCTGCGCCATCGAAACGCTTCGACCATTCGCGCTCGAACTTGCTCGGAGATGGCGCGGAAGAGCTCCACCGGACGCAGGATCCCGAGGCCAACCAACGCGTCTCCTAGGCGGCCGCCGTAGCGAGGGAGTAAAGCGAGCGCCATCTCGATCTCCATACGCATACACATCTCGTGAGCCACCAAATACTCCCCCAAGAGCTCGTGGCGATCGGTCGACGCGACAAACTCTGGTCGCCCCTCAAGCAGGTAGATTTTCTTCCGTCGCTGCTTGTTCCAAAGATGAAGCACGCCCGTTTCTTGGGCCTGCGTCAGACGGAAGAAAATCGGGAGAAGTTTCGCTGCTCCTAGCGTGCCCGTGTGGCGCGCGTTTCTGAGCTCGTCGAGCCGCCACTGCAATCCAGGAGAAGTGACAAACCGGGTGAGCTCTGGAAGCGCGGTAGCGATTTCGTAGCCGCCGCCCTCTTTCGCGACCAACGACGCGCTGTTGACAACGCCAGAGGTAAAAAGCTGGACGAGGCGGGGAAAGCTAATTGGTCCAATTTCTTTGCCCGACGCGGTGCGCACGCGGTAGATCTCGGGCGAAGTAACCCCGATATCTCCAATGAGATCGTCTGTTTGAACGCGAACCATCGTCGTATCCAGAAAGGATGTATTCGCGCCGCCGGTCTCTTCCGCGGCATCGGGCGGACCGCTCACCAAATCGAGGCGGCTAAGCAAGCGAGCCAATCGGTCGGTGCCGTTGCCCATTCCGCGTCGGCGAATGATTTCGTCGCATGCGCTTGAAAACGCGCCGGCGGTTGGCCGGTCTTCATGGGATCGAGAAAGACCGCTCCGAATCAATCGATCCACATCCCGAGGGATGCGTCGGTCCGAGCGATCGAGCACGCTCAGGTCAACATCCCGAATCCGGAGGAGCACATCCAGCTCGCTTCCTGTTCCGAACAGCGGTTCGGCGAGAAGTAGCTCCGTCAACACCGTGGTAAGCGTGAACACGTCGCTTTTGCCGTTGAGCGCGCGCCCCATCACCTGCTCCGGGGACATGTAGCCGAGCTTGCCCCGAACGTGTCCATCGTCGGTATTTCGGGTTCGCTCAGCCACCGTGGCGATGCCGAAGTCGGTAAGTTTAACGTGGCCGGTCGTGGTCAGGAGAACGTTCGCAGGGCTGACGTCGCGATGAACAAAGCCTAGATGACGACCGTCTGGCGAACAGGATCGGTGCGCATACTCCAGCGCGCTCGCGGTTTGCGAGGCGATATGAAGCGCGACGTCGAGCGGAACCGCCGTTCCTCGAGAAGACACCGCGCGCAGCAACCGATTCACGTTGGTGCCGTTGACGAGCTCCATGGCGAGAAAGAGGTCACCTCCGAGCTCCCCGAAATCAAATACTTGAACTACGTTCGGATGCTCGAGGGTGGCGGCAAGACGCGCCTCATCGACAAACATCGCCACGAACTCAGGGTCTCGCGCGTACTGCGGCAAGATCCGCTTGAGCGCGACCCGCTTCTCGAAGCCATGGGGACCCATTCGCTTAGCAACGAAGACTTCAGCCATGCCTCCGGTCGCTAAGCGTCGTTCGATTTGGTACGGCCCGATGGGGCGTTGCGCCACCCGTGCCCTCCGCTACGCCTCCCCCCACTGGCAGGCTTGTCTTTAATCATACGTGGTTGAGCCACTAACGTGAACACGTTCGGTTCCCTTTCTGTGCGACAGCCGCGCACCTCGTACGCGCCTTTGCGTCGTTGTCATACGCGTCACAGCAACGTCGTATTATTCGTATTCGGTGTTGGGAACCGCGCCCGGTCGTGTATCATTACAGCAAGGGGAAAGGGGTACAGGTTGGTATGGTGTTACGTACTGCTGCATCCAAGAAAACATCGCATCGAGACCCGTACCTTGGCAAGGTCGTAGCCGGCCGCTATCGCCTGGAGTCGCGACTCGGCGAAGGCGGCATGGGCGTTGTGTACCGGGCGCGACACGTGCTCATCGATCGCGTCGTCGCCCTTAAGCTCATCCGCCCGGACCTTCGAGGCGAAACGCATTTGAGGGCGTGGATGCTGCGCGAAGCGCGCGCCGCGAATCGCGTAGACCACGCCCATATCGTCGACATTCACGACGTAGGAGAGACCGAGGAAGGCGAGCTCTATTTGGTTATGGAGTATCTCGTCGGCGTATCGCTATCGTCGGCAATCGCCAAAGGTCCGATGCCGATCGTACGTGCCGTCGACGTGCTCGAGCAAATGTGCGCCGCCCTTTCGCGTGCGCACGATCTCGGAGTCGTGCATCGCGATCTAAAGAGCGACAACATCATGTTGACCACGCGGGGCGGGCGACAGGATTACGTGAAGATCTTGGATTTCGGCCTTGCCGCGCTGGCCCGTGACCCACGACTCGCGCCGAAAGGCGCTGTCTTCGGAACGCCAGAGTATATGTCCCCCGAGCAAGCGCGCGGAGAGGATGCTCAATCGGCAAGCGATCTCTACGCGTTGGGCATCCTGTTTTTCGAGATGGTCACGGGCGAACTACCGTTCCGCGCCAACGACCGCGAGACGCTTCTCGAAATGCAGCGAACGAACAAAGCGCCTTCGCCCCGAACATCTCGCCACGATCTGCCGGACCTCGCAGAAAACATCATTCTCAAGTTGCTCGAGAAAGATCCCAAGCGACGATTCCGAGATGGCCATCATCTCTCCGAGGAGCTCAAGACGCTGCAGCGCGCACTTCCGTCGACCCCGTGGGACCTGAGAACTACGGAAACCCCGGTCGCCGCGCCGCCGCCACCGCCCGCGCCTTCGCCGGGCGTGGTCGAATGGAGTCGTCGAGCGTCCAATCTGATTCGGGCCACCGCCCGCGCGTATCCCAACGGCCGTGCGCCCGAAGTCGTACAACAGGCTGCCGACCGCCTGTGGGAGCTGGCGGCGCGTGCGTCGAGGCTCGAAGGTGAACTCGCGAGCCATTCACGGAAACTTGAAGCCATCGAAAAACGCGGACGCGCGCTTCGTGCAGAGCTCGGCCGAAAGGTTGAAGAGCTCGCGGGCGACGAGTCACGCGCGCTCCGAGAAGCTTCCGGCCAGCGCGAACGAGCAAACGAATTGGGCATCCTGCGCGAGCAGACCAACCAGCAACTCTCCCTCGCACGTAAAAGGCTGGACGCCGCGAGACAACCCGGCACCGACCTGTCCGTGCTCGAACGAGCGCTCACGGAAGTCGGCGCGGCCCAAGCCCGTATCGAAACGCTGACCGCGGTCATGAGCGACTACGAACGTCGTGCCGAAGAGCGAGAGCACCACGCGAGAGGGCTTCGCAAACAGATCGACGACCTCAAATCGCAGCTCTTGCGCTACAGCGAGGCCCTTGAAAACGACCTCGGTGCCGGCCGCGAGCGCATCGCAACGCGCGTACGCGAAGCACTGAGCTACGAGAAATCGTTCGGCGACGCATCGTCTGTCCTCATTCAACATCTGAGCGGACGACCCGAATGTCGCGAACTCATCGAAGACGTGTCCAAAGAAGGCCCCGACACTTCAAAACACGACTACCGAGCGCTAGAAACCCGAACCGCATCAGCCTAAACCGCGCCAAGGTAATCGCTGCAAGTAGTCGAATGATTTGATCGCAGCTCGAAAACCCAGAGCAGCTTCAGCAGTGAACTCACTACGTAACTGCAAGGCTCAGTTGCATCCCATAGAGCAGAGGGCAGTGATTGAAGCGCAAAGAGCATCCCATAGAGCGGCGGAATTTTGGTCTGAGCGCGAGCGCCCCCACAGCAAACGACTGAGGAAGGCTCCGAGCCTTTCGCAGGGAGAGAGCGAGGAGGTAAGCCGCGCTCAGGCCAAAAGGCCGCCGCTCTA
>JANQQS010000149.1 GCA_028284955.1 Myxococcota bacterium | reverse complement strand
GTTGAAACGCGATAGATTGTCGAGACTGCCATCGTCGTCTACGACGTACCGAACGACTTCGCTGTCGTCCTCGAGCGATACGTAGGCGAAGCGGCCGTTCGGGTGCACGACGAGGTCCAGCGGTCGGCCGACCCCCGAGCCGCTCCGGCCCGGTGTCGACGTCCCTCCACCGCCGAGCGTTCCGTCCGACTCATTGACTTCGTACCACTGTACCGTGTCGCCGAAGCTATTCACTGAATAGAGGAAGCGCCCGGCCGGGTGCATCGTCATGTTCTCTGCTCCGAGGCCAATCGACTCGGTATCCAGCGGAGTCTGCGTAACTTCACCGGCCGATGAGTATCCGTACGCACGGACCGCACCGAAAACCCGCGGGTCCGCACTGAAGTTGCCCGCGTCGAGGACATAGAAGAAGCGCCCGGAGCGCCCCGTTTCGACGCGGTCGAAGTTGGCATCTTCGTCGAGCGAGCCGATGAAGTCGTCGACGAGCGTCGTCTCGCCGGTCAGCGGGTTGAACGCGTAACTCGCCACGACGTCCTGGTTGGTCGAATCCTGGCCGCTCGTGAACAACAGCCCGTTCACGTAATCGACCGCCGAGTCGCCGCCGATGAGTGCTTCGGCGTTCGTCAGCGTTTCGTCCAGATCGAGCGCCCCGGTTTCATCCACTTCGAAGCGGCTCAGGCCGCTCTGGTCCGGCGCCAGCACAAACGTTGCCGTTTGCGTCAGTGCGCCACTGCCGCCGATGGCAGCTACGGCCTGCGCCGCATCAAAAACGCGGGTCCAGTTGACGACCGTGACCGACCCATCGGACGAGCTCACGGCGAGCGTCGAGACGAGGTCTTCCTCGCTGTGGCTGACATAGAGCTCGGCACCCGTGCGACTCAATGCGAGGTCGGTTGGCTCGAAGCTCAGGTTCTCTGAGGCCCCGAAAGCGAGCGCACCGCTCGTGCTGACGTCGTAATGTGTGATCTGACTGTTGTTCGCATCGATCACATACAGGTCGAGGCTGTCGCGGGACAGGACGAGATCGATCGGGCTGTCACCGGCATCGAAGAAGCCATTGCTGTCCGACAGGGCACCCGTGCTGGGATCAACGTCGAGGACCTGTAGACTGTTGCCGGAGCTGTCTTCGCGCAGCAGATAGGCGACGTCGGCGCTGGGGTTGAGTAGGAGCGCGCGGGGGTTCTGGTCCGTCGAGAACGTCGACGGGCTTCCGGATA
>JANQQS010000127.1 GCA_028284955.1 Myxococcota bacterium | reverse complement strand
CGTACGTCGGCTGGCCTGCGCTGCCGGGGCGCTCGCGCTCAGACCAAAATTTCACTGCTCTATGGGATGCGACTTGCGTTGCCATCAACCCATCTGATCACTGCTCTAGCCTAGACTAGTCTAGAGCAGTGCCTAGTATGACTGATCGAAATCTCTCAGCAGGAAGATATTCCGCGATCTCCCCGGCAATCATGTCACGTGCCTCCTGGCGGGGGAGTTTGGGTGAATCGGCGGGGTCGTACCCCGACGAGAGGGTCTGGGTGCCAGACCCTCAGGCAAACTGATCACTGCGCTAGCGCCGGGCTCGCTAGCGCTTGGGCTCACTAGCATTTGCCGTTTTTTGGACTTCGGCTCGTATTTTGTGGGATCGCGAAGCTATGTTTAGGGAACATGCGTTCGCGGTATTGGCCGCTTGCGCGCTGTTGGCATGTGACCTCAGCAAGGGCGCCGACGATGGTTCGGGCGTAGACGCGTCGCCACGGGGTGCGACACCGCGGTCCGAACGGTCACGCGTTGTGATGGCCGCACGCTCGGAGACGCAAAAGGCTTCCTCGGTGGCGGGTTCGACCGTGGAGGATCGCAGCGGCCGAGTAGATGCCGCCCAGGAAGCATTTGATCGAGCTTTTCCGAAGCACGGCATTGCCTATCATTTTCTGGCACAAATCCATTCTGAACCGAACCGCTCCGCGATGGTCATCGGTTATATGCGCCGCGGGTCTCGTTTTCGCGCCTCCGAGCGGGTCCCCGGGGTCGGTTGCGCACGCGGCTGGCATCGAGTTCCCGGATCGGGGTTTGTGTGTCGGGGGGAAGGGTACAAAGTTGGTGACGTGCCTCAGAGCTTTGAGGGTTCACCCATCGCGCCGTCGCTCGACGATGCGCTGCCTTATTACTACGCGTACGCGCTCCGGGACGGGTTGCCCCAGTATTGGCGCGTGCCGACGAAATCCGAAGAAGACGTTGCCGAGCGCTACGTTGGCCGGCTTCGCCGGGAGCGAGAACGGCGCTTGGCGGAAGAATCTGTCGAAGAAGATGAAAGCGAGGGCCAGAGCGCGGCGTTGCCGGAATCGAATGGAGCTTCGCAAGATCCAGATGGGGCGGCGCGTACGTCCGATGGAGCTGCGCCCGGCGTCGATGAAAACCGCATCGAAGCCGTGGAAGCGCCTGCGCCTCCGGGAGCGAATACCGAACCGGAGGAAGCCGAAAACGCTGACGTGGGCCCAAGCTACGTGCGGCTGGAGATGCGCAAAGGTTTCTACGTGAGCATCGACCAAGAAGAGAAAGATGCCGGTCGAGGTTTTTTTCGAACCGTGCGCGGCACCTATGTCCGCAAAGAGCGCTTGGTGCCCAATCAACCGCCGGTCCACCGAGGCGTGGTGCTCGGTTCTTCATGGACCTTGCCCATCGCATTTGTTTACCGGCGAGGCGTGCATCGGCTTCGGTCCGACCCCGCGACGGCCAAGATGGTGGATCGCGGCGTCTTTGAGCCACACACGCCGCTCGTCATCTCGGCGGAGGTGAAGCGCGGCCCGAGGCGATACTGGGTGGCTCGAAACGGCGATATCGTCCGCGCGAGCGCTGTCCGAGTCGCACGCGCGATCGACCGACCGTCCGAGATCCCTGCGGAGGCTCGATGGGTCCACGTGAGCCTGACCGATCAGACGCTCGTCGCTTACGAAGGCGACCGGGCGGCGTTTGCTACGGTGGTGTCCACGGGCCAGGAAGGGTTCGAAACGCCCACCGGTACGTTCCGCATTCAGTCGAAGCACATCTCGACCACCATGGACGATTTGAACTCCCTCGCCGACGCGTACCTCATCGAAGATGTGCCGTGGACGATGTATTTTGAGGGCAACTACGCCCTCCATGGAGCGTTTTGGCACTCGTCTTTCGGACAGCCGCGAAGCCACGGTTGCATCAACCTGGCCCCCGCCGACGCGCGTTTTCTCTTTCAATGGACGCAACCCATCCTTCCCGCGTCCTGGCATGGCGTGTTCGCCGACCCCAAAACCCCAGGCACCTACGTATTCATCACCGAGTAGGTTGCGGTGTTTCCCGGGGGCCTTGACGACAGAGGTGGGCGCTCGTATGCGACTGTCGTGTTGCACTACCCAGAACTGGGGTCTGATCGGGTGCTTGTAGGGCGACCGCGGACCGCGCCGATTCCTTGCGACGCCTGCGGCGAGCTTATCGATCCGCTTCGCTCACGCGTGCTGGCGTCGACGCGCGGCCTTCACGTGCTTTGTGGTGATGCATGCGTGGAGCAACTTATTCGCGCCGAGCAGAGCCGGCCGGCCGCGCCGCCCGAGGTTGTTTCCGTTCCTGACCGCGTTCGAGAAGCTACGCGCCCAACCGCGACGCACGTCCGAGAAGATTTGGGCGCGCAAAGCGACCTGAGTGACGAGCCGGTCAACGTACCGTGGATCGGTATTGCGCTTGCGACCACGGCCACCGTATTCGGCGCCGTGCCCGGCCCTCTATGGCTGCACACGGTGTCTGCGCTCCTGGGGGTCGCCGCCGCTTGCTACGCGATGCACGCGAGCTGGCGCATGACTCGAGCGGGCGTCATCGCGTGGGCGCTCGGCCCGCTCGGTCTGATGTTTGCGACCGGCGCGGCACTCGGCATCCGGAGCAGCGACCCAGAACGCTGGATGGTTCTCGCCGGAACCGGAATCGCCGCGCTCGCAGTTGTGTTGCGCGCCTGGCTGGACGCACGCGGACGATTGCCCGTGGCCGAGCAGCTCGTGAAGCTCATTCGCAGCATTCCATCCTCGGTCCGCGTCCCGGTCCGCCAACCCGATACCGAGGCGCATGGCGAACGCTATGAGGAGGTTCCTGCGCATCGCGTGCGGGTTGGCGAAGAAGTCATCGTCCTCGAAGGTGAGAGAGTCGCGGTGGACGGCGTAGTGAAAAAGGGGAGCTCGCAGATCTTGCCGCTCCCAGGGTCGCGTGCGCCGGTGCGTCGCGAGCCAGGCGATTCGGTGATCGCGGGAGCAGAAGTCCGTTCCGGCGCATTGCGATTGCTTACGAATCGCGTTGGAAACGACCGCGCGTTGGTTCGAGCCGTCCGGTTCGGGTCGGGTGCGGAGGTCAGCAGCGCCAAAATCGCCTGGCTGGCCATGCAGCTGACCCGTTGGGGATTGGTGGGTGTCGGCGTCGTGTGCGCGTTCGCGCTCGCGCGGGGCGAAGGGGTTCTCTCGGCGCTCTTGGTTGCGGCCACGGTATTGCTCGCGGCTCCTGTGCTTTCGGTGCGACGAGCCGCCGAAGGACCGCTTCTTGCGGCAGGCGGCGCGGCCGCAGAGCGCGGTATCGTATTTCGCGATGCGGGCGTGCTCGAAGAAGCAGGAAAAGCGCGCGCGGCCGCGGTCTGCACGCGTGGAACGATCACTGAAGGCGCGCTCGACGTCGTGGATGTGAAACCTGTCGGAGACAGCGATGTCCATACGATCCTCGCGCTCGCCGCGGCGGCCGAGGTCGCTGCGGAATCACATCCCATCGGGCTTGCGATACGCCGCTACGCCGAATCGCGAGGCATTCAACCGGAAAGCGTCCGTCGCGCGACCTTCGTGCCGGGACGAGGGATTACTGCGCTTGCACCAAGTGGCGCATCGCTTGTGATAGGAAACCGCCAGCTGTTGCTGGAGGAGGGGGTCAGCGTGGCGGTGGCCGATTCCATCGCCGCAAATGCAGAGCAACGGGGACACACAGTGCTCTTTGTGGGAGTGGGTGGTCGCGTCCGTGCCATTATCGCGTTGCAGGACAACGTTCGACTCGGCGCCCGCGCCGCCCTGCAGCGACTCTTCGATCTCGGCGTCGAAGCCGTGCTGATATCCGGTGACCACCGCGGCGCTGTCGAGGCGCTGGCCCGCAATCTTGATGTGGACAACATTCGCGCTGAGCTTCGTCCAGAGGAACGCGGCCCTGAGATACGCAGAATGCGCGACTCAGGAAGCTCGGTGGCTGCGATCGGTCATCCTCTCGTCGACGATGCGGCATTGTCGGCGGCAGACATCCCAATTTGTTTGGGTGCTGCGGGTAGCCAAACTGGAGAGCGCGCGATTGCGCTGGTGAATCACGATGTGCGTGATGCGGCGGCCGCGCTGTGGATCGCTCATGCAGCTCGAGCGGAAGCCTATCGTAGCGTGTTGGTGTCCGCGGGCGCCGGCGGCTTGCTGGTTGGGGTTGCTGCCTTCGGCTGGATCGGGCCGGGCGTGGCCGCGTTGTGCGCGTTGGGTATCGATTCCCTGGCCACGCATGCGGGAGCTAGGCTATTGCGCCGTATCGAGTTGCGAATTCCGGCTCGAGCATAGCCGCCGATCGAAAGAGAGAACGAATGAGCCCCAAAGCATGGACCGGGCGGTTCGCCCAAGAGCTGGCCGATATCGCGCTGCGATTCAGCGCGAGCGTCGACGTCGACAAGAGGCTCGCGCCTCAGGATATTCGTGGATCGATCGCGCATGTCGACATGCTCGAGAAGCAAGGCATCGTGACCCCGGAAGAGGGACAGGCGATTCGCCAAGGCCTGGGCGAGATTCGAACAGAAATCGACGCGGGAACCTTTGAATGGAGCGCAGACCGCGAAGATGTGCACATGAACATCGAAGCCGCGCTGCGGCAGCGTATCGGAGACGCCGGCGGAAAGCTGCATACAGCGCGCAGTCGAAACGATCAGGTTGCAACCGACCTGCGCATGTGGACGCGCGATGCGCTCGATCAGACGACGGCGCAAATCGATGGATTGCTTTCTGCGATTGCGACGCGTGCGGGGGAGACCGTTGATGTCTTGCTGCCGGGCTATACTCATTTGCAGCGCGCGCAGCCGGTACGCCTCGCTCATCATCTCCTCGCGTGGGCCGAAATGCTCGAACGGGACCGTGGACGCATGGTTGACGCGCGGGGGCGGCTCAACGAATGTCCTCTCGGCTCGGCTGCGCTGGCAAGCACAACGTTTCCTATCGACCGAGCCATGACCGCAACGCAGCTCGGTTTCGATCGCCCAGCCCGCAACTCGCTCGACGCGGTTGGGGATCGAGATTTTTTGGTGGAAACCGTGGCCGCGCTCGCGAACTGCGCGGTTCATCTGTCGCGCATTTCGGAAGAGCTTGTGCTTTGGTCGAGCCAGGAGTTCGCGTTTGTAGAGATGTCAGATGCGTTCAGCACTGGCTCTTCGATTATGCCGCAAAAGAAAAACCCCGATATGGTGGAGCTGATTCGAGGCAAGACGGGTCGGGTGATCGGCGATTTGGTGAATCTGCTCGTGACTTTGAAGGGGCTTCCACTGGCCTACAATCGCGATCTTCAAGAAGACAAGTTTCCCGTGTTCGACGCGTTCGACACGGTGCAGGATTCGCTAGACGTTCTGAGCGGCGTGATTCGAACGCTCGGGTTTCGAAGCGACGCCATGCATGCCGCGCTGGGGGCCGGTTTTTTGGATGCGACCGAGCTCGCGGACTGGCTGGCAGAGCGGGGGCTTCCGTTTCGGGATGCTCATCATGTGGTGGGGCGCTTGGTACGTCGGTGCACCGACGAGGGAAAAACGCTTCAGGAACTGACTCTCGACGAGCTGCGGGCAGAGCATGAGCTTTTTGACGATTCGGCGTTTGCTACGCTCGACCCCAATGCCGCGGTAGAGCGGCGCGATATCGTCGGCGGCCCCGCAAAAAACCGCGTGCAGCATGCGACCGCGGAACTTCGAAAGCGCTTGCTCGATCGCGGCGTCGAAGTCGATCGGAGTGCTGAAGTCGATCGGGGTGCTGAGGAATAAGCATGATGCCATTGCCTCGTGAAATCTTGTCCGATGCTTGCTTGTCGTACCGATCGGGTCGTTTGCACAGCGAAGAAGTGAACCTCGAAGAAGTGGCGAAGCGCTTCGGGTCGCCGACGTTCGTCTACAGTAAAGCGAGCATCGCGCGCGCGTACGCGGCAATTCGAGACGCGCTCTCGTTTGCGCCGCACATGATTGCGTATGCGGTGAAGGCGAACGGAAATCTTGCGGTGCTTCGCCATCTCGCGGAGATGGGCTCGGGTGCCGATATCGTCTCTGAAGGCGAGCTGCGCCGGGCGCTTCGCGCAGGCATTCCCGCCGAGAATATTGTATTCAGCGGAGTCGGAAAAAAGCGCGCCGAGATCGCGGCCGCGCTCGACTCGGGCGTGCGGGCGATTCACGTCGAAAGCGTGGGCGAGCTCGATGCGGTCGAAGAAATTGCGCGCGGGCGCGGCGTTCGCGCGCCGGTCGCGCTGCGCGTGAACCCCAACGTGGACGCCGAGACGCATCCCTACATCGCGACCGGGCTGCATCATACAAAGTTTGGTTTGGAGCTTGAGGTTGCGCGTCCGTTGTTGCCGAGAATCGTCAGCAGCTCTGCGCTCGACCTCGTGGCGGTGGCATGCCACATCGGGTCGCAAGTTTCTTCGAGCGCAGCGCTGACCGAAGCAGTGGACATTTTGAGCCGGTTCGCCGAAGAGTGCGTGGCGGCTGGGGCGACTCTGCACAGCATCGACGTTGGAGGCGGATGGCCGATGAACTACGGCAACGAAGCGAAGCCATTTCCTCCGCCCGCCGCCTTTGGAGACGCGATTCGTGCAGGGCTTGGCGACCGCGTATCGTTCAAAGTTGTGACCGAGCCGGGTCGAGCGTTGGTGGGTCCCGCCGGCGTGCTCCTGACCGAGGTGCTTTACGTCAAAGACCAGGGCGAAAAACGATTCGTTATTGTCGATGCCGCGATGACCGACCTCATTCGTCCGGCGCTCTATTGCGCCCATCACGAAATCATTTCCCTGCGCGAAGCCGAGTCAGACGCACGATGGGCGCCCGTCGACGTCGTGGGCCCGGTGTGTGAATCAGGCGATTTCCTGGCCCAGGATCGACTTATGCCCCCGGTTGAGCCTGGCGATCTATTGGCCGTGTGCGGAGCTGGCGCGTACGGTCGCGAAATGGCCAGCACCTACAACGGTCGACCGCTCGCCGCCGAAGCCATGGTCGACGGCGACGCGCTGATCACCGCGCGCGAACGCGCCCCCATCGAATCGCTATGGGCTCATGAGCCGTCGCAATCGAATGAACCACTGTAAGCTCATGGGCCACGACAATCGGATGAATAGCTCCGCAGCGACATGGCGATGGGTTTTCGTTGTCGTCGTCGCCACGGCTCTAGGGTGCCGCGGCAACGGGCCAGATTTGGTGGTGCGCGGCGAGGTTTCGGTCGGGCTCCCGGACGTGGATGCGGGATTTAACTTCGAACGCGATACAGGGTTGATCGATGACCGCGTGGCGATTTCTGGCGGCACCGTCGCGGGTCACTGCACCTTTGAAGGAGAGCGACTGAGCCTGGGGGTATCGCGGGTGCGAGGCGGCGGAAGCGACCTTGAGTCGTTTTCGGTGGAGCGAACCTTCGAAGATGGCGCTCAGAACTCTGTCTCGAGCGGAGAAGTCACTGCGCAAGTCGCGGGAACCCGATTGGCGTCGGATGAATGCCCCGTGGAACTGCTTTATGCCGACCGCATGGATCGGCAGGCAGGCGTGCGACTTGCGTGTGCGTTGGAAAGCACCGACGGCAGCACCGGGCAAGCAGAAGCGGAGCTTCATTTCGCGGGCTGTGTCCCATTGTTCTGAGCTTTCGTGGTGTGCCAGCGGCGTTTCTCGCGCGATGCGTGCGTCTGCACACTGAGCCGAGCGCCATCGCTCGTGATGATGGCGCCGCCTTCTCGATCGGTTCGCACGACGTGCGCGCGCGCAGACGAAAGATTGTCGAGCACGTCAGCGTGCGGGTGGCCGTATCGATTGCCGACTCCTGCGCTGATGAGCGCGAGAGTTGGCCGAATCGCGCGCAGAAATGCACGAGTAGACGAAGTTCGTGAGCCGTGGTGGCCGACTTTGAGCACTTCTGATCTCACATCGACGTGGCGACGGAGCAACTCGCCTTCGGCGTCGGCTTCGAGGTCGCCGGTGAAAAGAAAACGATGGGCTCCAAAACGAACTCGGATCACCAGCGAATTGCTGTTTGGGGCAAATCCTGGATCGAACTCGGGGCAGGGCCATACGACATCAACGAGGGCTTTGCCGAAATGCCGGGTTCGATCGCAGAGAGCTCGAGGCAAGCGTATTTGTGTTTCGTGTTTCTGAGGCCCGGTTCCTTGCGATCGGATGTCTCGCAGCAGCTGCGATAGTGGCCCGTTCGGCGTTTCCGCTGTGGTTTGGCCACTATCCCAGAGTTCTTTGATGGTGATATCCCTGCGAAGGGCATTGAGGCCCTCGTAGTGGTCGGGGTGAGAATGGGTAATCACGGCGACGTCGACCACGGAGCGACGGCGGGCTTTGAGCAGCGGAAGTACGGCGTGTTGACCTGGATCGGGATATCCGCCGCCCGTGTCGATCAGCATGAGCTGCCCATTGGGCAGGTCTACGAGGAATGAATCTCCCTGACCGACATCGACCATGGTGACCCGAAGGAGGTCCCGTGGTTGCTCGTCAACGCGGAGTTTCCATTCGCACGCCGCGATCCCGACCATGACCAGGGCGACGATCCAAAGTCGCGTACGAAGCGACGAGCCCATCAACCAGCCGATGCTTCCCATCGCGAGGATGAAACCCTGTGCAGCGCTGAGTGGAGGAAGGTTGAGTCCCCACGAGCTTCGCGCGAGCTCTGCACTCGCTTCGACGAACCCCGCTGCGACGGTTGAATACAACCACGCAGACCCATCGCGAATCGAAGCCAAGAACGTAGGAACGAGAATGGTCGATGCATGGGCGATGGCGAGAGGAACCACCGCGACCGTGCCGATGGGCAAGAGCACGGCGTTGGCGAGGGCGCCGACCAGCGGCACTCCCGAAAAGCACCACAAAGCAACGGGAAGGGTCGCCAATGTTGTGTGTTTCCATGCTATGAATGCGTCTTTTATGCTAAAAAAAACGCTCTCATGCTCTGAAAATCCTTGAAGAGAAGGCAGGCGGACAATTGCGGCGACCGCGAGTACGGAGAGCAGGAACGCGGGTCGCGTCGCGTTGCGCGGGGAGACCAACGAAAATAGAATGACAGCCAAGGCCGCGGTGGGCGCGGGACGCGCGCGCCGGCCAGCCAGTCGCAAGCCCCACACCAGTGCTGCGGTGATGGCAGCGCGCCACGCGCTGGGAGCTCCTCCCGCGAACCCTGCGAATACAAGCGCGAACGGAATGCCGAGCGCCGCAGCAAAACGAGCCGGGTCGAGCACCTGCGGCAGGTGGCGCAGCGCGCGCTCGATGAGCCACACAAACGAACTCGCCACCATGGCGATATGAAGTCCCGACACGGCGAGCACATGCGCGAGCCCAGCTCCCCGCACCGCGTCTTGGTCGTCACGATCGAGCCCCGACGAATCGCCGAGCACAAGCGCGCCCGCAAGCCCTGCGGCACGAGGCGGTAGCGTCTGGCGAAGATGGGTATGAACCGCGCGTCGAGCATGGCGAAGTGGTCGGTGAAGCGGTTGGTCAAGCGACGACTCGGCCAACACTTTGGGCTGCGCGCCAGCCGGTAGACGAGCCCAGCCCGCGATAGAGCGGCTCTGGGGCCATGGCGGGTGCGGCGAAAGGTTACGATAGGCGACTTGAGGGGAGAGCTTGGCCAGCAAACGAACCTTGGCGCCTCGCGGGAGCGAGGCGGCGATACGGAGGCGCGCGCCAGCTGGGATAGGGCGCCCGTCGGCCAGCCTTCGGCCGCTGAGTACCGTCGCGGTAGAGCGACCTCGCTCGCGATCGAGCTCTGTTTTGGTGACCCGCACGGTGATGCGCGAAAGGCCCCGAGGAATAGTTGGCGCTGGCGCGGCGGGGCCGATCGAAAGACCGGCCGAAAACGCCGCGCCGATCATCAAAAAGCCGGAGACAATGGTCGAGAGTGGACTACCGCTGAACCGACCGGCCGCCGCCGCCAACCCTGTCCCGATGGTGATGCAGCAAACCCCGAGCCAACCGCCCGCATCGACGAAAACGTGCCCCTCGGGAAGCCGCGCCGCGACCACCATGCCCCCGAGTAGCGCCGCGGCCAGCATGACCAGCATAGGCGCCTGTGAGTTCAGTTTTCATGCCGCAGGCAGCGATTGCTCGATTCGCAAAGAAACTCGTGGTTTGTGAGCTAACCAGAGCGTGGAGCAGGCGGCGCGCGTCGTCCCACCGCCGGTGTGCCGCCGCTAGAGTAGAGCAGTGAGCAGTGACCTATTGCATTGATCGTGAACCTCTCGCTCGCAGCGGAAACGGGAGGAGGATCGGGATCAGGAGGAGCGTCGGGAACGCGTTCGGGATCAGGAGGGGCGGCAGGTTTAGGGTCGGGAGGAGTTTCCGCAGTGGGTCGGCTGGCGGTGCTTCGGCGCTCGGTCCGACCATCAACCCATCTGATCACTGGAAAAATATTGTGAGTCCGAGGCGACTATGGGCCCACGTTGCGCCACGCCTGCGGGGTTTTGATCATCGCTTGTATCCAGTCCATGAGCGCGACGCCGCCGGAGGATACCGAAGTGATTGACTTGCTGGGCACCAGCGAAAACTGCAGGGGCGTGTTGAGAATATGTTCCTTGCCTTTTACGACGAAGCTTGACCCGTGGGCGTATCCTCCGATTCGCCCGGCGAGCTCCTGAACCCCTTCGTGAAATGGCGCAGGCGTGGGGCAGCGGCTCGCTGTGAGCGTGCGAAACAAATCCATGACGCCATCTTGGGTCGTGGATACGAAGCCCACTCGCCCGTGTCCTTCCTGTTGTCGCATGACACAGTCGACCAGATTTCCGACGCCTTGGCCGCGCTCGATATCGCGGACGGCTTCGGGGCAGTCGTTGCCTATCGTGCTCTGCAGGTTCCACGCGCTTTGCCACGCCCTTTGTGTGCATAAAGGCACATATGCGTCGGCCATTAGCGCGGAACCTGAAATGTTGAGCAGATGATAGGCGTTCGCAGTCAGCGTTCGGCGAATGTTGCCTTGGTGTACGAAACAGCCGATCCCGCCGGCGCTGCTTCCCGCGCACAAGACCTGGTTCAGCTTGGGCAGCGTGGCGGCGAGCCTTTGCAAGAAAAGCTGAACATTTCGATAACCTCTGTGCTGATTGGATCCGTTTGAAGAGTTCCCCGCGTAGACGTCTCCCGAGCAGTATCCGAAATACGCGATGTGCGCGTCGCGACATGGGTTGCGCGACTCGTTTCGATTCAAGAGGCCGTCCGTGTGACGGGAAAAGACGTTGCCTAAGCACACCCCGTCTCCATCGTGTCCGTCGGGGCAGGCGTCGCCAGGGCCGAAACCTCTGGGCACGGCAAGGCTCAGAAAGGAATCGGAAGACTTGTCGTACGACGCGCCCCCACCCTCCATGTAGATGCAGAGATCGGAGCTCGTTCCCGGGCTGAATATAAACCCGGTCGAGCTTCCATCGATGCACGTGGAACCTTCCACCGGTACCCAGCGCAGCCTGTGCGGATCGTGGCTCGGAATCGGAACCGAGGGGTTCGCAGAAAACGAAGACTTCGCGACCGCCTCGTCGGCTTGACGCGTTTCCGCCGTACACCCTGCGGCGAAGGCGAACAGAACTGCCCATCTGCTCATAGACTTCTCCCTTCCGCGTGGCTGTAACACGATACGTGCGTGCGATCGATCAGCGTTTCCGCTGCGCGAGCGAAAAAGCGGAAAGATGTCACGACGAATCCCCAAGCGAGGACGATGACAACAGGCCGGGAATCGGACCGTGATAGCTCGACGCGGTGAATTCTTGCATCCGTGAGTGATCGCGAGTACGCCGATCCGCTCAGGACGCTTAGCTCAGCTGGATAGAGCGTCGGCCTCCGGAGCCGAAGGTCAGAGGTTCGAATCCTCTAGCGTCCGCCGTCCGCGGTCGAAGCGATTTCCAAGCAGGGAGGTCGCCGAATTTCGTGACTATATCGGCAGGTAGAAGATGCGGTTGGTCCACTCTTCGGGCGACGTGGCTTCCCAAACCAACAGTAGGTCATCTACCACGCGCGATATTGCGAGGGCTTGCGGTACAATGAAGAGGCCCGGGCTTTGCGTGTGTTGAATAAAAGTTCCGAAATGAGTCGGCATGGTTTTCTTGTCGTGTGTGATCAGTATACGCCGTTCCCTGGCGGACAGAGCGAGTACTTCAAGATCAGAGAGGCCTGAGAGTTCGGCATCGACCGCGGATCGAATATCGATTCCAGGTTCTCGGCGCATCGCGGCGAGCACAATGACATGGTTGAGATCTGCGTCAGCTTGGAAGGTGACCTTCACGACGCTCGTTTTGCGGCCGCCAGCTTCGCGTACAGTCCCGGGTTTCGGTTGATTGCATCTCGGCGCAACGCTTCGTATTCGGCACTTTGCGCTTCGAGGTATGTATCCACGACGGCCTGGTGAGCGAGGTAGAACGCAAGGGCACCGAACACTTGTTCGAGGGATAGCGTCGGAAAGGATTGCGCGATGCTCTCCGGAGTTTGGCCGCGAAGGTAGGCGTACACGATGGAGTCAAGGGACACGCGGCTACCGGCAATCCGGTACATGCCGTCGTGGTGCTCGATGTAGTTTGGTGTTTTCGTTGCAGCGACGCCCATATCATCCTCAGCATAGCACCAAATATCGTAGACACTGGTTGATGGGCGGCCGCCTTGAGAGTTTCTACAGCTTCGGCGACATTTTGGCTCACTGTTCGTGGTTCACCAAGCGATCTAAGAATGCGATGTCGAGGTGAGCTTCGAGATGGTCCGCTAGGCGGTCGAATCGCGCCGCGGGGTCCGCTGCGGCGGTGGGGCGACGTTGCCGACCGCGGCGCGCGGCGAGTCCCGTGCAGATCGCGCCACGCAGAGTTGGCTGGGCGAGCAGCCCGTGGGTCATGGTGCCGAACACCGAGCCTTGTACCGATCCGTCGCGCTCCCCCGCGGGGCCTACGAAGGCTGTGGGTCCAGTGCTCTCGAAGCGCCCATGATGAATCTCGTAACCCGCGAACGCATCGTCCGGGGCGTCTATCGCTAGGTCGCGCAGACCGGCAACATGCCGCTTGACCTGTCGCGTTCGTTTGTCGGGGGCAAAGCGTGTTCCGCCGGGGAGGAGCCCCAGGCCTTCGACGGATCCGGGAGGGCCCTCGACTCCTAGTGGATCATCGATTCGTTCGCCGAGCATTTGGCAGCCACCGCAGATGCCGACTATAGGCTCGCCGCGCTGAGCGCGCTCTTGGAGCGCTTCTGCAAAGCCTTGTTTCCGAAGCCACGCGAGGTCGTCGCGCGTGCGTTTGCTTCCCGGGAGCACCACGAGGTCGGCACCGAATGTCTCGCGGGCGTTGTCGATGACGCGGAGCACCACGTCCGGCTCTTCCTCGAAGCCGCGAAGGTCGTCAAAGTTCGATAGGTGAGGAAAGGCAAGCACCGCGATCTCGAGCTCTTCGGGAGTGGCTCGCCGCCCGCGACGGCGGCCCACACCGTCTTCTTCTTCGAGACCGTGGTTCGGTAGCATCGGCACTACGCCGAGACACTTTTTGTCGGTGAGCTCTTCGAGTTCGCGCAGGCCTGGAGTCAGCAGCGTGGGGTCACCGCGAAGTTGGTTGATCACCAGCCCCGCTACGCGCGCTCGGTCGTCTTCCGAAAGCAGCGCGAGGGTGCCGACGAGCTGCGCGAAGACGCCGCCTGGGTCGATATTGCCGACGAGCAGGACGGGCGCTTTGGCTTCCCGCGCTACCCACATATTCACCAGGTCGCGGTCGCGCAGATTGATTTCGGCGGGGCTGCCTGCGCCCTCGATGAGCACGAGCTCGTAGTTCTTTTGCAGTCGTGAAAGGCTCGCCCGGATGGCCGCGATGAGCTCTGTCCGCCGCGATTGGTACGCGCGAAAGGTCATCGAGGCGAGCGGACGACCGTGCACCACGACCTGGGAGTGGAGTTGGCTTTCGGGTTTGAGAAGGATGGGGTTCATATCGACGTGCGGAGCAAGACCGGCGGCCTGCGCTTGGACCGCTTGGGCTCGCCCGAGCTCGCCACCGTCGGCCGCGACCGCGGCTTGGTTCGACATGTTTTGACTCTTGAATGGCGCCACGGAGACGCCGCGGCGCGCGTAGAGCCGGCAAAGCCCTGCGGTCAAGAGACTCTTGCCGACGCTGGACGCGGTTCCTTGAATCATCAACGCGTTCATGAGGGCAGCTTTCGCAATGCGGCCAAGAGCCGAGCCTGGTCTTCGGGGGGTCGGGCGCAGAGTCGCACGTGCCCTGGCAAGCCGAACGATGTTGCGTCGCGAACGAGCACCCCAACTTGAAGCAACATTCGCCGCAATCGTGTCGCGGCGCGAGGGTTCTGACCCATCCGTGGTCGCGCGTCAAAAAGGCGGTACGCGGTCGTCGTAGGCAGCGGAACGAGACCATGAGGCTCGAGGCTCATCGCGAGCGAAGTTCGCCAGGCGCGAAGCTGTTGACGACTCTCCTCCAAATGAAGTTCTGAGTCGGCGATCGCATGGACGGCTGCCAGCGCCGCCGAGCTCAGGGTCCAAGGAGGGCGCGCCGCTTCGAGCTCGCGAACCAGCGGTGGCTGCGCGATGAGGTAGGCCAAACGCGCGCCCGCGATGGCGTGATCTTTGGTTAGCGACCGTATCCGAATCACGTTGGGAGGCAGCGCACGATTGCGATCCGCGTGCCCCTCGCTCAAAGTCAAAAAGGCTTCATCGAGCACGAACGGGATCTCCGAGTGCACGTCCGCGAGCGCTGCGAGACCTTCAAAGTCGCGAAGCTGGCCCCCAGGACTCGTCGGCCGGCTGACGCCGACAAATGCGGGGCGGTGCTGGTCGATCGCTTGCGAGAGGGTGTGGGTATCGACGAGCTTTGCCGGTTCCGGTTCCGCGACTTCGACAATCGCCGACCCTTCCGAGCGAAGCGCGGCGGGCAGCTCTGCAAAGCAAGGAAGTTCGAGGACGGCGGGGCGATCGGGGTGCTTGCGAGTGAGCAGCCGGGCAAGATCCCAGAGCAACGCGGCGGCTCCTGCCCCGAACGCAATGCGCGCGGGTTCGACCTCCGCCATTGCCGCAATTGCTCGCTTGACCCTGCGACCTTGCGGGTCCGGGTAGGGCACCGGGTCTGCATTGCGGATCGCGGCGAGGACGGCCGGCGCCGGGCCGCAAGGGTTGAGATTGGTCGAGAAGTCCACGATATCGCAGAGGTCGAGACCGAGTTCGGCGAGCTCTTCGAGATCTGGATCGCCGTGCACCCGGACTTCAGGCATGGTGCCGTGGTTCATGTCGATGGAGTCTCCGTCTTTGTCGGTAATTTTGTTGTTGGCGCTCGCATTAGACGCCGCCATAGGCGAACTTCCACCTCGGCTTCATCCAGTGGTCTGGCTCGGCACAGGCGTTCGTCAATCCCAACGGTGGCTTTTTCGTCCAGCCCGAGAGCCGACGCAGCAGCTGGTGGCCGGAGTGTTTCTCGTGCTTGTGGGACTGGCGGCTTCGTTCGGACTGGTGTGGGGCGGTCGTACCTTTGCCGCTTGGCTGCATCCGCTGGCGGCTAGCGCCACGGAGCTTTTCTTCATCCAGGCATGTTTTGCGTTGCGGGCGTTGCTGGAGGCTGGCGCACGCATGGAGCAGGCGCTCCAAGAAGGCGGTGCTCTCGCCGGACGAGCGGCGTTGATGCATTTGTGCAGCCGCTCGCCCGAAGGCCTCGAGCCTCCTGCACTTCGGGCGGCGACGATCGAATCCTTGGCGGAGAACACTTCGGACAGTGTGGTTGCTCCGCTCTTCTGGCTGGTTGCGGGGGGCGTCTACGGCATGGTCGCATACCGCGTCATTAATACGCTCGACGCGATGGTGGGTTATCGGGGTCGCAATGAGTACTTTGGCAAAGCGAGCGCGCGCATCGACGACTTGCTGAATTGGGTGCCGGCACGCTTGACCGTCATGTTTCTTCTGTTGGCGGGGCGCTTGCTTGGCATGCCGGCGGATCGAGGATGGCACGTCGCCCGTGCCGACGCGCGGCTCACCGCGAGCCCGAACGCGGGTTGGCCCATGGCGACGGCAGCCGGGTTGCTCGGTGTTCGCCTCGAAAAACCCGAAGCCTACGTGCTCGGAGCGCGGTTTCCTCTCCCGGACCCATCCGCTTTTGCGAGGGGGATGCAGCTCACCCGCCTCGCCGCGTGGTTCAGCGCTGCGGCAGCGCTGGTTGCGCTCGCCGTGTTGCGCTAACAGGCCCAAATCGATACGGCGCACCATCGTCGTATCGCTCGAGCGCCGAAAACGTGCCAGCGATCCGTCAGACCGTTTCCGGAGATCGATCACGTGATCGCCAGCAAAATGCGTGCATCGGTGAGCGCGTCGTCGATGGACAGTGGTTTGTCGCGCATCGCGAATGGCGACACCGTCTTTGTCGTGCAGACTAGAACGACATGAACGATGGTAAAATCGCGATCGTTACCGGCGCCAACTCCGGCGTGGGGCTCCACACAACCATCGGTCTCGCGAAGGCGGGCCTGGATGTCGTTATGGCCTGTCGCAACTTGGACAAGGCGAATACGGCGCGAGACACCGTCCGGCGTGCCGTGCCTGATGCGCGGGTCGATCTCATGGAGCTCGACCTAAGCGATCTGACATCGGTGCGCAGTTTCGCGGCGGCGTTTCGAGAGAAGCGAGCCCACCTGAACGTTCTGGTCAACAACGCAGGCGTGCTCGATTACTCGAGGCGTCGAAACGGAGCGGGGGTAGAGCTACAGCTCGCAACGAACCACCTTGGGCATTTCTTGCTTACCTCGCTGCTGATCGACTTGATGCCGGACGAGGCCGAGTCACGCGTGGTTTCGCTGAGCAGCATCGCGCACAAGCAGGGCACTATCGCGTTCGATGACATCAACTGCGAGCGCCAACAGAACAAGACGTTTGCCTATGCGCAGTCGAAGCTTGCATGTCTTATGTTCGCCGACGAGTTGAACCGACGACTAAAATCCGCCGGCCGCAAGGTTGTGTCCACCTGTGTGCATCCCGGAGGGACCGACTCTGGCCTCTTCGACGACGCTTCGAGGCTCGAGTACTTCGTGTTCAAGCTCGTTGCACCGTTCATCACGCATTCGAATGCAGATGCAGCGAAGCCGTCGCTGCACGCGGCACTCTCTACCGACGTGCGTGGTGGCGACTACTTTGGTCCGCAGGGGTTCAAGGACCTCAAGGGCCCCGTGGGTCACGCCAAACGGACCGCGTACTCCCAAGATGCGCAGGTCGCGGCGCGTCTTTGGCAAGTTTCCGAAGAGCTGGTCGGGGAGGCCTTTGCTGACTTGAGCAAGAGCGGCCTGGAGCAGAGAGCGTGACGCTGGTTTCGCGAGCGTTCTCGTACCTTCTGGTTGCCGTTGCGCTCGGCTTGACGGCCTGGGGAGTGCTCGGCTTTGTGGAGTACGTTACTGGTGTAGCGGTATTGATTCCGCTGCAAAACCCCACGTTCCCGCCAGGTACCCAGTTTGCTCATTGGTTCCTGATTTCGTCGTCAGGCATCACCTACCTGGTCGGCTACTTCTGTCGATGGAGGTACACGCCGAACGCGATGGTGGTCCTATACGCTTGCTTGACGACCATGTGCTTCATCCAGACGTTCGATTTCATGGTCAGACCGGACCGCTACACGAGCTTCGCCCGGGAGGTGATCTACTACGTGATCATCTCAATCTATTTGTTCAAATCCGAACGAATGCAGAAGCATTTTGGCCGGAGCGTGGCGGGCACGGTCCTTTAGGCGCTGAATCGACGATCTTGCCATGTCCGGCAGATTGCAGTTCATTGAGGGGCGAGGAGTGATCATGGTGGGTTTTTTCGAACGACGATATGGAAGCGAGCGCATGGGGCTGGCGACTCTGGGTTATCGACGATTCTAAGTCGCCGCCCGTGGAAGGCGCATTCGAAAGGTGGTTCCGACGTCGATTTGGGATTCGAAGTCGAGGGTCCCGCCGTGTTTGTCGACTACGATGGAGCGCGCGATGGCGAGACCCTGGCCCGAGCCGCTGCCCACCGGTTTCGTCGTAAAGAAGGGGTCGAAGACGCGGGCGCGAATCTCTTCCGGGATACCACAGCCGTCGTCGCGGACGGCTACCTCTACGTGGTCTTCGTGGGTACGGCTCGACATCGTAATCGTGCCTCGCTCCTGCGCTGCTTCTCCGATGGCGTGAGCCGCGTTCACCACGAGACTCAGGAGCACTTGGTTGATCTCCCCAACCTGGGTGAGGACTTCGGGGATGTGCTCGTCGAGTTCGAGTACGAGCTCGGCGACATCTTTCCATTCGTGTCGTGAGACCGTGGACGTGACCTCGATGAGACGATTGAGATCGGTGGGCTGCTTGTCTGCGATGCCCGGCTGCGCGAACTCTTTCATGGCGGAGACGATCGCCGAGACGGTGTCGATGCCTTCGATGGCCTGCTCGGCGGCGCGCGGCACGCGCTTGCGAAGAAACGGGATCTTCCTCTTGCGGAGCGTTTCGGTCAGCGTGTCCGCGAGCGTTGCCTTATCGCAGTTCTCCAGCGCGTCCACCAACGCGAGGAAGTTTGTGCTGGCCTTGTTGAGGAAGCTGAGATTGTCGCCGATATACTGCAACGGCGTGTTGATTTCGTGCGCCACGCCAGCCGCCAGCTGGCCCACGGCCTCCATCTTTTGCGCGTGAAGGAGCTGCGTCTGGGTCTCGCCCAGCTCTCGGAGGGTGGCTTCTAGATCGCGGTGTTTCTGCTGGAGCAACCGATCCTTTCGGGCGAGCTCGGAGTCGTCGGATACTATGAGCATGAAGTGCGTCGCGGAGACCTTCGTGATCGTGAGCGAGAGGACTTCGGGGAGACCGTCCTCGGACGGTGGCCGTACCGCCACCCGGGTATTGGGTCGCACCAGTCCGCACTCACCGTCGTAGGCTTCGATCGCAGCCCTTCCATTCGGGTCGAAGCGGTCGAGCCAACCGAAGATATCGAGCTGCGGTTCCTTACAGAGAGGCAAGAGGAGCTGCACGGCCATCGGGTTCATCTGCTGGATGCGCCCGTCTCCGTCGCAGCGCACGATACCCACCGGGACTAGGTAGAGGAACTCCGTCAGCGATTCGAGGGTCGATGCGTTGTCGCTCGCTACTCGGTTTGCCGCGTTGTCCACGGCGCTCAGGCACGCTCCACGATGAGGAATCCTAGCTGGGCCCCGGCTCGTTTGAGGAGCCGGATTCGTACCGGCGTGGGCGTCATCCGAAGCGCGAAGACGAAGGGCACGACTTCATCCACCTCGTCAGCTTCGAAGAAGCGATGGCTTACGCTCGGCACGTCGGCGCAAGGGGCGACATCTTTGAAGAATCGCCGGCCGACGACCCGCGAGGGTGTGAGACCGGAGAGCGCGGCCTCGGCCTGGTTGTAGGAGACGACGAGGCCTTCGTCATCCAGCCCGACCACCCCGAAAGGGAGTGTGTCCCGCTGTGCGGAGGTCATCTCGGTGAGCGCGTCAAAAAGATGCGGAGCATCGAAGCCCAGCGTTTCGTATGAGGCTACATGGGTCATTCCTCGGTACATCGGACGGAACCGCAGCTTATGAACGTTACTGGTCGGGGATGGGTGCCGTTTTACCCTGTAGGTGGTTGGGGTACGTGAACGCGACAAGAATTCGGTCGGCAGGGTCGGGATGAACGCATCAGTGCTCTACTTCAGGGTGAGCGGGTGTTGGAGGAGCCTGGAGGTCGTTCTCCGACTCCCGGCGCGGCGGTGAGGCTCCGAATATAACTGGGACAGCGGCCGCTGTCGGCGTGCAGGGCGAACATGTCGCAGATATCGTCGAGGGAATGGCCGGACTCGAGGAGTACGTCTTTGAACGCACCGAGAAAGTGGCGTTCACGGAGCAAGTTTCCGCGGTCGGACCATCTTTCGAAAACGTCGAGGAGCGCGGGGCCATCGAGTTCGAAGGGTTCGTCTGACCGGACGGAGTCTACCGCACGATTGAGTTTGAGAATGTTGCTTCCGTCTGGCGTCCAGAACGTCCCGTCGGTCGGGTCGGTGGTCTGTCCTCGCAGATTGTCGAATGCGTCTTGCATGATGCTGACCACTCTTCGCACCTGCGCACGGAACGCGTCGCAGCGTTCGCCGGGGAGACAACTTTCGGTGTAGTTGGTTTCCAGGCAATCCTCGCCTGCATGACAATATTGGGTCGATCCCGACGAGGCGTAACTGCTTCCGGTCGGCACGACGTAGTTTGTTCCTCCGAGAACCTGCATCGTGATGTAGTCCGCAAATGCCTCGGCGAGATAGGTTTGTTCGTTCTCTGCCGTCTGAGCGGTAATGTGGGCGATCAAATCCGCCCAGGCCAAGTCCGCGTCGGCGAGGCTGGCGAGCCGCATCATGTCGCACATCACGGTGTGGCCGAACTCGTGGACGCCGACTCCGCGCGACCGGGTATCGTCGTCTGCGAGCACAACGTCCACTGAGAGAAAGAACTCGAGCACTTCCGCGGCGACATCAATGAAAGGCAACGAACGCGTGACCAAGTTGATGCTTATGTTGGGCAAGCGACCGAGACAGGGTGCGTACGAGCGACGTGCATCGCCCGAATACGTTCCCGCCAAGAATGGGGTTGCTCCGGGACCTGCGAGCACGTCGATGCGCGGGAGCCTTCGACCCGTGACCGCGCGCACGTATTCGGCCGCGTCGGTCATTTGGGCAAGCACATTGACGTAGCGGTTCGATACGCGCGATCGTACGAACGTGGTCTGTGAGAGGCTCGGAAAGTTCGTCACGCAGACTTTTCGTTCGGTAAAAAAGCGGAGCAGCTTCACGTAGTTGTTTTTGAGTTCGAGGCAGATTTTTCCCTGCCAACCTTTGGCAACCTTAAGGGAGACGCGGCCGCGATCGTCAGTGTGTCCGAAAAAGCCCGCGAGACCCTGATAGACGTGCACGCGCAAGTTGTTGAGCGGGATCTGCGTGCCGCGCCAGGCGCTCATCATCGGTTCGTCGGCTCCGCCGAACGCTGGATCTGAGTTGCGAAGATCAAACTGAATCGTCAGATCGACTTCGCCTTTCACGAGGCGCGCGATGCGTCCAATAGTCGCCCGCACGCCTTCCACGACCGTTTCTACGAGATCGGCGACGAAGTTGAATACCTTCCGGCCGATCCAGCCGATAATCTCCTGGCGCAGCGTGCAGATTCGAAGACCATTGCGGACCGTGCATCGACGCGGCGCGGTGGCATTGTAGTCGAGACCCATTTCGCCCACGTAGGTATAGGACAATGGCGATGGGCGGGCGGTTGACGTTGACCAGGCTCGAGCTGAAGTGGTCGGAATTCGCCGAAAAACAAACGCTTGAAAGAGAAGCTCGTCTTGGTTCGCGAGTCGTTCGATCATCTGTCGACGAATGTCGTTGTAGATGGGCCCCGGGACCACGGCGTAGACCCAATGGCCCGCGGGCTTACCGTCTAGGCGCGCGAAGTGAAGATTCGAGTTGAATACCTGTTGTTCTGCGGGAAATAGCGGCAGATCGACCGCGTGAATGCCCATCGAACGCAGCAATTGGAGATCGTCGGGACCGTCGACGAGAATGTTCATGTACCAAAGAGTGGGCGCATCGGTGGGCGTATACACGGGGTCAGTGCGGCGCCAGTCAAAGTTCTGGAGCATCGATGTCGACTCAGCATCGTTCATGGCGAGCGAGTTGAACCGGTAGGGCTCGTACATCGTGCGCGTGCATACCGTATTGCTCCACCGAATCGTGCCCTGCGAGTCGGTGGTTTTCATCCGGTAGCAATACTGCGTACCGTCAGCGAGATTCGAATCCACGTACGTCGACATCGCCGCGCCGCACGACTGAATGCCGACGTGGCGCCGGTAGGTCGATCCCTCGACCCGGCGATGAAGCTCATTTTGTCCTCGCCCGCATAGGTATCGAAGACGAACAGAGTCAGGCGTTCGCGGGCCGACCACGAGTTCGGCCCGTATCGGCGAGCCCGGGTTTCCTACTCCTCCTCCGATGGGAGGCGAACCTCCGATGGGTCGATTGCCTATCGCGAGGTTGGCCGATGGGGTCGCCCAAGCGTCGTCGGCCATGTCGCTTTGGTAGGCTTGCCGTTCCGCTTCCTCGTCGCTGATTCCGGGGTTGCTCGTCGCATCCTCTGAAATCGACTCCGGCGAGGAGCCTTCATTCGTGTTCGGGGTTGCGGCATCCTCCGCGGGCGCGGAACCCGAAATGCCCTCGTAGCAACCTGCCGTCAGCAAAGTAAACGCGCAGAGGAGATGGAGCTGCGCGCGTAGTGATCCGAAATGAGGCATGGGCATTCCCCTTCCGCCTCATCATCGAGCAAACTCGATGCCAACCCTTTTGTGCAATGAAGTATGGCGAAACGCTTGGCTCGCGGTGTGCGCGCCCCCGTGCCGTCCCCGTGCCGCCCGATCACGAGGCCGCCCCAAATCCTTGCCGCCTCGGCACGCTGTTCCAAGCGCCAGTTCTAAGGTAGAGACGTATTTCGGCAACGACATGTTGGCCGGAAGATGGAGGCGCTATGACCGACAAGACGCTGATTACGGGCGTTGCCCACTTGGGCATCCGCGTTCACGACCTCGAACGCTCGCGAACGTTTTATGAGCAGCTGGGGTTTGACTTTGTTGTAGGCCCGGTAGGCCCCGAACCAGTGGCTATTCTCAAGCATCCCAATGGAGTTGAAATCAATCTCATTCTCAACGCAGCCGAAGCACAGACCGAAAACGTGTTGATGGACGTTCCGGACAAGCACGCCGGGTATACCCACGTCGCGCTTGCGGTGCGCGATGTCGATGCGGCGAAGAGATTGCTCGACAACGCAAACATCGAAATCACGGGTGGGCCGATGAACTATCCGAGCGGCGCACGCGGTTTGTTTATTCGCGACCCTGACCGCAACGTGGTCGAGCTCTATCAGCATGGAGATGCATAGTTTCCGCGTGCGAGTTGCAGTCCGCGGCGGGGTGTGAGAAGGTGCTTTCATGGCGCGAAGCCTCACCATTTTGGGAGTTCTCCTCGCCGCATCGCTTGCGAACGCGGACACGCCCGCGTGGAGTTTCGATGCTGGTTCGTCCAGATCGAGTGACCCCGGGTCGAATCACCTCAGGTCGAATCACCTGAGATCGCGCAACTCTTCTGCGACCCGGCCGTCGGTTGGCTATCTTCAGTTTGCCAGGTGCAAAGTCGCGCTCGAAAAAGGGACGCTGGAGGCAGGCGTGCCAGCTTCGCTGGCCGGGCAATCAGATCCCACGTGGATGGCGCAGCCGGTTTGGATGGCGGATGGCTATCCCGACGACGGGTCTGACACGCACGAACCGAACACCCTTCCGTAGCCAAGGTCAGGCCAAAAGGGCACTGCTCTAGCCAGTGCAGCGATCAGATGGGTTGATGGTCGAATCGAGCGTCAAAGCCGAGCCCGACCCGCCGATTCTGAATCAGACACTGACGCCGAATCAGACGTCGACGCTGAGGGAGATTCCGATTCCGATGCAGATACGGACGCAGAATCTGATTCCATCTGATTCGGTGTCAGTGTCGGCGCCTGCACCCGTGTCCGCGTCAGATTCAGCATCTGCATCCGCTCCTGATGTTCGGGTTGAGGGCCAAGACGGGGCGTGACCTTCAACCCAAACATCAGGAGCTCTACGATGAAGTTTCATGCCCTCGAACGTTCTCTTCAAACTGTCCGACACCTGAGACCAATTGTCGCGACGGTAAGTCGACATGATCCGAGCCTCGCCAAACAACTAAGAACTGCCGCTTCCTCGATTGCGCTCAATCTTTCCGAAGCCAATGGACGTACCGGGCGAGACCGAAACCATCTATTCACCAACGAAAAAAACACAGCGGGCTAGGAAGCGCCAAGGAAAGTCATACCGCGGTGTCGCTGGCAGTCGCCTGGGGCTACCTCCAGGAAGACGATGCGAAGCTTGTACTGGAGCATCTCGATGCGTTGGCGGCGAGACGAGTGCGCCTCGCTGGCCGGTAGCGTCAAAAAACCTGGGGAAAGGCTTCGAAGTGCCTTTCCGCAGGTTTTCCGGTTTCTAGGATCGAGATGTGAGCCCCCAGCTCAGTTGGAGTACTCGGTCGACATGGCCAAACGCCGGATGAAGCGCGCTATCGGGCAGATAGCCCCAAGCTTGCACGAGCCGCAGACACGTGCGGACTTCCTCAGCGCTTCCCGCGGCAATCCTGAATAGATGCGTACGGTCCTGCCCGCGACGACGACGTCCTTCGCCCAGATTAAGGGCCACTGAAGATGCAGCTCGCCGCAGTTGCTTCTCAAGTGAAGCATCGTGACGACGTAGCTTCACGCTCACATCGCGCAAAGACTGCACGAGAAGAATCGCATGCTCCAGCGCCAGAAACTTCGATGCCAGAGGTTTTGATGGATGAACAGTCATCTTGGGTTCCTTTTGTTTGGGGTTCACACCCCGCTGAGAACCCCAAACAAAAGGAACCCAAGATGACCCGACGCTCCCGGACCCGAAACACCGCCAGCCACCCCGCGACCAAAGCCCCTCCCGACCCCAAACCCACCGCACCTCCAGATCCTGACCCCGATCCTGATCCTGATCCTGATCCTCATCCTCATCTCGTTCCCACTGCGAGTAAGAGGCCCACGATCAACGCAAGCAGGCACTGCTCTAGAGCAGTGATCAGATGGGTTGATGGCCATAGCCAGCCTTTTTGAACCATCCGATGAAGTCGGAGTACTGGAATCGTCTGCGTGCGAGGTCGA
>JANQQS010000115.1 GCA_028284955.1 Myxococcota bacterium | reverse complement strand
TCGACGAGGCGCTGCGTCTGTATCTTTTCTGAGGTTCTGACTCCGCAGACCCTCCCCCCAGTCGGGTACGACCCGACCGGGGCCCCCCTCCCAACGCCGCTTCGCGCTGCGCGGGGGCCCCTACGCCCCCTTGCTTTCTTCGCGTAGCGCTTGCGGTGAACTGCTTTCTTCGTGCAGAGCTCGCGGCTGCCGCCTCTGTCTGCGGTGAATTGTAGTCCGGCGAGTTCCAACTGTGTCTTGGAAGGTGTGATTGTGTCCCAAGTCCGGCCGCTTCGCGTCCGCCCCACCGCGTAGCGGTCGGGCCCCAGCAGTTTGACTCCACGTAACCAGGTCACGTGCCTCTTGGAGGGGGAGTTCGGGTGAATCGGCGGGATCGTATCCCGACGAGAGGGTTTGGGTGCGCTGTGTTTCTCAGGAGGGGCTGGCCGCAGCCCCCCCCCCCAGTCGGGTACGACCCGACCGGGGCCCCCCTCCCGCCGCCGGCCGCGTTCGCGTCCGCCCCACCGCGAAGCGGCGGGGCCCCGGCAGTTCAACCCCACGTAACCAGAGAACGTGCATCCTGGCGGGGGAGCTTGGGTGAATCGGCGGGGTCGTACCCCGACGAGAGGGTTTGGGTGCCAAACCCTTAAAAACACAGCTAGCGGCTGCCGAGGATGATTCCGCGTTGCAGGAAGTCTGCGAGCATTTCCGATAGCTTTTCTAAGAAAGTCTGGTCGATTCCTGTGTCGCGTTCGCGTGAGACTTGCTGAACGCATTCAGTGACGCTTCGGTCTCCGGGGATCCAGGATTCGAGGAGTGCTTTGGCCATGGGGTTGAGTGTCCAGGTGATTGCTTCGTGCGAGCTACGGTCGCGATACACACACAGATGATGGGAGCCGGGTTGGTAGCGCGATTCGGGCAACGATTTCTTGTGGACGGGATACGTAACGTGGAGCACGCGCAGTGCTGGGTTGACGATTGGTGGGCGATCAAAGGAAAACTCCTTCGGCTCTCCATCGTGGTGTTCTAGGTATTTGACGCTCCAGCAGGTTACCTCGAACAGCGCGAGATCTTGAATCCACGGTCGGATGTCTGAGGACGACCACTGGTCGCCGACATCGTGGTGAAATACAACCGGGATCTCTCGAAAGAAACGCGTTTTCGGGGGACTCGTGCGCAACCATTCGTCAAACCGCTGCTCGATCCAGGCGTCACCTGCCGATCGTCGCGTTCTGGGTAGCGCGGCATGAATGACCTTAAGCAATCGACTGCGCACCATCTTGCGATAGATCAGCCATCGCTCTGGGGGGCCGCCCATCAAACGCAGATCGCTTTCTTCGACTTGCGAGCCGAAACAAATTCGCGTGGCGGCACGCTGCCGCTCGAGCAGTGAGGTTGGCTCGGGTGCTGAGGGGAGTTCAGGCAAGGCGCGTGCTGTGGGTCGAGGGTTCTTTGGGTTCTCGAGGGCGCTTTGTCGCGCGCTCGTAGATCGTCTGTAGAGCTTGAACTTCTCGCAGCAACTCGTCGAGTGGGGGAATGTTGTTGTCGCGCTCAAGCAGCGTAGGTATCGGCCCGGTCCTTTCGAGCGTGTATTCGAGCAGTTCGAACACGTCGCGACATATTTGCTCTCCGTGGGTGTCGATTCGCACTCCATCGGGTCGAATGAAATGGCCGGCCACGTGGAGCTGCACAATGCGCTCGGTGGGGATCAAATCGATATACGCGCGAGGATCGAACGAAAAATTCTTGCTGTTGACGAACACATTGTTTACGTCGAGCAGGATTTTCCCATCGGTTCGTTCCAGGATTTCTGCGCAAAACCGCGCTTCGTCGAGCCCGTCATCTGATTGAGGCGCGTAGTAGCTCACGTTCTCGAATGCAAACTCGCAGTCGATGGCGTCGCGCATGCGGTTGAATCGCGTCACGACGATGGAGAGTGCTTCCTCAGTAAAGGGCAGAGGGAGCAAATCGTGCACGAGACTCTGGTCGTCTCCACCGAAGCACAGGTGTTCGCTGTGCCACCGTGTTCCCACCGACTGCAGAAAGTTCTTGGTCTCGGCGAGAGACGCACCAGACGGCTCAGATTCGTTGCCGAGGCAGAGAGTCAACCCGTGGGTGACGATCGGCCAACGCTCTCGCGCTTCGTCGAGAATCGCCCGGTACGCGCCTCCGCGCCGAAGGTAGTTTTCCGGATGTAGTTCAACCCACGCGATTTCGGATGGCGCGCGGTCAATCAGCTCCCGCGCGAGATCATAGCGGAGTCCGAGCCCGATTCCTGCGGGCACGTCTTTTCGACCGTCAGTACTCAAGGGCTGCGCCTTTCCCAAAACGCAAGGAACCGCGGCGCTTGCACGCCGCGGCCCCTTTGCAGTCAGTAGCTCGTGTGAAGCTGCGGACTCAGCCGCAGGATCCTTCACCACAGGAAGCCTCGGAGGCTCCCTCTTCACCACTAGCTTCTGCGCCTTCTTCCATTCCTCCTTCGGTGCCCTCATGAGAGCCGCCGCAGGATCCTTCGCCACCGCAGGAAGCCTCGGTGGCTTCTTCGCCGCCGGTCGAGGCCTCGGTGGCCTCTGGCGACTCAGACTTGTTGCAGCCGCCGGCAAAACCAAGAGCTGCCGTCGCCATCGCGACAAGGGTGTGCTTGAGTGCTGTATTCATCGCTTCTATACCTCCGAACGGGTTTTGTTATTCGGTCGCTGCATCGTCGGAGGCATGCGCGAACCGAACGATGCGTTTCTGGGGCGCGGGGCCCCAAAACTAAGTGTGTATTTCGTCGCGAAAACTATCGAAGCTCGCTCGGGTCCGCAAGGGGTACCCGAGATATTTCGTTTGGCCTCCGCATCATTGGCCGATGGGTTAAGGTTCGGCCCACGCCTTGGACCTATGCCGCAGCAGACAAGAAGTTTCACTTGAAGTCGGACCAACTTCAAGAAATTCGTCGCTCGCTACAATTGTTTACGTTTTGCGACGTTCGTGGACGCCGGCCAGTGAATGAGTCAAGGTGTTTTTGTGGGTCGAATCATACCGTTTTTGCTGCTCGGTTTGTGGAGCGGTTGCGCAAGCGATCCCCGAGGTCCTCGCGCGGAATTCTCTCGTGCGAGTGCTGGAGCGGCTCACTATTCGGTCGCGGTCAATCCGGAGCTCAGCATACTTCGCGCCAAAGTATGCTTTGATGGTGAGGCGCCGGAAGCTTTGGTGCCCATAGTATCCGACGCGAAACGTTTTCTTCTCGAGGCCTATGGTCCAGAAGGAGAACGCCTTCCGTCGGAGGGAAAAATTTCACTCAACGGCGTGAGTGCAGGAGGCTGCGTTCGCTATGTCATCGATCTCATGCGTGCGTCGCGCGGATCACGATTCGCGCTTCGGCAAAACCGCGCACTGCTGATTGCGCAGACGCTGTGGCTATGGCGGCCCGATCCCGCCCCTGTCGATGAGCCGGCGACCATCCGATTCAAACTTCCGTCGGATTATCGGGTGGCTACCGCGTGGCCAGGACAACGTGGACGCTTTATTCTGGACGGGTCTGCGTTTCGAGAACAAGCCACGGTTGTCATCGGAGCGTTCCGCCTCGAGACGATTTCCCTTTCTGACGAGGAATCGTCGAATGAAAAAACGTCGCCAAGCGATCCGTCAGCGGCGACGACACACTCGTCGCCCACCAGCGTTGCGCAACTCGCGATACTCGATGGTCACGTCGAGGCCGGCCGAGAAGGCGTGAAGCGTTGGATTTCGGAAGCTGCTCGCGCCGTTTCGGGGATCTATGGAGAGTTTCCTGTTTCACGATTGCTCGTAGCTATTGTGCCGATCGGAGAAGGGTTTCGTCCGGTGGCGTTTGGGTTGGTCCGCCGGGGTGGTGGTGCATCGGTGATGTTGTTGGTGCACGGCAACGCCAAGACGGAGGAATTGGTCGGCGACTGGACCGCGATTCACGAATTTGTCCATTTGGCGACACCTCATTTGAGGCGCCAAGACGCTTGGATCAGTGAAGGAATTGCGACGTACTACCAGGAAGTCTTGCGGGCCCGCGCGGATCTCCAGTCGCCTCTCCAAGCCTGGCGAAACTTGGACCGCGGGTTTACGCGCGGGCGGCGCGTGGCAACTGGCCGAACGCTTAGGCAAGAGGCGCGCGACATGCATCGTACGGGAGCGTACCGACGCGTGTATTGGGAGGGAACGTTTTTTGCCCTCGAGCTCGATGTCCGACTCCGCACGCATCGAGCATCAAGCTCGCTCGACCGCGTCATCCAGGAGAATCGCAAAACCTTTCAGTCGCGACCGGTTGTTTGGAAAGGAACCGAGTTGCTGTCGAGCTTTGAGCAGATCGCGGGGCCCCGTGGGTTCGAGCGTCTCTATGAGCAACAGGCTCGAGGCCGCGACTTTCCTGACCCAGACCCTCTATTTCGACGGCTGGGCTTGGTCCGAAACCGAGATGGAGAGCTTGAGTTTGACGACGATGCCGAGTTGGCCCACGTGCGAGACGCCATCATGAGCGGCCTGCAGTGATTTTTTCGAGGATGACCGGGGCCCGCGGGGGACGCGTTTTGCCCAGGATGAACGCCGCTTCGATACGCCGCCGTTCGGCTGAGGGAAGCCGGCGTCGGTTCATGTGCACGGTCGCGAGCGATTCGCCCTCGCGTACGGCGGAGCCGGGTTTTTTTTCGATCACAATTCCGACCGCAGGGTCGATTGCGTCATCGACCTTGGTGCGACCGGCACCCAGCGCGGTGGCGGCGCGTCCGATCGACTCAGCATTGATGGTTCTGACATAGCCACCGTTGCGTGCAAGGATGCGCGTCCGGTAGCGAGCTTCCGGCAGCGAATCGTTGAATGCCGCGCGGGAATCCCCTCCCTGTGCCTCGATGACTTGCCGCATCTTCTCCATCGCGGCCCCTGAATCGATCGCGTGCTGGAGTAGTACGCGGGCCGCTCGAGAGCTCTTCTTTATTCCGCCAAGCAAAAGCATTTCTATACCCAGCGCGAGCGTGACTTCCTTTAGGTCTTCAGGGCCACCTCCTCGGAGGATATCCAGCGCTTCGCGAACTTCGAGCGCGTTGCCAACCGCGCAACCTAGGGGAGCGTCCATTTGACTGAGGATGGCTCGAACCCGCAGGCCGCAACGGGCTCCGACCGAAACGATACTGCGGGCGAGCGCGCGGGCTTCGGTTTGGTCCTTCATGAACGCGCCTGCGCCTACCTTTACGTCCAAGACCAGACCGTCGATTCCTGCGGCGAGCTTCTTTGACAGAATGCTGGCGGTAATCAGCGGAATTGATTCGACGGTGCCCGTCACGTCGCGAAGCGCGTACAGCCGTCGATCGGCAGGGGCGATGCTTTGGGTCGCGCCAGCAAGAACGCACCCGAGTGTCTTTGCTTGTGTTTTGAACTCTTGCTCCGATAGGTCGACGCAAAAACCAGGGATGGACTGCAGTTTGTCGAGCGTGCCTCCGGTGTGGCCCAAACCTCGGCCGCTGATCATGGGTACTGTGACTCCACATGCTGCGACCAATGGTGCAAGACACAAGCTGACCTTGTCGCCGACACCTCCCGTGGAATGTTTGTCGATATTGCGCGCGCGTTTGCGGTCGAGGCGAATCACGGCGCCGCTATCCCGCATGGCTTCAGTCAAGTCGGTCGTTTCCCGGAGGTTCAACCCCTGAAAGTAGATCGCCATCGCGAGGGCGCTCATCTGGTAGTCGGGAACATGTCCTTCTACGAAGCCGCGAATCACGCTGTTGATTTCGTTCGTAGAGAGAGCGTTTCCTGAACGCTTTTCGAGAATGATCTCGGGTACAGAACGAGAAACTCTAACCCGTCCTCCGCGGGAGCGCTGCCGCTCGGGAGAGATGGCTCGCCGAAGAGTCATCGGCGGGATTCGCGACGAGAGAACTTCTTGTCCCGAGATTTCTGACGGCGAGACTTCGGATATTTTGACCGCCGCGCAGAGTTTTTTTTCGGATGGTGTTTTTCTCGAGCGACTTTTTTAGTTGAACGATGGTTTGTTGGATGAAGAGTTTGTTCGTCGCTGTGGTTCTCGGTTGCGGCAATGGGCACTGTGGTAGGCAGCGCGATGATTTCTCTACGTTGTAGATTGACGTCTTCCACGCACACCGTGACGCGGTCTCCCATCGACAAGTTGAGCCCGGTTCGTTCGCTGCTTAGTTTGATACCCAGCCGGTCAAGAACAAAATGGTCTGCCAGGCGCTCGAGGGGGGTCACCGATTCCACAAATGGTTCGTCGAAGGTCGCGAAGAGAGCGCGTTCGTTCATCCCGGTGATGCGGGCTTCAAACTCTTCTCCGATCCGTTCCCGCATCAAAACAGCCCGGTATACGTTCATTACATCGCGCTCCACGACCATCGCACGCCGCTCGAGCCGGCTCGTTTCCGCTGCGATCGATCCCAATCGTGGGCTCAGCGATGCTGCGTCGATTGGTTCTTTTCGAATCAATTTTCGAACGACGCGGTGCACGGCCAAATCGGCGTAGCGCCGGATAGGAGAGGTGAAATGGAGATAGGTTTTCGCAGCCAGCGCGAAGTGGCCAACTTCGGGGTTGGTGTCGTACGCGGCTTGCTGCATCGCGCGGAGCAAGAGATAGCGAAGCACGTTCGCTTTTGGTGATTTTTCTATTCGATTCAGAAATTTCGCTAGCGAGCGAGGGTTTTGCGCTTGCTCCACGTCGATCGGATGGCCGAGAGACGTCGCGAGTTCCGCGAAGAGTTCGAGTTTTCGTTCATCTGGGGGCCCGTGTGCGCGAAACACTCCGGGCAGCCGTTTGCGCATGAGGGTTTCCGCAACGATTTCGTTGGCGAGAAGCATGAACTCTTCGACGATTCCGTAGGCTTCTTTCATTCCCGGTTCTGCGCGGCTGCGAAATACATCGGCAGGTTCTCCGTCCGCGTCAAAACGAATCTTCGGTTCCGGGAGGTCGAAGTCGAGAGCGCCTCGGCGAATTCTCTTTTTTCGAAGGATGCGCGCCGTCTGGAGCAGCGCTTCCAGGATGGGACGGTAGCGTTCCGCTTTCGACTTTCGTGGTCCGGGTTCGAGAAGCCTGAGGGTTTCTGCGACGTCGCGATAGGTCAGGCGGGCCTTTGAGCGCATCACCCCTTCAACAAGCGTTTTGCTTTTCACTGCTCCTGCTGATCCGATCGTGACTTCTAGGGCGATGCAGAGTCGATCTTTCCCCGGCACGAGGGACGCGAGGTTGGAGGATAGCGACGCCGGCAACATAGGAATCGCCCGATCAGGAAGATAGATCGAGTTTCCACGAGACAGCGCCTCTTGGTCGATAGCGCCGCCTTCGCGCACATAGAACGAGACATCTGCGATGGCGATCACCGCGCGCACGTCGCCATTCGGGAGTTTTTCGGCCCATAGTGCGTCGTCATGGTCTCGCGCGTCATCGGGATCGATGGTCAATAGCGGTGTCGATCGAAGGTCTTTGCGTGCGCGTTTGTCTGCCGCACGAACTCGGTCGCCCCACTCGTCAGCTTCTCGGATTGCGGACGCGGGAAATTCTTCGATGATGCTTTCTCTGATCTTCACCTTGGCGACTTCGACTTCTGTGGACCCGGCGATGCCTAGAGGTTTCACAATTCGAACTGTCGCGACGTCGTCTGGATCCTGAGGAAAGCTCACGATATCGCACTCAAAAATGGTGCCCGTGTGTGCTTTTCGCGGCACGCTGCCAGAGATCGGCATCGGGCCTCGAAGTCGTTGGTCGTCCGGCTCGATCAGGGTTTGGCGACCTACGTGACGTAGTACGCCGGTGATTCGAGGGCTGCGTCGCTCCACCACGTGGCGAACGGTTCCTTCGCGACCCCGCGCGCTTGGACGAAACTCAACTTCGACCAAGTCTCCATGCATCGAAGCGCCGACAGCGCCCGGGGGAATGAACACGTCGGCTCCGCCTTCGTCGGTCGTGACAAAACCGAATCCTCGCACAGTCATCGTCATGCGGCCTCGGCCGCGACCAGCGTGTGTATCTTTTGATGTGGCGTTTCGTGAGCGACGTGGTCGTGTTCCGTGTGCTCTTTTTGTGGCGATTGAGCGCTCAGGAATAGCTTGAGGACGTTTGTCCTTCGAGCGCTTGATTCGAAAGCGTTGGCCGGGCATCTGCGTCACCAGACCAAGTTCGGTGAGCTCCTCGAGTGCGCCTAAGACATCGTCTTTGTCGCGAGAGGACACTCCCAATCGGCCGCATACTTCCGCCGCGTGCAGAGCGCGGGGAGCATGCTTCCGCAGTGCGTTCATTACCCTTTCTTTGTCGATCGGCATGTGTGTAGGGAGCGTTGGTTGAAACGCTATCGCAAGGCGTAGACGCCTCCATCGTCTGCGCCGACGTAGAGGGTCTGGCGGCTTCCGAATGCCGCAGTGGAGTCGACATCTTGGCCGAGGTTGAGGCGCCAAATTAACTGGCCGTCGGGCGATAGCGCGTACACGAAGTCGTCTTGCGACCCGACATAGATGCGGCCTTCACGGTCAATGCGCGACGACGCGCGGATGCGCCCTGCTGTTTGAAATTTCCATTGTTGAACCCCAGTTTTTGCGTCTAGCGCGTAGAGGCCGCGGTCATACGAGCCGACGATGACCTTGCCGTCGTTCGATATTGCGGGGGTCGCGCGGACATCTCCTCCTGTCTCGAATCGCCATTTGATTTGCCCACGCGCGTCGATTGCGACCACGTGCCCGCGATCGGTTCCGACAAAGATTGTTCCTTCACTATCCACCGACGACGTCCCGTCGATGCTCCCGCCGACGTTTGATCGCCAGGCTTCATTTCCCTTTGAATCGATGGCCAGCACATTGCCGGCAGAGGTTCCGACAATGATCAGGCCAGATGGATGTAGAGTTGGACTGCTTCGAACGTGGGCTGCAGTGGGCACATGCCAACGGATCGTCCCGTTTGCATTGATGGCGTAGACGCCGTTTGCGGCTGCGTACAGCGTCCCGTCAGGAGTGCTGGTGATTCCTGCGTCGATCTCGTCGCCGAGCGACAGGCGCGACCTGATTTGTCCGGATGCACTCAGCGACACGAGGAATCCGTCGTCCGAGCCGACGTGGATCGATCCGTCTGGCGTGATCGCAGCCGTGGCGTAGATCTTCTTTGCGGACGTATATCGCCACTTGATCTGACCTGCGGCATCCAGAGCCGAAAAACTGCGGTCCAGTGATCCGATGTAAATTGTGTCGTCCGTGGAGACCACCGGTGAGGCGAATATCCGCGCCCCGGTCCGATGCATCCAAACGATCTCCGGTTTTGTGCGGGGACCGAGTCGAGAGGAGCGGCCATGGTGCGCCGAGCCTCCCATAAACATCGCGTCGTTTGAGCCAGCCTGTGGTGTCGAATGGGTGCGATTCGACTCGTATTTCGTGCCGGCGTCGCGGGCGGGATGTTCAGCGAAGTCTCGCTTCACATCGCGCAGAAACTGGCATCTCCCTTCATGACAGATTCGATTCAGTCGGCATTCGCGATCCGACATGCACGGTGTCGCGGACTGCGGCGTCGTGCCCCCGCACGATGCAGTGCTGACGGATACCGCAGTGATTGTGAATATCGAAGAGGATGCGAGCGAAGCCGAGAATGCGAAGCGCAAGAACGGGGCGGCCGCGAGAAATGAATGTACCGAAGACCGACGCACATGTGACGCTGCGAACACTCGCACTGCGCTTCCATAGCATGTTGGCGCGGGGAAAAAAAGCGCGCTCACGAATGCTCTAGCTCACGGCTACCACGTGATGAGCGCGAGGGTATGGCCTTTGAGAATCGCGACTCGCTGCGCGTGCGGAGCGATGGCCGCGGCGCGAACGAGCCCGGGAATATTCTCCCAACCCGAAGGCCGCAGAAAACGTACTTTGTTGTTGCTTCCTCGCTGGGTGACCAAAATACCAACGTGCCCCTCGACCACGTATCGGGAGCCGTCGGGGGTCATACGCGACCCCCGAAGTGGCAACGGGACTGGAGCAGAGGATTCCAGAGCGACGCGTTCGCTGTCTGCGACTCCGCTGGCTTCCGCGGAGACGATATTGAGCCGCTCTTGGTCCGTCACCAAGAATCCCTGTGGCGCCCAAGCTACGATCGTCGGCGCAGCCACAGCGAATCGAGTCGTGTTGGCCGCAGGACACGCGGGCAGGCGCGTCGGTGGTTTGATCGCCGACGGTTTGGTGGGTGGCCAAGGAACGGTGTTGGTGGACGCCGACAATGGCACGAGGATGTTTTGGAGCCCTCCTCGGACCCGCGTGGGCGACGTCGAAAGCATCGCGGAATAGCTTCCGCAGTCCCGGTATACGCGCTCAATTTGCATCGTTTGTTTTGCGTCGGTGAGCGGCGCTGAAACCGGCCGAGGCAGCCGTTCCAGGCGAGGGGAGTCCGCCCGAATGTCAACTTGCTGCGCAACGTGGGTTCTGAGCACGATGACGTCGTCGTTCAAAAAAAATAGGTTCTGATAGCGGAGATTGGCGTCCGGCCCGACCTCGGCGCGAACAAGAGGACGAATCGCAGCCGTGGCGGGTTGTTTTACACGGCCCCATTCTGCGTCGACGCGCGTTCGTTCTTCTTGTGAGGCTCGCGCGGTGGGGTCTTCCATGAGCTCAGACAGCTCTAGCGCCGCGTGGAGCTTTCCTTCACGAATCATCACCGCCGCCAGCGCGGCGCGCGCTCGTGCCGTCGCGGTCGATTCGCGACATGGTATGTACGCACCTCCGATTCGCAGTCGCGCGGCTCCCGACTCGGCACAAAGCACGCGGTGAACATACAGCGCGCGTTCTGCCGCAGCCTTGGCTTTGGCGAGGTCTTTGCCAGGTTTCTTGCCAAGGATGCGCCAAGCCTCGTCGGCGAGGTGTCGAATAAACTGTTCCGGCTCACCCCTGTCTCGGACCAATCCAGCGGGGCGATTGAGCCACGAAAGTTCAAGCAAGATCGGGTCGTCTGCGTGCTCGATTTTCAGGGAAGCATTGAGATCTTCGTAGTTGTTGTGGTCGGCATCGGACGCGCGAAATTGAATCGAGAAACGAGGGCGGCCATCTTGGTGGGAAGGGAGTGACGACACGTGTTCGAGCAGTTGTGCTTTTTTAGTATCCGCGATCCAATGGTGGTCAACCAGGCTTCGATCACAGGACCAGCGCACGGTCCCAAGCGCCATACGCGAAGACAACGTTCGAATCGAAGCGCTCTCCGTGGTGCATTCCTCGGGGCGAGCCAACTCATGAATCGGTTTTGAGTCGAAGCGTTTGGGGTCTTGATGGTTTGGTTGGGCGACGCGCAGCAGATCGGAGGTCTGAGCGGAAGCCACCACGAAGGCTTTCGTGCGTTTCGGGTTTTCCAGCGCGAGCACGGCGCGGACGTCCTCGCCTTTGAGCGAGAGGGTCGTGTTCTCGATAGTGATTCGACGAGTCTTGGCAGGAAACGAAGTGCCGAGAGTGGGTTGAAACTCGTTCGCGGGGGGCGTTTTCGTTTTCGTTTCTTGTGCGCCCGGTTGCTTGAAGGGGACATTTCGCTCGCAGTTGCACGAGACCGCTGACGCAAAGAGCCAGGCCAAGGCTGCGCGCGGGAGTACTTTGGAATGAGTACCAAGCATTTTGGAGTGCGCTTCGTGTTCGAGATCAAGGAGGAAGGCAGATGGCGTCTGCCCGGTCGAGGGCCAAACCTGGCACAATTGATTCGACGACGCCTTCGCAGATCAAATTGTCTGGGCAATCAAAGTCGCTTATGCAGCGTTCGTAGCAAATGGGCCAAAGATTGCCGACTGCTTCGTAGCATGCACCCCGTTGCCCACTAAACCCGCGCGGGCAATCAAGATCACTCGTGCATCGCCTCGAACACATGTTGCTTTGGGAACCGAGCGCTCCCTGAATGACGTAGCAACCATCGGCGAAACCCTCGCATTGCCTCACGTCGCGGCACTCGTCGTAGATAGGAATGGAGTTCGAGCACCCGAGCCCACCCCCCGCGAGCAACAAAGCTAAGAAAAAACGGCCCATTGTTTAGTCTTCCAGCATCGGACCGAAACGATCCGACTAATTTAAGATCCGACTAATTTAACCAGTGTGAGCTGTCGCCGTCTTGGCCGCCTTGAACTACGCGGAAGCTTCCTCGTTGGGCCCGACCGCTGCGTTTGCGTTTTGGTCTTGACGGGCGTGATGCCCACTCGACGAAAAGAATGCCGGTGCCCACTGCGCTGAGGTCGGCTACGAGCTCCACGAAGTTTCTGGATGCGAGAAAGAACAGAAGGCTCAGCCCGAGGCACACAAAAATCAGGTGCACGGGTTTCATCGGCAACACTCCGAAAAAAGATAGCGTGCCGTGTCCTCGAAGGGACCATGCGAACGCAGCGATGGAGGCGAGCAAGATCGCGTTGGTTCCGAAGAGAGGTGGTCCTCCGGCAAAGAACTGACCTACCGCGATGGCAGGAATCGCGGCGAGCACGGTCGCTGCCAGCGTCAGCTGCGCGGTGCGTCGCGTGCCGAACCGAGATTCGAATGGCGCAAGGACCCACCACAGGAAGAGCAGGGACAGCAAGACGCCGAACACATGGTTGGGCCCGGGAGGCCACGCGAGCACATAAGTGAACAGCTGCCACACGGTGTGAAGCCCAATTCGATCGGGTGACAATGCGAGCAGTTCGAACGAGGGCACGCCTACGAAGTTTTGAAGAATTAGACCGAGTACGTATACGGAGAAGCTCGCGATGAGCAGCTTCTTCACAAACGGCGTCAGAGGAGGAACGCGAAACACTGTAATATTATGTCTAGCGGGCTGGTCGGCGAGACGCAACTGTCCCCCGAGGGTGGGAATCAGTTGTCCGACACGAAATCCGGCGCCGGGGTCACTACGATGTGTGTCTCGGTAGCGGCGTCCAGGATAGAGGCTTCGGTTTCTGACGATACTCGGCCGTCTGCGCTGTAGGCGAAAAAAACCGCTCGGTAGAGGTCGAAATCGAGCACCTCGTCGGGACGGGTATCAAACGATGCCTGGGCACACGGAAATCGGAACTCTTCGTCGGTATAAAAGTCATCATCTGCATCATCGAGGATGCGCAGTTCGACGACCGCGATTCCTGCCATGGCGCATGTTTCATCCGTGGGAGGCTGAGCGTTGATCGTCCACGAGCCCTCAAGGCTCACATCGTTCCCCCTTGGGTCAAATCTAGGGTCGATGACGCAAGAAGCGAGCAGTAGCGAGGCCAGCACGGCGATACCACGTCGAGCCGTCCGGGGAATCACGATTCAACTCATCGCTTCATCGATCAGGCGCTGCTGTTCGAGCTTGTGGGCCGCGCTCGAGCCTGTCGCGGGGCTCGCGCTTTCAGGGCGCGAGATACATCGCAGCGCGAACTTGCCTTCGAGAATTTGTGGAATACGAGCTCGAAGGAAGAACCAGGCGCCCATATTCCAAGGTTCCTCCTGCACCCATACCAAGTCGGTCTGGTCACGATACGGGGCGAGGATGCTGCGAATTTCGTCGGCGCGATACGGGTACAGCTGCTCCCATCGAATGATCGCCACGTCACGAATGTTGCGGGTCTCTCGAGCCTCGAGCAAATCATAGTAGAGCTTGCCGGAGCACAGGAGAATCCGCCTGACGCCAGCCGGATCGATTTCTGAGCTGTCAGGCAACAATCTTCGAAATTCGCCGCTGCTGAGTTCGTCGAGGGTGCTTACCGCACGTGGGTGACGCAGGAGGCTTTTGGGGGTCATCACAATCAGCGGCTTTCGCCATGGGCGCACGACTTGCCGGCGAATGCAATGAAAGAGCTGAGCCGGTGTGGTGAGGTTCACGACCTGCATGTTGTCCTCTGCGCAGAGGGCGAGGAAGCGTTCGAGACGGGCGCTCGAGTGTTCGGGGCCCTGGCCTTCAAATCCGTGAGGCAAGAGCAGCACCAACCCACTCAGCCGATGCCATTTGTCTTCGGACGACGTGATGAACTGATCGATGATGACCTGCGCCGTGTTCACAAAATCGCCGAACTGCGCTTCCCACATGACGAGACCGTCTGGCGAGTCGAGCGAATATCCCCATTCGAACCCGAGGACGCCGGCCTCCGAAAGTGGGCTGTCGTAGATTTCCAAATGCGCTTGGTCTGGCGACAAATGACCGAGCCGTGTGTATCGACGGCCCGTCTTGGAGTCGTAGATTACGGCATGTCGGTGGCTAAACGTTCCCCGACGGACATCTTGCCCGGTAAGTCGGCACCGGACTCCGTCAACCAAGAGGGAAGCGAAGGCGAGGTTTTCGCCGGTGCCCCAGTCGATTCCGCGGCCGGTCTCCAAGATGCGACGCTGTTTGTCCAAAACAAACCGTTTGAATCGCGGATGAGGATGAAACCAATCCGGAGTCGTGGTGAGTCGGTCTAGCAGTTCTTCGAGACGTGGCCGCGGAACCGAAGTTTCCACGTCTGGAGTGTCGATATCGGCTCCGCCTCGAAACGGCGTCCAAAGACCACGCATCGAATCCGGGGTGAGCTTGTACCCACCGTTCTGCGTTTCCTCGAGCGCGGCCTCGAGGTCTCGTTTGCGGCGCGCACTGATCTCATCTGCCTGATCCGCGGTGATTTTTCCTGTCTCGACCAGGCGATCGATATACACCTGCCGAATGGTGCGCTTTTCATCCACCGCGCGATACATGATGGGCTGGGTGAATCGCGGTTCGTCCCCTTCGTTGTGGCCGTACTTTCGGTAACAATAAAGATCGATGACCACGTCGCGATGAAATCGCTGCCGGTATTCCGTAGCGAGGCGCACCACTTGCGCCACCGCTTCCGGGTCTTCGCCGTTTACGTGGAATACCGGACAGCGGAGCATGCGCGTGATGTCGGTGCAGTATCGCGTGGATCGTGCGTCGGTGGGGATGGTGGTGAAACCGATTTGGTTGTTGATGACCACATGGATGGTTCCGCCAGCGTGATATGCCTGGAGTTCGCTTAGGTTCAACGTCTCCGCGACGACGCCTTGGCCCACAAACGCCGCGTCGCCATGAATGATGAGCGGCAGAACCTGTTCTCGTCGGGTATCGCCTCGTCGATCCTGTTTCGCTCGAACACGTCCCGCGGCGACGGGGCCCACAAACTCCAAATGGCTGGGGTTGAACGTGAGTGTGAGGTGAACCGAGCGGCCGGCGCTTGTGTTTCGATCCACCGAATATCCAAGGTGATATTTGACATCGCCGCGGCCGAGATGGTCTTCGGGGTTGTCGTCACGGAATCCTGCGAAGATCTGGCGAACGTTCATTTCGAGGATGTTGACCATCACATTCAGGCGTCCGCGGTGCGCCATGCCGATCACGATTTCGTCGACGCCAATCTCGGAAGAGCGCTCGATCAAATAGTCGAGCAAGGGAATGACGCTTTCCGCTCCTTCCAGCGAGAACCGTTTGGCTCCGATGAACTTGGTGTGGAGGAACTGTTCGAATATTTCTGCGTCGGTGAGCTTGGTCAGGATGCGGAGCTGTTCTTCGACACTCAGATCAAGTCGGTTGAGGCTTGATTCCATGGAGTGTTGGAGCCAGTCGCGAGCATCCCGATCTTCGAGAAAAGTAAACTCGACCCCGATGGTGCGGGTGTAGGTTTCGTCGAGCCGGTCGATGATTTCTCGAAGCGTGAGGGTGGAAGGGCCAGCCATGTCGGCGGTGGAAAAAACGGTATCTGGTTCCACGTCGGCCAGGCCATAGCGTTCCAGGACGAACTCGCGGGGCGGGCGATCGGTAAGGCCCAGCGGGTCGAGGTGAGCAAATAGGTGGCCGCGTACTCGGTACGCGTTCATGAGGGCCGAGACTCGCCCCTGCAGCTGGGTTGCCATCATGACGTCGCTCGAGGGGGGAAGCGACGTGCGAGTCGTGCGATTGGGCTGGTCGACGAAAGGAACCGTTTCTGCGGTGGGAGGCAAGAACACGGAGGGAGATGCACCGCCGTTCGAGCCGTTTGACGATGCTGGCGGCGCCTCGTTGCCAACCACTGTGGGCGTATCCAGCGTGCCTGCACTGGTCAGGCGGGGAAGCTCAGCCGGAGCTAGCGATTCAAAGTAGCTTCTCCAAGAATCCTCGACTGACGATGGGTTCGCGGCCCACCTCAAGAAGAGTTCTTCCACCAACCCCTGGTTTACGCCAAAATCATGGCTCATCGATCCGCTCCCGCTGTACGCTCCGGCAGTCGGAGTGTTCCGTTCCGCCCGATTGTTTCCCGCGGCGTTGACGGCCGCGGCCTTATACCTCCCGCCGCTTGCGTTGACCAGCGAACCTGGCCCGTCCCGACCGTGCTCGAGCGTTCCGTGTGCGAGTTACAGCGAGTTGGCCAGAATCACGCAAAAAGAGGTTCCTTTTCCGAGTGTACTCTCGACTTCGATTCTACCGCCAGCCTCTTCGACAAGCTGGCGAGTGATCGCAAGACCGAGTCCGGAGCCTTCAGCGCGAGTCGTGAAGTAGGGGTCGAATATGCGTTCGAGCAAATCGTCGGAAATCCCGGGCCCGTTGTCGCTCACTCGGATGCGCGCTTCCCCAGATTTTCCGGTCACGCGGACCGAGATGGTGGGTTCGAGATCCTGAGATTCGGTTCCGCTGCCTGCCTCTTCGATCGCGTTGGCGGCGTTCAGCAATAAATTCGTCATGATTTGGCCCAATGCCGATGCTTCGATCGGGCTGCGTGGAGAGCTTTCGAGAACTACTTGCAGTCGCGCTGCCTTTTCGAGCTCAGGGCGCAATATGCGCACCGTCGAATCCACTACGCGTGCGACGTCGCTCCAAGACTGTACTGCGTCGCCTCTGCGTCCCTCCGCCATGCGTTGCACAATACCGGTGATTTGATGCACGGAGGTCATCACGTCGTGGTGGACATCATGCGCCGTCGAGAGCAACTTGGATGCTTGCTCGGGGTCGCTCTTGAGTTTGTTGTATGCGCTCTCGTGCAGATCCCCGAGATACTGGAGACAGGATGTGAGGGGGGTGAGGCTGTTGTTGAGTTCGTGCGCGATCTGGTTCTGCAACACCTTTGCGGTTGTGGTCGAACTTGACTGGAGCACGCGCACTTCTAGATCCCGAACGCTACGATGAATATGCACCAAGTCGATGGCCGTACGTACCGTGTCGGCGAGCTCATCGTTATCGTACGGCTTCGTGATGTAGCGCGTTACTTTGCCGCGGTTGATGGCATCAATCGCCGCGTGCATGTCTGCGTACGCCGTGATGATGATTCTCATGACGTCGGGCCACTGTTGCTGAACCTTTTCGCACAGCTCGACCCCCGTCATGCCAGGCATGCGCTGGTCCGAGAGCAGGACGGCGATGTCGCGGTCTCCAAGAATGCCGAGGGCCTCGCCGCCGCTGTTCGCGGTAAGAACCTCAAATTCATCGTCCAGCGCATATCGCATCGCGACCAAGTTGGGTCGTTCGTCGTCGACGTACAGGACCGGATATTGGCGATAATCGATGCTCATGGCAAAACCGTCGCGCAAGCATAGCACGCCGTGACCAGGGTCCACGGGTGCCTTTTCTTCTGCCAAAACATCGGGCGATTATCCTATTTCTTGGGAGGCGCGCCCTACTGTTGGGGACGCGATATCTTGGGACGCGCTTCCCGCTGTTCGAGCTGCCGGCGCACTTCGGAGCGCCGATCGTTCGAACGCCTGCCAGCTCGAGAAACCCAGCAAAAATCCAATCTCTCGCGAGGCAATCTCAGGATCGGAAGCGTACTTTCGTGCAAGATCTCGGAGTCCAGAATCTGGAAGCGCTTGATTGGGCAGGCTCGATAGGCAGAGATTCAACAGCCCAGCGGCTCCTCCTTTGTGCGCAGGAGCGGCCAACGATGGGGGAAGTTCGGCGCCCTCCAGGTGGCGACGCAGAATTCCTACGTCGGACGCGTCGGGTTGAAGCAGAGGCAGCTCGCACGCATCACGCTCAAAAACCAAGCGACTTTCCACCGCGTCGAAGGTGATCGGTGCGCGAAAAAAAAGACGATATTCGTCAATTTTGGCTGGAGCACAAAATGGCAGATGCACCGCGACCGGGCTCAGCTCGTGCCCCGTACTGCGACGCGCCAGACACAACCAGCTTGCGACCATGTATTGAGCGGGGCCGGCCGGCAATCGATGTCCGTTCGGCAGCTGATGGACGATCGAAAAGTGGTTTGAGGTGTACTCAAGAAAGAAGATCGCGGCGTCGTGCAGGAAATTTCGGTGCAGCACCATTCGACGCATGGCTTCGCCGAGATTCGGTGCGCATCGAAACGCGATTTCCATTACGTCGTGCAGATTCGGTTGGGATTCCAGCGCGGCGTGAAGGCCAAACTCGGGGTCTGAGGTGAGCTGTTCCGCTTGGCTCCACGCCCGGCGCGCTTCATCGGGCGACAGGAACGCGTTCAGGTTGTTCACGCGCTCGAGACAAATATCCAGCTCCGAGGAAAGGACCGAGCTGGCGAAACCGAGCCTCTCAAGCCGCCGGACGACGGGAAGCACCGACCGGACCGAGACGCTGTTGGAGGATTGGGCCTGCGTTTCAACGTTCACGGTGCGTTCGCTAAGGCCATGGGGTCACACGGTGGTGCATTCGCGGAGCACTCGCCAGTATCCGCTCGTGATATGCGCAACGCGTGGATACTGCGAATCGCGCATCAAACGCTGGTGCAGCGCGGGTAGGCGATAAAAAGGCACGCTGGGGTAGAGGTGATGCTCCAGATGAAAGTTGAGGTTTTTGGGAATGATGAAGACTCGCTCTAGCCAGCTCACCATGGTGGTTCGCGTTTCTCCGTAGGCGCCAGGCTTGATCGCGAAGTGCTCGCCAATACTTCGAATATGAATGATGAGCTGCGTCCAGGTTAAGAACGGCACGATCCAGAGCAATACGTATTCGAGCAGAAGCTCTTCCTGCCAGCACCAAGCGAGCACGCAGACATTAAACGCGAGCCGAGCGTACCCCGATAGACGGGATCGGCGTTCGATCTGCGGCGCACGGTTCTGCGCCGTGTGGTCGGTCTCAGTTGCTCTATCGGTCTTTAGAGCATGCGACTGCAGGATCAGGCGAACGAAGCCCAGGCCCACGAGCTGGATTGCGAGCAGCTTCGACAGGGACCACCAGCTCTTGGGAAACACCCAATCCGGATTCTGTTTGCGTAGCCAGTCAGGGTCGTGTTTCGTATTGGGTCGACGGTGATGCGCGAAATGAGTGCGCCGAAATTTTGTCATCGACAACAGCATGAACGGCCAGGTGAGCAGTTCTGCGCTCCATTCATTGAGTTTTCGATGGCCGAATAGACGATAGTGGAGCCCGTCGTGGAGCAGCGCGAGCAATGCGTGCTGCCTGCCTCCGATGAACATCACGGCGAGCACGTAGACCAACGGATGCGGCCATGCTGTCGCAAGCGATGCCGCGCCCAATATCAGAACCCACTCCACGACAAAGTGCAGCAGAGGCACGTAGGGGTTGAGCTCCGAGAGCGACCGAACTTCGTCGGGAGGAAGCCGAATCAGAGAGGGGGCAACGGACACATCCGCGCCTGGCAGATCGCACGCGATCGGGTTGTCGTTGATTGCGGCCACACCGCTTCCTCCCCCCGGCGCTGCGGAGGCTACTACACCGACCCGTGGATCGCTAGGTCTATGGAAGCCGAAATCGAGGCAAAAAGAGGGGAATAAGGCGGGGACGGGGGCAACCCGCCGATAGGTGTATCGTCGGGTTGCCTGCGTCAGTGACGAATCTGTGTGGACGAAGGCAACGCTTGCGGGAGCTCCGTCGAACGCTTGCGGGAGCGGGGTAAGCGAACCGTGAACATGGCGCCGCCGAGATCCGAATGGCCTGCGGTGATTGTGCCTCCATGTTGGTCGACGATGTCGCGCGCGATCGCCAGACCCAGACCGGTTCCTCCCTGTTTTCGGAATGTCTGAAACGGTTGAAAGATGGCCTCTTCTCTCGTGGGGTCGATGCCATCGCCAGAGTCTTCGATGTTCACTACGTATTCGCCGCCCGCGATGTTCCCCGTCACTCGAATTCGTCCGCTTCCGACCACGGCTTTGACGGCGTTGTCCATCAAGTTCAGGAATACGTGGTTCATGTCGCCGGCGCGTCCATGGAGGGTGACATCCTCGTCCACATGGGTGATGACTTCGACTCCGTCGCCGAGTTTTACGGACATCAATCGCACTGCTGCCATAAGGCCGGCGCCAGGGTGGAAGGTGGATTCGTCCGGTCGGTCGATGCGCGACAGATCCAGCAGATCTTCGGACGTCCGCTGAATGCGATGCGCGCTGTCGATCATCACATCGAGCATTTCCGAGCTCATGTCGTCCAACTTCTTGCCGAAGCGTTTTTTCATTGCAGGCAATCCGCTAACGAGCGCCGTAAGCGCGTTGCGCACGTTATGGGCGACCGAGGCGGAAACGACGCCGAGAGATGCGAGCCTTTCTTGATGCGCGAGCTCGTGCACCATTCGTTGAAGTCGAACGTGCACATCGATTCGCGCGAGAAGTTCGCGGCCATGAAATGGTTTGGTGAGGTAGTCGTTCGCGCCGACTTCAAAGCCTTCAAGCACCTGGCCGATGTCGCGGCGTGCGGTGACCAGCAAGATCGGAGTGGTGCGCGTGTGTTCCAAGGCACGCAGCCGGCGAGTCAATTCGATGCCGTCCATTTTCGGCATACTTACATCCGTGATCACCACGTCCGGATCACAAGTGTTCACGAGCGCTAGCCCCTCGTGTCCGTCGCTCGCCGCGCGCACGTGGTACTGCGCGGCGAGGACGTCGGCGAGAAAGCGCCGCAAATCAGGGTTGTCTTCGACGATGACGGCGAGCGGGGCATCGGCGGACGGCCCTTCTCGATCGGAACTCTCTGTCGCATGCGTTCCTTCGGGGACAACGTAGTTGTCGATCTGAATTTGCTTCGCTGGTTCGTTCGCGCCGTCGTCGGTTGCGTCCTCGTCGCCGCTCACAATGATGCGCGGGAGCGTCATTGTGAAGGTAGTTCCTTTGTTCTCTTTGCTCTCCACGGTGACCTCGCCACCATGAAGCCGCGCAGCTTCGTGAACGAGCGCGAGCCCGATACCTGTTCCACCACGTCGGGCTTCGCTCGACCCTGCTTGGGCGAAGCGGTCGAATATTTTTGGCAGGTCTGCTTCTGGAATCCCTTCCCCGTCGTCCTCGACACAAAGAGCCACATCGCCACCTTGATCGACAACCCGCACCACAACTCGGCCGCCCGAGTCGACGAATCGCATTGCGTTCGCGACGAGGTTCGTAAGCGCTGATTCCAGCCAGTTCGTATCGAGTGCGATCGGAGCCATGTGATCCGGCGCCTCGACTTCCAAACGAATATTCTTTCGTTCCGCGGCGCTTCTAAACGCGTCCACCAAACGATGGGCAAACGCGCGCGGGTCGATCGAGGAACGCTGGAGTGCGACTTTGCCGGCGTCAACTTTCGACAAATCGAGCAGCTGATTAATCAACAAGCGCAGTCGGACTGCGTTGCGCCGCATCGAGTGCACAGCGACCTTGGTTCCGCCGGGTGGTTCGGCGCCGCGAACCATGTCGTCGAGAGGGCCGATCAACAAGGTAAGCGGTGTACGCAGCTCGTGAGATACGTTTGAGAAGAAATCCGTTTTCGCTCGATCGAGCGCGCGAACTTCGTCCAATGTGGATGCGAGTTGGTCGCTGGTCTTTTTGAGCTCAGCGGTGCGGTCTTCGACCTTCCGGTCGACATGAGCCTTGGCTTCGAGGAGCTGTTCGAAGCGAGATTCGTTCCGGCGCAAGCTGATCGCGAGCGCATCGTGATGATCGCTCAGGTCTTTGATGCGGTCGGCCAAATCGGATCTCATGCCTCCGAGGCGTCCGATGGCCATCCCTCCCAGAGCGAATCCGAGCGCCACCAAGAGTGCCGGCCAAAGCGTAAGCTTTGCGCCGACGATGAGCGCGCTCGCGAACCCAAGCCCAACCAGTCCTGCGACCCAATGGGCGATTCTCCGTTCCCGTTCTTCCCAGGTGATTTCATATTCACAGCAATCGTCTCCGTCGACGACACAGGAGTGACACTCCACTTTTGCTGGTGTGAGGTCGAAGAGGGTAGGTACCGCTGCGAATTGAACTTGCCGAAACCGGCAGAGATAACGCGTCTGCTCGCGCTTCGTTGCGTCTTTGGGTTGAAAGGTGACGAAGACATGCTGCGCCCCTTTCTTTTCCACGGTGTAGGTAGCTCCTTTGTTGTATCGCGGGGACGTTTTGGCGACTCGAAAGTACGTCGACTCGGTCGAGCCCAATGTGCGTACGAGCGCGTAGAGGGGCCCAAGGTAACGCGGCGAGAGCGCCAGTCGGGCCGCTCGGTCGAATAGTTCCGGCTCTCCACCGGCATTGATGAGCTCGTTGAACCAAGCCTCCACGAACTCTTGGAAGAGCCAGGCCTCCGGGTCACTTAGCTGCTCGCGCGTCACTCCAAACTTCTCAAGCGTGGCGTCGACGCGTTGTTTTCCCAGCGCTTCGTCAAACACCTCGAACACAGCGCGGAGCACCCAGGCGTGAAGCTCTGGGCCAAAAACCTCTATGTTTTCAGCTTGTTCCACGGGGTTTGGGGGCTGCTTGAGGGTGGGTGTACGATGCAGTTAATGTTCGGCGGTCGCGGCCGAAAATGAATTGGCCTGGTCACACGATCGCACAACTCGTGGCTGAAGAGCACAATTTTCCGATATACAGTCAGCTGTCTTGCGAGGGGGAGCGCGATGATCTGGAAACGAAGCAAGCCGACTATCGAGCGGGTAAAGCGTATTGATGACGATGTGCTGCGTCGGTTCGTTCGTCTGGGTAGGCCCGTGATTATTCAGGGATTGATGGATCAAACACGAGCTCAGCGCAGCTGGAACGTCGAGTATCTAGATCAAAACATTTCCCAAGAATACGTTGAGGTCGCGGTCAGTGCTGCGCCAAACTTCACCTGGAATCCACGATTCGGGTTGTCAACCGAAAGAATGACTTTTGGTAGCTTCAGCAAGAGGCTGCGGAAGTCCGATGAAGGCAGAGAATGGCTGTATCTTCAGGACGACATTAACCGGGTGCCTACCCTAAAGCGCGATTACGAGCTTCCTTACCCGATTTCGTCCTACGAAATCGCTCGGACAAAGATGTGGGTGAGCGGCGAATCGATTGTCGTCCCGCTTCACTACGACCCCGTGGAGACGTTTCATTGGGTGATTCGAGGTTCGAAAAGATTTGTAATGTTCACACCCGGATTGCGGGAATACTATCCCAATTCCTGGCGGTCCGACGCGCCGTTTATTAGTCAGGTCGATGCCCATCATCCAGACTACAATCAATTTCCAGAGTTTCGAAAAGCGAATCCCGTTCATCTTGATTTGTATGAAGGCGAAGTCTTGTACATTCCAAGCTTCTGGTGGCATCAAGTTTCGTCACTTGAGAAACTCAATATTTCTCTAAACTTTGTATGGTTTTGCTCGCTTTCAAAAAATATTCGTTTCTTCAGAAATATTTCAAGATGTGGGAGGCACATCCTGCGCCAGAAACGACGAGCAAGAATATTGAAGAAACAACTCGCCGCGTGAACGCTACGAGCGCACGGCCCAGATCGCGTGTGTAGGGAACGACGTATCGTTTTCCAGCTTGCGGTACTCAATATCGCGATAGCCGCATTCGTGGAGCAATCGCTCGTATTCTTCCCGCGAATACAGCCGGCCATCGGTATACGTCATCAGCTGAAGGCTGAATAGACTCTCAAACTCCTCGCTCGAGTCGTCGTCTGTGAGCAGCCAGCCGTGAATGCAGATGCGTCCGCCTTCCCGAAGCGCGTTTCTTGTTCGCACGAAAAGCTTGCGGAGCGATTCGGCGGATTCGTCGTGAGTGACATGGGACAGCAGAGCGAGGTCATACCCTTCGCCGAGATCATCGGATAGGTAGTCTCCGGCTCGCAGAGTGATGTCGTGGCGCGTGCCTCCTCGTCGAACGAACCGTTCGGTCGTCTTCAGAGTTGTCGGCAAATCGAAAAGAGTAAGCTTCAAACCGGGAACCCGTTCGATCATCGCGAGGCTGTATGCGCCTGGCCCGCAGCCAATGTCGAGCATCGAGGAAGGATTCCAGCGCATCATGAGTTTGGCGAGTCGTGGGGCGGTGTGTTGCGCTAAAGGCATCATGCCCGCAATGTATTCCTGTGTGAATTCATCATCTTCGTCGAGCAGATTCCGTAGTGAATGCCAGCGTCGACCGCTTCGAAGAACGTGTTCGAGGTGGCTCCAGCCTTCGTAGAGCACGTCGTGAAACCTCAGCATATGCCCGATGTAGTTGGGTGATGATCGAGATAGAAGATCGCGGCTGAGCGAGGAGAGGGAAAGTTCACCATCCGTTGATTCAATGAGTAGGTTCATCGCGATGAGTGCTCGAACGAGCATTTTGGTCCCTGTTCGATCACAACCGATCGTGCTCGCCAACGCCGTCGTGCTTAGAGGTCGTTCACTAAGTGCATCGAATACTCCTAGAGAGTTTGCGGTGACAATCGTACGAGACCGGCGGAATCCTCGATTGAGTTCACCCACAAATTGCGACGGGGTAGGCTGCACGGACACCTCAGCGAGCTCGTACCGCTGCGGGGCGGTGTCGTGGCGTTGGTTCGATATTCAGCGAACGATGGGGATTTGTCGGAGCGCTTTTTGTCGAATCGGAACTGGTCGAATCGAGGCTGGGCATATCAGTCGGTGGGGTGCGAAGATCGACAAGTTCGTGGATGTCGCCCGACACGTCGTTTCGAAGGACCGCATCGTGGGAGTCGGGAGGAAGCACGATCATCGGCATTCCATATCGAGGCCCCATGGTGATGCTTCGCGCGGTACGAGAAATATTGGCGTCACGGATGGGCTGCAGCCTCACTTTCTGCAATATGACGCTCAGCACGATCCGAATGGCCATAGACGCAAAACCTGCTCCGATGCATCGCCGTGGACCCGATCCGAAGGGAAGGTACTCAAACGGAGTGACGTTTACGTTCGACCATCGTCCCGGAAAAAAATGTCGAGGGTTCGGAAACCGCTTGGTGCAACGATGCGTGACGAGTGGACTCAGAACAGCGATCGTGCCAGCCGGGAAACTGATTCCGTGGAAGCGGAACGGCCGAATGCTTTTTCTAAAAAACAGTAGTGGGGTGGCCGGAAGCAAGCGCATGCTCTCCTTGATGGAGCGATCCAGAAATGGAAGGCGAGCAAGGTCCTCGGGAGCGGCTGCTCTGCCGTCCAAGATACCACGAACTTCATCGGCGACTTGTTTGTGTTCAGTGGGGTGCTGAGCGAGCAAAAAAGCGGTCCATGCGAGGGTTTGTGCGGTCGTTTCGTGGCCGGCCACGAACATGGAAAACGTCTGGGAGATCAGTTCCGACGAGTTGATCGATGGTTCACTATCGCAGTGGCGAATCAATGTGGACAGCACATCTGACGTGCCTTCGTGCATGTTTGCGCGTTTCCGCTCGACCAGTTCGAGCATCGCGGACTCGATGTTCTCGCTCGTGCGCAACAACGAGCGAAACGGTGTTCGCGGAATATCGAACGGCAACGCCATAGCGGTTGGCGAGAAGACGAGATCAAGAAAATTCATCGCCAGTTTTCCGACGCGGATAGAGTCGTCGTTGGGGCAGACACCAAACAAGCACTGCTCCGCGATAGAGGCGGAGAGCCCGATCATCTCCTCGGCGAAATCTATCGTGTCTCCGAAGCGCCAAGTACGAACCTGCGCTTCTGCAAGCCGAGCGATGGCGAGTGCGTGACGTTGATTCTGAGGAGTCGTAAACGCCTGCATCAGGAGACGTCGGTGCGTGCGATGGTCGTCTCCGTTCATTGCGGTCAGGCGTACCTGAAGTCGAGATATGGCGCTCTTGTCAGGAATGCGGAACGGAGTACGGATGTAGTTGTGGAACGTTTGAGGAGAACTGAGCACCATTTCGTTTGCGGCGGCTCCCAAGAGAAAGACGATTGAAGGGTCGCCTTTTGAGAGCGCATAGACGTCTCCGAATGTCTCGTGCGCCCGAAGTAGATGGCCGACCGGATCGCGGAGGAACTTCAGAAGATGGATCTGGCGCCCAACGAAAGGTATCGGCTGCGGTCCAGCTACAGCAACGGGAGGAAATTTATCAAGCCAAGCCATTCTTTGTAGCCCTTGGTTGGATGCTGTCCGGCGAGTTGGCCATTTGCGTGAGGTAGTCGTAGTGGGTTGGAAGGTGTTCGAGCAAAGAGTTTGTGCGCTGCTGGATGGTTGTCAGTGCACGTTCTCCAGCGGAATCCCCGATGTGCCGAAGTAAAGGGTGAGGCGTAGGCGGAAGCTTGTGGTTCCCGTCAAGAATGCACGTGTAGTTGAAGTCGCGGAAAATCGTAACCTTCAATACGTCCAGGGTTGGCAGTCTAGTTTGAAAAAACGCCAGTTTTTCTCCAAGCGTGTCGGGGATATCGATGGCTTCGCGCGATGCCTTCCAAAACTCGGTGTCGTCACGACGACTCACGAGATAGTGAAGCATGACGAAGTCCCTCGCTTCTTCGTACATATCCCGCACCATGGCGTTGTACTTGCGCGTCGTCGCGGCATCGAATCGCCGATCGGGGAACAAAGAAATCAGCGCCGCGAGCGCATGTTCGGTCAGGAAGATCCCCGTGGATTCCAGCGGCTCGATAAACGATGCCGAGAGTCCGATCGCGATGCAGTTTTTGACCCAAGCGTTTTGGGTGTAACCGACGCGCATACGAAGATGGAGTGGTGACGTATCGCCTGCGCGATGTCCTAGGTGCGCGCGAAGCTCTTCTTCAGCTTTTCCAGGCGAAGTGAACTGTCGACTGTACACGTAGCCGCAGCCTGTTCGGTGAAGCAGCGGAATGTTCCAGGTCCAGCCATGGTCAAGTGCCGTAGCTGTCGTGAAGGGTTCCAAACCATCGCGAGCCGGATCGCTTTCGCATGGAATCGCGACTGCAGAATCACAAAGCAGCTTGTTCCCGTCGCTGATGAATGGCTCTTCGAGCGTCCGATTAATGAGCATGCCGCGAAACCCGGTGCAATCGAGAAACAGGTCGGCTTCGAGACGGAGGCCGCCGCTTGTTCGAACCGACCGCAGCGACCCGTTTTCGTTGCAGTCGGCGTCTACGACATCGTCGACGATGTGACGAACACCTCGTTCTTTCGTTTTCTCTTCGAGAAAATCTGCAAACCGATGCGCGTCGATATGATACGCCCAGACCTCGCTCAATGATTCGTCTGAAGGGTGCCGAGGGGACCGTTTTGCCATGCACAGCGCAGGGGTTGGCGTCAGCATTTCGGCGATGGATTGAGTCGAACCGTCCAAGCGTCGTTTGAGTCCATACTGGAGGAGCGAGACGCCTTGTCCGATTTCAGGAAAAAACGGTTTCTCGTAGGGGCGAGCGAACGGCTCCGGTCTCGAAATGAATGGATGCCAATAGCTGTCTGAAACGCGCGGATTTGGGTTTTGAGACCAGCTGACGAATCGGATTGCAGCCTTGTAGGTTGCACCCACGCGAGGCATCCAGAGTTCGTCGGGATACCCTAGAAAGTCCATCGTTGCGCGTAGCGTAGGAATGGTCGCCTCGCCTACTCCCACGCGTCCAATGCGTTTCGATTCGACGAGTGTGATTTCGACAGTTGCACCCAGCGCTCGCTGCAGATAGGCAGCGGACAACCAGCCAGAGGTTCCTCCGCCGACGATGAGGATCTTTCGGATATGTGTATCCATCAGGTTCTCCGCTAGAGTGTTGTTCTGCTGGGGTGATTCCGTGCTGGGGTGATTCCGTGCTGGGGTGATTCCTTGCTACGCGTCCTTCGCTGATGAGCTCCCAAGGTCATGCGCTGGCGCGAGCTTCGGGTGCTTCGCGATGACGCAGTAGTCTTAGCGCGGTGATTTCTCCGTAGCGCTCGCGAATGTAGTAGTACCACCGATGCAACCCAGCACGATTGTAGGAGTTGAGCAAAACTGGTGCTTCGAGCTCAAAACCTTGCTCGCGAAGTGGTGTGGTGTCGGTTCCCTCGAGAACGATGGCAAAACGATCTCCGATTGGAGTGGCCGACGACGATCGCGCGACGAACTCCACCGCTGATCGCATGGCAGACCCATCGAGGTCGCGATCGGGATGAATGGGGAGAATCCACGTAGCGTTGAGCATCCAAGTGAGATTGAATCCAGTGGACGCACGCTCCTCGATGAGCGCGATTGCCGGGCGGCTATCTTTTTTTACGATGGAGCAGCGCCGGCTTCGCTCGACGTTTGCGCGGGAGAACGTTTTGGCGGTCTCAGGGATCGATAGTTCCCCTTCGAGCATCGAAAGCGATGCGGCTCCGAGTCGACCGAGGAGTCGTTCTGCGGCGCGCGCGATGAGTGATTCATCTGAGGTGCGGGCCGGTCGAACGGCGATGTCTGCGGAAAGGGTTTGTGTTGGTCTCCAAGCGCCTGGTCGCAGCGTCCAAAACTCGAGATTCCGTCTCGAAACCGCCTCTGGAGTGCCACTGAGTTCGAAGAACCGTTCCAAGAAGCCTGTGATTTTCGCGTTGTCTGCTTTCACAAAGACCACCATGTAGTGGCCGTCTTGGCGCGGAAGAATGTGGTCCAAGTAGGACATGTGGAGCTCACCTGGAGGCGTGCGGCGTGGGCGCGACGCAGCGGCGACCATATGCTGGATTACCCAGGAGCGTTCCCATGCTCGAACGAGGGATACGCCGGCGACAGGGATATCCCGTTCGCGCTGCACTACCGTGTGACACAGGTCGCCACCTCGGCGATGCATTTTTTCCCAAGTGCGCGCTGCGTCGGCCATGACTGGCGCAAGGTTGCGATCCATATGGGGTCCAAATAGGCCGACCCTTTTGTAGAGGGTCACCATGTCGGCGAAGTTCATGCCGTCGTGCGCGATCATATGTGGGTGGCGAACTCTTGCAATGAGCTCCACAAGGTCGTTCGATTCGGCGGATCCCGGAGTGCGGAACGCGGCGTGACACAACTGCCGTCCTTGGTGATCCTTTTCCAGAGCGCGAACTTCGATTTCGCCAAGTTCGATTCGGCGATCGTCCCAATGAACGCTAACCCCTTCTAGGGGCAAATCGGGCCAAAGAATATCCTGAAAACGATCGCAATAAAAACATAGTCCACCGAACGAAATATCGTAGAGGCTACGTTGTTCTCGCTGGTTTGTGGCTGGGTTGGTGAACCTCAATACCGTGTCTTCCCCCGACATCGGAACGCGCTGCTCGTATCGTTGCCGACGTCTGCGAAGCATGACCGGAAGCGCCGCGGTGACCGTGCTGGCTTTGTATCGGATCACCCGGAGGTCTGCCTCGTATTGAACGGCGAACAGTTCAAAACCCACGCGAACTTGTTGGGGGCGGGCAAGTGATGCCGCAGGGCGTGCGAATTTCAGGGTGAGGCACATATTCTCTTCTTGGGTCAAAGAGCAGGCGATGCGCCCCCAGTGCGGGGTTTCGACCCAGCCGTCGGTGCCTACCAACACCGCGAGTTCGACGAGCTTTCGAACTCGATCGGGTTCGCTGACGCGATCGTAGCGGTGGGCGGTCCGTGCTTGAGCGGTGGTTTCGTTGAGTTCAAGCCGAATGCGAAACCGAGCATGACCATCGGGAGTGCGCCAAGGAATGGTCTCGAGCACGTTCGCGTGCGCGCGTCGAAGTAGTCGTCGTTCACCGATCACCTCTACCGGATCCAATTTCGTTTGTGGCGCGAGTGGTTTCGATGTTTCTATGCTGCAGACGCTTGAGCTCAGGTCGTAAACAGGGAACACGTGTGCATCGATGTCGTCGAGCCCACCAGGAACCACCAACACGACAGGTTGCCGACGAGGACCAGACTGCCATCGATTCGCATTGCGAAGCGACATGCTTTGGGTCTCTGCGCGGGCGAGCGGCACGACGGCTAGCGCGTCTCGTTCCGTTCGAATGCCCTTCGCGACGACACAAAACGGATCTCGTGCGTCGACGCTCCGAACCCGTACGGTTTGCGACGAATGAGTTGGCGCGATCGCATCGGTGGCGATCGGGGCTAGGCATAGTTCAGCTTTGGAGCCTCGTCCGCGAACGCTGTCTACGAAACTCTCGAGCCGCGGCTGCCCGTGCCCGAGGTCGACGACGACGCGGGTGAGTTGAGATGCCGCGCTTCGGATTTGCTTGAGCGCGCTCCGACGCTTTTTCGGTGCGTACTCCTCCCACATCGCGTCACCCCCGTGGTCTATTCCCACGCCCTACATGTAGTTGTAGTTGTACGCTGTTGTGAAGGGTTAAATTGAACCAAACCTCATGAAGTTTCGGAGCGGCTGCGCCCGAACGCTACTGCGCGCCTTGATTGCGGAGCTGCGCTTGGATTTTTTGCATGACGTCTGGGGGGATTTGCCCGTTGCCGGCCGGAGGAGCGGCTGGCGCTGCCGCTTGTTCCTCTTTTTCCTCAGACTTTTCAGGCTCCTGGAACGCATCTGGAGCAGGCTGCAAACGGTCTCCGAGATACTTCGAAACGACATAAATCGTGGGGTTGTCGTCGATTTGAAGGTAGAAGCCATTGTCGTCTTTGGCTTCTCCCCCGACTCGGAGGACCATAGACCGAGACTCCGCAGCCGGGCTTGGTTCTGCCTGCTTAACCCCGCCATCAGTGTCGTTTTTGGCAGCTGGTGGTCCGATCGAGACAGTCACGGTACCTGTGGGCTCGTTGAGCCCGGCGGCTTCAGGTTTCATGTCTGTAGCCCCGAAATTGGTCGCGCTTAGTTGAGCGATGCTCGAAACAATCGACTGGACCTTGTCGCCCGAGAATCGTTCGATTGGTTTCTTGCCGGATGCGTCAACCCACGAGTCTGAGTCGTCTCGAGAAAATTTGAACGTTCCGCCTTCACTGACAAACTCAATGGAACGAACGTGCTCCGGCTCCACGTTTACAACCTTCCGGTCTCGCCATTCGTGCACGTCTTTGTTGAACGCCCATTTGATGGACCCCTTTACCGACAGCACTTCGTTTTTCCCTTGAAGGCGCACCATGGTATTTCCGGGCTTGTACGCGCCGATCACCAAGTCGACCAGGCTCGATCCATTGCTCTTGGCGACCACGTGGATGCCCTGCGCGGCGTCCACTTCGAGCTTCTGATGGTTTTTGGTGTTGGTAGCGGCGACTCCGGTCACTTCGAGCTCTGTGAGCTTTTCAATCGCGGTGTTGATGACGGTGTCGTCGGCCAGTGCGTCGACCGGCTTGACCATCTGCCAAGCGTCGCCTTTCCTTTTTAGCGTCACCGGCTCTTTGTCAGGACTTGCGATCACCAGCTCCTGCACGTCCTCTTTCTTGATCTTGGGCAGCTCTGGGAGCGCATCCGCAACTGTACTTGCGGGTGGGTTGGTGCGCCGGTTTACCGCGTACACCGTTGCACCGACGAGACCAGCCAAACCGAGTATGGCGACCACTAGCCGATTTTTTTGCCAATTCATGCGAGCGAGCTCCATCGCCACCACAGGTCCGGGCGGAAAGGGTTTCTAGAGAGAGAGATTCTTCTTTTTGGCGACGCGTCGGCGCCAGCGCACGACTCCGAAGAGCCCGATCAGAAATGGAATACCGAGCGTATTCCCCCACCGATACATCGCTTTTCGCGACTCCCACGACGCCAGCGCCGTCTTCCGTTTTTCGAGCGCCTTCTCCATGCCTTCTCGGTCCTGGGCTTCGGCTGCCGTGGTTGCGTCTTCTGTCGCCTCTGTGACTGCGACCGGAACCTCAAGCGGCGGATCTTCGACATTCTTTGCCCGGATCTCGATCAAGTCGGACTCTGCAGCGAGCCAGTCGATAGCATTAAGCCCGAGCGCCAGGGCGCCGCTTAGGTCTCGCTTCCCATCCGGTCCCGCAGGGGGGAGAAACTCATCGCGAAGAAATGCCGACGTTCCCGCCACGAGTACGCGCACCGCGCGGTCAGAGGTTTTCGCGGGAGAATCGTCTCCATCCGCGCTGCTCATCGCCCCTGAGTCACCCTTGGTCGAGAGCTTGCCTTCGACGCTTACGAGCAATGGGAAGGGGCCTGATCGACCGGATTGGGCCCATTCTCGGGGGTGCCGAGGGCTGAGCGCGAGGCTGTCTTCCTTAACTCGCCAGGAGTTTTCTGAAGATCGTGCGAGCGTTTCCACCTTCGCGCCGCTCGGCGCCTTGCTGACGGTAAGCGAAGAAGTGAACGGAAAGAGCGCCGAAGGGAGCCGAAAAAGAACCGGATGCTCGCTCTCTTCCTTTTTGAACGAAACGATTGGAACCGGAGGATAGGGCACCGCGACCTGCAGTCCGAGCGGGCCTCTCATTGGCGCGCGACTGCATTGCCAGTCGAACACCACGCCGTCTCGAAATTTCACACCCCATTTTCCGAGTAGATCGTTCAAGCCCGTATCAACCTTGTCGACTTTCGGCTCCCCTTCGAGGGAAAGCTTCGATACGCCACCGAAGACTCCGAGAGATTTCCCTCCGACGACAAAGTCGGTGATGTTTTTGAGCTCGGTTCCGCTCAATGCCGTCTCGGGGCTGATGACGAGCAGCGCGCTCAAGCTCGGATCGATGGCTTGCTCGGCGCTGACTTCTTTGAGCTCGTAGGTGGGAAGAGCGCTCTGCAAGCCGGTAAGGCCCTTCGCTAGGGTGGGGCCTTCATGGCCGCTGAGGATGCCGACTGGTCGCTTTTCGCCGGTGATTTCCTTGATGCTCTGGGTGATGGTGTACTCCAGGCCAGAGGTGTCTTGGATGACCGGAATCGCTTTGTTGTCGCCCAGATGCTTAATGACGAGCCCGCGATAACCTTCGACCACACTCACCGAGTCATTTTCGATTTTCTGGTGCGAGACTTTGCGGACGCCGTCTTGGTCTGCCTGCTCGCGAAGCTCGTCGGTGTCCGGGTTAACAAAGCGGACGCGAATATTTCCGTTTGACGCGACCTCGTATTCCTCGAGCACGTCGCGGGTATATCGCTCGGTGGAGTTGAAGGGAGGCGGCAAGTTCTTGCTGAAGTACGCGACGATTTCCATCTTGTCGTCGAGCTTGGACACCAGGCGCTCGGATCCTTCGGAGAGGGAGAAGAGCTTCGCGCTCGTGAAGTCCAATCGTCCTAGCGAAAAGAAGGCTCCGAGGACGTTCAGCGTGATCAAGATTCCGGCGACGACAACGACAAAACCAATCGACTCCCGGGCGGCGTTTATGCGTGTGTTGCTGGCCATGACCTCACCTCCACCGACGGCTTTCGAGTGAACGGAACGCGACCATGAGCGCGATGGCGGCGACTGATAGGAAGTAGAGAACGTCGCGCAGGTCGACGACTCCGCGCGTCATGCTGTCGAAGTGGTAGTTGAACGAAATCCACTCGAAAATGCTCGCGAGCTCGCTCGGCAATAGCGGTAGAAAAAGGCTAATCATCCAAAAAAACAAGTTGATGGTCAGCGCGATGAAGAGCGCCACCAGCTGGTTGTCGGTGAAGCTCGATGCCATCAGGCCAATCGCCACCATGGCTGCGCCTTGTAGGGCAAGCGCGACGTATCCGGTCCAGACCGGGCCCCAATCGAGATTGCCAAGTGTAGAGATACTCATCGGATAGGCGAGGGTGAGCAAAAGCATGATCCCGTAGAGCCCGGCTACCCCGAGAAACTTGCCCAAAATGACTTGGGCGTCGGTGACCGGCATCGTGATCAGCAGCTCGATCGTGCCCGTCCGTTTTTCTTCCGCGATCAGGCCCATCGTGAGCGCTGGAACCGCAAATACGAGAATGCGAAAGAGCCAGGTAAACATTTCGCGCGCGGTTGCGCGCCCAAACAGAAAAAATGTTTGCCAAAAAAAGAAGCCCAAGACCATCAACACGATCGCCATGACGATGTAGGCGGTGGCTCCGTTGAAAAAACTACGGAACTGTCGTCCCGCGATCGTAAGCGTGTTTTGCATCAGCTTTCCTCGCTGGTGTTCTCGTCGGAATCGGCCTGGGAAGCGCGCTCTTCGTTTGCCGCGTGTGCATCGGCGTCGCCCTTGGACTTGCGGCTTCCGGCCGTGCTTTCGGAAACGTCGCCAGTGGTTAGACCGCGGAACACTGCTCCCAGGTCTTCGCTGGTCTTTTCGAGGCCGAGAAGAACAAACCCCCCGTCGACCGCGGCCTTGAAAATATCAGCCCGCACGTCGTGATTGTCTTTGGGCAGTACGTGAAATTGCAGTTCGTCGCTGGTGTCGCCCTCGGCTTTTTTGACGGTCTTGACCCGGGAAATCTGAGTGAGGGCCTCGCTTACCTGGGTTTCAAACTTCGCGTCTCGATATCCCGATTCGGGAGATGCGACCGTGGCGATGTAGGACGCCTGACCTGCGCGGTCGCGAAGGTCGTCGGGGGTGTCGTCGGCCACAATTCGGCCGTTCGCAATGATCAGCACCCGTCCGCACGTTACCTGGACTTCGGCGAGGTTGTGGGTGGACAGGATCACGGTGCGCTCGCGACCAATGCTCCGGATGAGGTTGCGAATCTCCGATGCCTGATTCGGGTCGAGCCCGCTCATCGGCTCGTCGAGAATCAGAATCGAAGGCTCGTGAATCAGCGCTTGGGCCAGACCCACCCGCTGTCGATATCCTTTGGAGAGCGCGCGGATTTCTTTCGAGATCACGTCGCCCAGCGACGTTTGCTCCACCGCGGTTCGGATTCGTTTCTTGACCTCATCGCCTCGAAAGCCACGCATTCGGGCGATGAACTCGAGGTATTCGAGCACCAACATTTCGGGGTACAGCGGCGTGCTCTCCGGCAAGTATCCAATGGACTTCCGAACTTCGATGGGCTGCTCGAAAATGTCCGCGCCATTGATTTTCGCCGTGCCGCCGCTGGGCGCGATAAAGCACGTGAGAATTTTCATGGTGGTGGTTTTGCCGGCACCGTTCGGTCCGAGAAAACCAAGCACTTCCCCTTTGCGGATTTCGAAGTTCACATCCCGAAGGGCGTGCACGGGGCCGTATGCTTTGTTGAGGTCCCGAGCTTCGATCATCACGTCGTTCATCGCGAAGCCTCATGCGGGTTCGATGTGGTTAGACGGGCGGCGGATGGTACCCGCGCGTGGTGGCAAGTCAAGGTGGCACCAGATTCGAGGAAGGGTTGGGGGTTGGCGAGCATGGAGATATCCCACGAATACCCGGACTTTGGATTTTATTCCCGGGCCCTGCGTGATTGTTCGAGCGATGTGATTTAGATCGCCCGAATCACCAGGGCGATGGCTCCGACCCCGGCTTCAGCAGCAGGCTCCGTGAGTACGGACGCCAGGACCGGCGGGGGCACCTCCGGGTCGGCGTTCAGGATTTCGGCAGCCTGTTCGACCGCGCGCGCCGAGAATGCCGAAATCGAGCCGGCAAGGATCAAGTCTCCCGAATCGAGGGCCACCGATGATTGAGCGGCTTGGGTTCGCAACATGCCTGGCCCGCTATCGGTGCCGCGCGTGAGCCGCTTTGGCGTGCCTCGTCGGTGCAAGTAGGCGCGGCCCGGTCCGGCTACGAGCACGTGCAAAATCCCCTGGTCGACCAAGAGACCAAGCAGCGCGGCATCGGGCGGCTCGCGTTCGATCAACATATTGCAGGCGCTCGCGAGTTCGCTGCGCGCGGAGCGGTACGCGGCGTGCAGCCGCTCGTCGCCCCGACCGTGACCCTGGGCTTTTTCGATCCCGTCGCGAAATCCACGAAGCGCGTGGGTGCTCGCATACTGCCAAGTTCGTGGTCGTCCAATGCCGGAGACCACCGCGAAAGCGCGTCCGCCTTCGAGCCTCGTCCCTGCATGGCGGCGAAGTGGGTACCCGCGCACTTCCGCGGCAGCGACGCTGGTATGCGACAGGGTACGCATAAGGCAGGCCCGCCAGACTTCAGGTGGCCCACCGATATTCGCGGTGGCGCGTGATCACCATGGCGACGGCCAAGAATATCATAGTAAGCGCGATGGCCGCCGCGGCAGCCCAACCTTCGGACACGTTCGGCGCATATTCGGCGAGCAACCCGCCCTTGGGAAGCCCGGCGATTTGTTGGGCCTGGTAGTTCATCGACATCAGCCGCAGCGGGCCGGGTAGCCAAGCGCCACCGAACTCGACCGAAGCCAGATAGACCGCGCTCAAAATACCTCCTGCTTCGGGGACCAAGGTGCCCCAAAAAAGGCACACTGCGGTGTACAAGAACGCGAGGAATGTCAGCGCTGAAATCACGCGCACGAGCTCTTCGCCGAGCTCGAGGAGTTCTCGAGGGTGGGAGGCGAATGCGCCGACGTAAAGCAGGGCTACCGCCCCCATCAAAAACAGCCACACGAACCACGTGCCTGCGAGATACTTTCCCAGCACGACGTTCCATCGCCCCACCGCGCGCGCGGTCAAATAGACAAACGTGCGCGACTCTACCTCTTCAGAGATGCTGCCCGCGGAGAAAAGGAACGGCAGAATGAACACCAACAATCCGAATACGCCGTATTGCAGCGCTCGTTCGACCGCATCGTGCGCGGTGACCTGCTCGGACGTATATCGGGTGATGATTGCCGCAGCGAGCACCAAGACGACCGACACGGCGGCGACGATGGGCTTGCGGCCAACCCGAGTACGGCGGATCTGAAGCCCAAACACCGCAAGCGTAGCCCCCAGAGACGAATGAGGCGTCGGTGCGGCATCCAGATTTGAGTTTGATGTTGAGGGTGTCATCGGAGCGAAGGTGAAGGAGAGTGCTGGCCCACTTCCGCGTCTGCGCCCGTCCCGGCGCCGTGGGTGCCGCGGGCGACAAGATAGTGGAACAGGGCTTCTAGCGTGGCGTCGGGGCTCGTAATCGACTCAAGTCGGTGCTCATCTTGTACCAGAGCCTTTGTGATGGCGGCGTAGGTCGCTTCGGGAGCCGTGGTTTCAAACTCCACGCAACTCTCCGAAGGGAATCGAATGCCGACGATTTCTTGCTCTTCGCTGGCCAGTCGGGCGGCCAGCCGGCGGCTATCGGAGCACACCACGCGAATGTGGTGCGGGTGTTCCTCCAGCAAATCGCGAATTTCGTGCACATGCCCGTGCGCCACCAACTGGCCTCGCGCGATGAGCAGAACCTGTTCGGTAAGCGCTTCGACTTCGTGCAATACGTGCGTCGAAAAGACGACCAGGCATCCCTGCGCGGCGCGCTCACGAATTTGGTCCAAGATCACGCTTCGAGATTTTGGGTCCGTCCCAGTGAGCGGTTCGTCGAGAAGCAATACCCGGGGCTCGTGCACGGTAGCCTGGGCCAGCTTTGTGCGCTGGCGCATTCCCCGGCTGTACCCTCCGATGGGTCGATGCATCTCGTTCTTGAGCCCGAAGCGTTCGAGTGCGGCCGCGGCTCGGTCGCGAGATTCCTGCCGGCGACACCCGCTCAACCGGGCCATTGCCGACACAAATTCGAGGCCGCTCAGGTCGTCGTATAGCGCGTCGGCTTCCGGGCACAGCCCGATATGCGCCAGCACGTTCGGGTTGGCGAACGGGGAAACGCCGCCCACGCGAATCGAGCCCAGGCTCGGTCGTAGCTGGCCAGCGGCAAGCCCGAGAAATGTAGATTTTCCTGAGCCATTGGGGCCAAGCAATCCCCAAATTCCTGACGTGTTGGGCCCTGACGCATGAAGGTGAAGCGACACATCCTGGAGCGCGGTCACTTTTCCGTACCACTTCGACAGTCGAACGGTTCGGATGGTTGCGTCACCCAAGGTGCCCTCGGTGGTTTCCGCCGCGCTCATGCGATGACCTCGGCATTGCGCAATCGGTAGTGGGTAAGTCCTAGGCTGAGCGACAGGAGCGTCGCGAGGACCACCGCGGCGTGGTGCCAACGAACCGGTCCCTCAGGGTCCATCCACAGCAAAGACCGTCCGATATGACCCACCATCGCGGGGATCGACGCGAGATCGAACCACGGCGCTCCGCTGACCGTCTCGGCGATGATCGCGACGACGTGCGGAACGATAAATACCAGGAGCCATACGCTTCGCGTGAGCGCTCGACTCGCGCTGAGCGTGGATACCCCGACCGATACCACGGTCATGACAACCGCAATCACGGCCGCATAGGTGGATACAGGGAACAGCAGGCTGAGCGCCTCCATCCGCTCCTCGCCCTCCCGGGTCGAAACAATCGCCATCGTGACCAATACGCCAGGCACCCACGTCAGCAGAAAACACCACAGCCCCACCGCGCTAAGCCGACCCACAACGTACTGCCATAGCGCTACGGGCTTTGCGAAGTAGAAGGAAAACGAGCGGAACGTCAGGTCCTCCGCGACGACGGTAGCGCCTGCGCCTACTGTGACGAGCGTCACGAAGAGCCAGAGTTGCCAGGCGTACAGCGTATGGATGACATCGGCTGGATCGAAGGCGCTCGCTTCCGCCTGAAATGGCGACTTCTTCTCGATATAGAAACGTATCCCGACCACGGTCAACGCCACCACCGTAGGCACCCAGCACAGGAACGCCGTCAGTTTGACCAGCCAAGAGCTCCACACCCGCCCCAGCCCATGCCGGAACATCACCCAGGTGTTGTGCCCCGAGGCGAGCCGCTTGCCCTCGTAGGGCTGGTATCCGAGGTCCCGAACCGTCATGCGGGAGCGCAACGTAATGCGTCGCTCGGATTTGGGCAAACCACGAACCGCCACGAAAAGGGTGCGGGATCGAATCCCGCAGCCGAGGGGTCTTAGCGAAAGACCCCTGAAAAAAAAGCAGTGGGGTGAAGGGTGCGGGATCGAATCCCGCAGCCGAGGGGTCTTAGCGAAAGATGCGAAAAGCGAGCGTAGAGCGAGCCCGTTTTGGGGTGAAGGGTGCGGGATCGAATCCCGCAGCCGAGGGGTCTTAGCGAAAGACCCCTCAAATTAACTAGTTGAGCTGAGATGGGTCGAGCGAGGGCTTCTTCTTCGCGGGCTCTGCCGAAACGGCCGGAGAAAGCGGGCCGGCGTGGTGGTGTACGAGGCGCCAGTGGCCGTCTTCAAGCGTAAATACATTCGTTGCGATCAACTTGGGTCGCCCGTCGGCGGCGCCCTCGAGGCACGTCACATACGCGGATGTACCGAGCAAATGAACGCGTACGTTGCTGCAAAGAAGCGTTGGTGCGCTGGGATGGCGCAGAATACCTCGCCAGCTATTCATCACCGCGGCCCGCCCGAGCAGCACGGCCATGCCGGGATGCATGCACGCAACCGGCGCCTCACGCGCCCACAGCGCTTCCATCGCCTGAAGGTTGCGCTCTTGAAACGCAGTGTAGAATGCACGGTTGGCCGCCCGCACGGCTGCCTCAATTACTTCCATACTACAAGTTTAGGGCCCACTTTGGCCCTCCCGCCACCAACACTTCTCGATGTCTAGGGATTTCACGCGGTTAGACGAACTCGCGGCGCTCTCTGGCCGCGCTACGGAATGTTGTCGACCCTTGCCGCGTTGGGTAGAGAGTCAGCGTGCCTCGTTTTGACGTCCCAAGGTTTTTGGTCGCTTCTCGGCTTCGTCGGGCGATGGTTCGCGCCTTGGATGTATTTCCGTGGACCCCGCTGGGGCTCTGGGTTGGGGCCGGGGCATCCCTTGGGCTCGTCTACTTTGCCTACGCCGAGCTCGACCTGGTGTGGCTGGTGCTGGGCTACGCCGCGCTCGGATTGGTCGGGGTGTCGACCCTGCTGGTGCTGCTGTCTGCGCTTGCGTTGCTGATCGTGCGCCGGCGGCACACCCGCGCGCTCAGCGAGGGGCCTCAGCTCTTTGAAACCGGGCTGGCGCGCGAAACCGGATACGCGTTGCCGTCTTTCGTGTGGGTGCCTTGGGTGCGGGTGCGGCTCGGCTGGGTTCGGCCCGTCGGCAGTGCGGTGTCGCTCGTTCGCCGGTCGTTTCGGAACTACGAATCGGTTGCATTTGGCGAACGAGGAGAACACGACCGTGTCGTCCGGAGGGTGGTCGTCGAAGACGTGTTTGGGCTCTCTCGGCTCGCGTTTCGCTTCAAGGAGACGGAATCGTTTCACGTGCGGCCTCGTCTTGGAGCGCTTCGGCGCGTCCCTGTGCTCACGTCGCTCGCCGGCGGAGACGACGTTCCTCACCCCATGGGTCTCGAAGACGGCGACCGAGTAGATTTGCGTCGCTATGCCCCGGGCGACCCCGCGCGCCTTATTCATTGGAAGGCTTTCGCCCGCAACCGCAAGCTCGTGGTGCGCATTCCCGAACGAGCACTGACCCGCAGCCGTCGCACGGTCGCCTATCAAATCGCCGGGCCCGAAGACGACGCCACTGCCGCCGCGGCGCGGGTTGCGGTGGAACAAAAAGCGTTTGGGGACGAATGGATCTTTGGCGCGGATGGGGCCCCCGAAGGCACGCAATCGGTAGACGAAGCGCTTACGTTGATCACGCGGTCGATTCGCGAACGCGAACGGGGCGGCGTGGATCTCGCGGCGTTTGTACGCCGTGCCGAGCAAGAGGGGCCCGCCATGCTGATCTTGTTCGCGCCTCCAAGACCAGGCCTGTGGATGGAGCACGTGGTGGCGCTCGCCCGTTGTCGGGCGGCGCCTCGCGGGCGCGGAACGCAGACGGGTGCGGGAGCGGGGCCATTTGGAGGCAGCGGGGGGCTTCGGGTTGTGATCGGAGTGGACGGAATCGACGCCGCGAAGAAACCGCCAGCTCGCGGCGTGAGGAGAAGCCTGCGCTGGTTGATGCGCGATGGGGATCTTCGCGCAGTGAGCGCCTCGGACTTGGCGGCGGTTCATGCGCGGCTGCGCGTGGCGCACTGCGACGTCGTGGTCTTCGATCGCTCCACCGGTCGCGTGCTCGCGGCTCAGCACTGGAACCGCAGCCTCGAGCAGAAATCTGTGGCTCGGAAAGCGGTGGCCTGATGGCGGAAGCCTCGACCGCGCCGAGTCAGGCGAGGGTGCGTCAAACCGCAACGCTGGGCGAAACCCGGCAGGGCGGTTCAACCGGGGCACCCGGAGGCCGAGTGCGCTTTCGCCTGGCGAGGAATGTCCCGTTTCTCGCAGTGTTGCTGGGTGGCGCGACGCATGCGGTGGCCGCTGCCGCGTGGGTGTTTCCGTTGGCTCGGCTCGAGTCGGTGTGTTCTGCCGCGGTCGGCGCGATGGCTGGCGCGATAGTCGGCCCCTTTTTGTCTCGTCGTTTGCGCGCGCTCGGGGTTGGGCTTGCGCTCGTGTTGCCTTTCGCGCTCGGCGCGCTCGCGCGAGGCACGTTGACGGGAGTTGACGCAGTAGTGTCCGGTCTGGGCCCGGCGGCGGCGTTGCGATTGGGCGACGCGGCGCTCTTCGGGCTTGGATGCGTCACCGCGTCAGGAACGTTGCGCGCGCTTTCGACCTGGCGTCGTTCGTTTGGAATTCTCGAAGTGCTGGCGGTGGGGCTTGCGTTCGCTCAGCTCGTGGTCGCGCACCGCAACCACGCCATCAACCGTCCCTTCTCCTTGGTCGACCCGATCATCGCTTCGGGCGGCGACCCCACGTGGCTCTTTCTCGCGGTGGGCGCGATGGCGACGGCTGCGATCGTTTCGCTGCTGCTTGTGGAGGGCAACGTATTTCGGCTTGCGTTGCACGTGGGAGCAGCCGCGGTTCTGTTGTGGGCGGCGCTCATGGCCGCGCGTTTTTGGATTCCCCCAGGCGCTCCGGCTACGGGCGGTGGCCTTGGGCTGCGACCGGACGACAAACCCTCAGATTCGGACAAACAAGACAAAGGCGGCGGATCGTCCGGTACGCGCAACAACGAGCAGCTTGAGTTTCGCGACGACTACAACCCGTCCACCCAAGATGTACCGGTGGGCGTGGTGATTTTTCATAGCGACTATTCATCGCCCACAGGGGTTTACTATCTTCGGCAGGGCGCGTTCAGCCAGTTCAACGGTCGGCGGTTGGTGACCGCAACGCGAGCCGGTATGGATCAAGACATCGCCTCGTCGTTTCCGACTGATAGTGTAACCATTGCCGGCGCTCCTCCGGTCAACGCGTACCGCGCCCATGTGGATACGACCGTGGCTCTGCTTGCCGACCACGCTCGGCCGTTCGCGCTCGAATCCCCGTTCCGCCTCCGCCCTCTTCCCAACCCCGATGCGCATCGGTTTCGTCGGGTCTACAAAGCGAGCTCGGGAGCCCTCACCGCCGATTTGGTATCCATGCTCGGCGCAGAAGCGGGGGATGCAGGCTGGACCGAGGAAGATTGGCAACATTATCTCCGCGCTCCTGAGGATTCGCGCTATCGTGAGCTCGCAGGCCGCGTGGTGCGTGATTTTTTGCGACCCGAACTGCTCGATGACCCCACCGCCAAAGCCATCGCGGTCACCCAGTGGCTCAGCGAAGAAGGCATCTACAGCCTGCGCAGCCGGCACGCGGGTGCCGACGATCCCACCGCGAGCTTTCTCTTCGGCAACAAGACGGGCTACTGCGTGCACTTCGCCCACGCCGCGGTGTACCTCATGCGCACGCAGGGCGTCCCGGCACGGGTCGCCACTGGATATATGGTGGAAGAATCAGCCCGGCAGGGAGGGTCTGCGCTCTTGGTATCGGGTCGCAACTCCCACGCCTGGCCCGAGGTGTACCTGCGAGATTTTGGTTGGGTGGTGATGGATGTGTCTCCGCGCCAGGCGCTGGACCCGCCGCCTCCGCCTCCGGACGCCGATTTGCAGCGGCTTCTCGGCGAGCTCGCGCGCGGTCAAAAGCCGCTGCCGCAGACCGCGGAAGCGGCGATCCCGCGGCTTGGTCGTGCGCTTGCGTGGCTGCGTTCGATGGCCGCGCGGGCCTTGGTCTTTGGGCTGGGGCTGGCGCTGGTATGGCTGGTGCTGGTGAAAGTTTGGCGCCGCGTGACGCCTCGCTGGGCCGCGCCTAGGCGTCACGGCCGGCTGATGTATCGGGCCTGTCTCGACCGGCTCAGCGAGCTCTCGTTTTCGCGCCGCCGCGGCGAATCGAGAGAAGCGTTCGCTCAGCGCATAGGAAACATTGCGCCGAGTTTCGCCGCCGTCACCGAAACCCATCTCGGGTTGGCGCTGGGCAGCCGGCGCGCCGAGCTTCAGCGTGCCATGCTGCCCGCGCAGATGCGCCTGGTACGAAGAGAACTGCAACGCGCGATTCCTTGGTGGCGTCGCGCGCTCGGAATCGCGACCCCGTGGTCGTGGCTCTGGTCTCGCTAGCGATGACGGAAATGACATGAATGAATGCGATCAACGGAGACCTCAATGTCGGAACACGCTGTGACGAACCCACCGAGTCCATCTTCTCTACCAGCTTCTCATGGATCCCTTGATTCGACGTCACGGGGCGAGCTCGAAGGCGCTCATCGCGTGGCGGAGACGCTGCGCGCACGCATGCGCGCTGCCATTCGAGGGCGCGATGAGGTGATCGATCTCGTGCTCGTCGCCCTTTTCGCCGACGGACATGTATTGCTTGAAGATTTTCCGGGTTCTGGAAAGACCACGCTGGCGCGGGCGCTCGGCCTCTCCATTGCCGAACATTCCGGCTCAGCCCAAGCATCCGCCCGATTGCCGGAGTTTCGCCGCATTCAATTTACTCCCGATCTCCTCCCTAGCGACATCACCGGCACCAACGTGTTTGATGTGAACCAAGGCTCGTTTGCGTTTCGGCGCGGCCCGATTTTTGCCCACGTCGTTCTTGCCGACGAAATCAACCGGACGTCTCCCAAGGTGCAGGCTGCGATGTTGGAAGCGATGGCTGAAAAGCAGGTCACGATCGACAACGAAACGCATCCCCTCGACGAGCTGTTTTTCGTGATCGCTACGCAGAACCCGCTCGACGTGGCGGGCACCTATCCTCTGCCAACCCCGCAGCTCGACCGTTTCTTGTTCAAGATTCGCATGGAACACATCGAGCGCGCAGCAGAGCTCGAGCTGCTCAGCGCGTACCCGGTTTCCGCTCTCGAAAGCGCGGCGAGTCTGCCCCAGGTGACCCGCGACCAGGTGCTCGAGGCGCGGAGCGTGCTTCGCGCCGAGGTGCAGATTGCTTCGGCGATCAAGGACGCGTTGGTCGACCTCGCGCGCGGCATTCGAAGCGACCCGCGTGTGCTGCAAGGTGCGTCGACGCGTTCGCTTATCTTGATGCTCCCTGCGCTCCAAGCGCGCGCCCTATTGGCCGGGCGCGATTATGTATCGCCAGACGACCTTCAAGCGCTCGCCTCTCGAGTCTTTCCTCATCGACTGGAGTGCGCGGCCGGAGTTGAAGATCCGATGGACGTGGTGCGGGAGCACGTCGGAGAACAGCTCGAGCGGCTCGCGAAACACACCACGAAGGGTTAGCTCTTGTACCAGCGCGCGGGCAGGAAGGGTCGAACGAGTATGCGGGGCTTCGCGAGCGTCTGCGGAGCCTTGCTCACCCTTTCGGCGAACATCGGGTGCACCGGCTCGCCCGCGCTCGCGCAGAACGAAATACCAGAGGGGATACAGCTGCCTCCCGAGCCCGGCGCGGAAGGTGCGCCAGACGAGCTTCGCGCGTGGGATTTGGTGCGCGTCGGTAAACTCGCGCGCGCACGCACCGCGGCCGAACGCATCGCCAAGAAGAAGCCGCGCTCGTACATTGCCCATTTCGTGCTCGGCTACGTGCACCACTACGCCGAGGGAAACTTTCCTCGCGCGCTCTTCTTCTTGCGCAAATCGCTTTCGCTCTTCGAGGCGAAACATGGAAGCAAGCCTACGCCGAACCAGCCCTGGCGCTGGCATGCCCGGCTTCTCAAAGAGATCGCGGCGGCGCATGGCGACCTCGACCAGTACGAAAAACGATTGGAATTTCTCGCCAAGTACAATGCGCAATACGCGCCCAAGGCGGTTGCCGAACGGGCTTGGCCGTTGATGAAGCTCGGCAAATACAATGCTGCGAGAACCGCGCTGCAAGAAGGCTTGGCGACCAGCGATGAACGGGAAATCGAAATCGCCCTCAATGCAAAATGCGCCATTGAGTTTGAGGCGGGGCACGACGGCGCGAGCTACCGTGCGTGCCGAGAAGCGGTCGAATACGCTCGGGCCAAGGGCAGCAAACCGACCGCCGTAGATCTCGCCAACTTCGCGGAAGCGGCGCGGTCATTGTTTAAACTCGACGAAGCGGAGCGCGTGCTTCTCGATGCCACCGAAGCTCCGGTCTCTTGGTATGGCAACCCCTGGCTTGAGCTTGCCGAGCTTTATACTCGGCAAGCGCGATTTGCTGAAGCATTGCAGGCGCTCAAAAAGGTTCCTGCCTATCGCGCGAAACGACCGCCGCACGTGCGCGACGCCGATCGCAACGAAGGTCGGCGAGCGCTGAGTGCGTTTTTCGTCGCGGCAGGTCGCCCTGTGGAGGCGCTGCGTATTACCGGCGAAGCGATGGTATTTCCCGACCGCCGCGCCCATACCAGCCGAGACCCGTACCAAGATCGCGCCGTCACCACGCTTTTGGATCGGCGCGCGAACCTTCTCTCCGCAGAATTTGAGCGAGAAAAAGCCTGCGCGCGCAGTTGGTGGCGGCGAACCGTGGCCTACGCGCGTTCGCTGAAGTTTCGGTTCTTGGCGTGGATGAGCGAACGCCAAACTGTGCAGACGCTATCCGAAACCGACAAGCTCGTGGGCATCTTTCGGGTGGGCACGGCGCGGAGCGCGATCACGCCGCCGTGGCTTATCGGCGAGCTGGTTTCAACGATGGGGCCGACCGTCGTCCGCAATGCCATCGCGAGGGCTCGCGCTCAAGATGAGCGCCCCGGCGCGAGCGCCTATTACGACGCGTTTGCGACGGAAGCGGCGTGGGCTCTCGGCGAATACCAAACAGCGCGGAAGCTCGGAACCCGCGCCTTGTCTCGGCTCGGTCCGTCTGACGCGCTCCTCCGCGCCCGAATGCACGCGCTCCTCGCCGATTCCGCGTACGAAGAAGGATCGATTCGCGTTGCGCTGCCCCACTACGAACAAGCATTGCAGAAAGACCCGGGCGTATTTCGTCGCCTCGGACTCAAACTCCCCGTGCGCATCGAATCGACCGGCGATGCACTGTCGGACGAACTCGCCTCAGCCATTCGTCGGTCGGTGCGCTTCGACGTCTCGAGCGGCCTCCTGGTGCGCATCTCGCCAGCCCAAAGCAGCGCCCAAGCCTGCCTCTTCGGCGCTAGCGGCGTTCGATTTGCGTGCGGCACCGCGCCACCCAAAACCAATCAATCGCTCGACCAGCTCGCGCAACGAATCGTTGATGCGTTCCACAAAGAAGTGTTCGCCCCCCGCGTCGAACTCATCCAAGCCGATCTGAACTCCCTTGATGGCACTGGCGCGATCAGCCGGGATCCGACGTCGGACGGGGTCTTGAGAAGATAGACAGTGACCCGTTGATGCCGGCCCAGACGCTGCGCCATCGAAACCTGATGCTGACGCCGAACCGGATGCCGACCCAGACGCTGCACCCGACACCGAACCTGATGCCGACGCCGATGCCGCACCCGACGCCGAACCTGATGCTGATGCCGCACCCGACGCCGACGCTGAACCTGATGCTGACGCCGAACCTGATGCTGACGCCGAATCAGGATCAGGTGCCGAGACCGATGCCAAGACGGAATCTAGCTCGGGATCAGGTTCGGACACAGGTACAGCATCGGTTTCGGCATCAGCATCGGATTCGGCGTGAGCGTTGGCGATCCAGCCGGGTATGGGTCACATTTCCGCGCGATGTATCGAAGTCCAGATGTTTGTCGAAATCGATTCGTGTTCATCAGCATCTTCACCGCCGCTGCGCTTGCTACCTGGCTGCGCGGCGAGCGATGGAGCACTCGGAGTTGAACAAGAAGAAAAAATCGCCATTCCCATCGGGGGGCTGGTTGTTTGGTTGCTCACCAAAACAGCAGCGGGTGCGACAGTTAAAGGCCTTACTCTCGCGGTGCCCCCGGTGGTCGCGATCGGGGGCTCGATATTTTTCGCGACTCAAGACGGGAACAAACACCGCATTGGCACCACAGAGCAAGTTCGCTCCGCGATCAACGAATCAGGCCTCAGCGCCGCCAAGCGGCTGGCGCTCGGTGTAGCGCTTACGGCTGTCGAGGCCGCGGAGGAGGGAGGCGAAGACGCTACGCAAATTGGAGTGGATCTAGCCGCAGCGTTCAGAGACGTAGACAGTTGCCTTCCGAACGTAATGGATCCCAGACATCAGCGGCTTCAAAACGCCGTCCATCATCTGCAACAGATTCTCTACGCTCCAGGCTACGATGCTTCGATCCTACAGCAAGTGATTTTTGCGCTCGAGGCATTAGGTCGAGATCTTGAAAGAGACCCTTCCCAATGTTTCGATTCCACCTCCGGTTCCAAGTTTCTGGATGTGCACAAACGGCTCTTCAAGTTGCTCAAACGCAGGCTGGGCGACGCCGACGCCGACGTGCTTGCCCGATTGAATCAACTTCAGGAACAGATGGGAGCATTGTGGAAAACCATATTTAAAATTGGATAACCATCTTAGTCGGTGTCGCGCTCCCGCAGCCGGCCCGATACGTATTTGTGGAGCACGCTGCGGATCAGCGTTTGAGCAGTTAAAAAGCCTGAGAACCCACCGTTCGGAACGATGTATGGGGGTTCGCCTTGTTGGTTAAAGGAGTCTGGGCGCTGGCGGTGCTCGCCAGCATGGCGGGCTTGGCGGTCTATTCTACTTCGCCGGGCGCGAGGGGCGAGGCTCCCGAGCAATGGCCTGCCGATCTGCCGTTTTCCCGTTCGAAGAGCACTCCAACAGCAGTGCTGATGATGCATCCTCACTGTCCGTGTTCTCGTGCGACGATGTCGGAGCTTGAGCGCTTGGTGGCGGAAACTGGCGGTCGCGCCGTTGGTTTTGTTTTGTTTTTCGTTCCCGCCGGCGAAGACGAAGCGTGGGCTGCGGGTTCGCTTTGGGAGCGAGCGAAGACGCTGCCCGGGTTTGAGCCCCGCGCGGATCCCGTAGGCGCGATGTCCGCCTCTCTCGGCGCGCTGACCTCCGGGCACCTTGTCATCTACGGCTCTAGCGGCGCAGTGAGGTTTAGCGGCGGGATCACCCCGTCGCGCGGGCACGAAGGCCCAAGCGTGGGACGACGAGCCGCGCTTGAGGCGCTTCAGGAAGTCGGATCTTCTCGCGACGCCGATGTTTTTGGCTGCCCCATTCAAAGGTCAAGCAACAATGGATAGTACTGAGAACTACGACGAGCATGCGCAAGCGCTCTTCGACACCACGTTTCGTGAAGCATGCGCGCGTACCGACCGACGTTTCGCCAAGCTGATGGTGGTCGAGTGGGTTGCCGGTATCGCGATCGCGCTTTTTGCCACGCCGCGTACCTGGGCAGGGCAAACCAGCGATGTCCATATCCACGTCTATGCGGGACTTTTTCTAGGCGCGCTTTTGCTCCTGCCGCCGATCTATTTCGCCATGAAGCAACCCGGCGAAGTCTTCACCCGCCACTCGGTGGCCTTTGGACAGCTCGGTTTTGCTGCGCTCTTGATCCATCTCACGGGCGGACGAATCGAGACCCACTTTTTTATCTTTGGCTCTCTCGCGTTTGTCGCCGCCTATCGGGACGTGAACGTGCTGATCACGGCAACCGCGGTCACAGCCCTCGATCATGTATTTCGCGGGGTGTTCTATCCTGAATCGGTCTTTGGAATCCTTACCGCCGATATCTGGCGCGTCGTCGAACACGCCGCCTATGTGATTTTCGAAGATGTGTTTCTCGTGATCTCGATTCGCGATTCGGTGAAAGAATTGCGAGTTCAGTCAGCGCAACAAGCGAAGCTCGAGCGAAGCGACCGTACGCAAGATCTGGTTCGCGAACTCGAAACGGAACGACAGCAAATGCAGGCGGTTCATGAAAGCAGAGAAGAACAAGGTCGCCGGCTGCGCGAGTTCCTCGAGTCGACGGGGCACGTGCTTCGGAAGATGGCCGACCGCGATTTAACCGCACGCATGAACACTGTCTCGGAGGAGGCATTTCAGTCTGTCGTCGCTTCGCTCAACGTCGCGACTGACAATATGGCGCGCGGCCTGACTCAGGTGGCGCATGTTTCGTCGCAAGCGACCGCCATCGCGGGCGGCCTCAATGAGTCGAGCACGGCTGCTGCGAACGATGCGCATCGGCAGACCGAGACGCTAGAAAACGTGAGCGAGAGTCTCGCGAAGCTTGCTCAATCGGCAGAAACGAGCGCAGCATCGGCCGCTTCGGCGCGCAAACTGACTGAACTCACGCACGTCGCAACGCAAGAAGGCCATCGCCATGTGACCGATGCGGTCGACGCGATGCGCCATATCCGAGTCGCGGCCCAAGAGACCGCGAAGATCGTCGAGACCGTCGACAACATTGCCTTCAAGACCAACTTGCTCGCGCTCAACGCCGCAGTGGAAGCGGCGCGCGCCGGCGACGCGGGCAAAGGGTTTGCGGTTGTCGCCGAAGAAGTTCGAAGCTTGGCCGGGCAAAGCGCGGAGGCAGCTCGCCAGACGACGCTGAGGATTCAGGAAGCGATTGAGAAGGCGGAAAAGGGCGTGGAGATCGGGGAGCATATGCACACGGCGTTTCAAGCGATCGAAGCGAAGGTTTCTGAGGTCGACACGACCATGAACAAAGTCGCCGATGTTTCCGCGCGCCAAACTTCGGAGGTTCAGTCGGTGGTCACGCTGTCCGAGTCTCTCTCTAACTTCACGCGCCGATCGGTTGCATCCGCGCAAGATTCTTCCGACCAATCGCGCGAAGTGCTCGCTCTGCTCAGCGAACTCTCCCGGGTTGTGAGCTCGTTCCGCATCCGGACAGACGCGGCTTCCGTGCAAAGCGCGCCTGCGACGACCGACCCGAGACCCGGTCTTCCGTCCTTCCACTGACAGCCGACTGAGAACCTGTCAGGTCACGGGCGACTCGTACATCACCGCGAGCGCGGGCTGGGCTTCCGGTATGGATCGAACAATTTTACCTTGTTGGGAAATATTATCCGGATAAAATAACCTGAGTGGGCAGAATTGCACGGCGTCTTCTGGAGATACAGCTTCCTCCCGGACGCTCAGCGTTCTTGTGGGGTCCACGAAAAGTCGGGAAAACGTACTGGATTCGACACCATTTCACGACTGGAGAGGAAACGTACCTCGACCTTCTGAAGACCGATGTCTTCGCGGAGTACGCATCCCGCCCGGCGTTGCTTCGAGAACGATGGTCGGGGCGCTTCACGGTCATTGACGAGATCCAGAAGATTCCTGCTCTCCTCGACGAAGTGCACTGGCTGATCGAAAATCGCGACGCGTCGTTTCTCCTGACAAACACGCACTTCTCGTGTGCAGAGAAAAAGAACCGAGAACTGTGCAGGGCATTCGCATTCTGCCGTGGCGCCTATTTCTTGAACAGCTGTGGGCTGGCGAGTTGATTTAGTGCAGGCAGGGCTAGGGCAGTAGAGGCACGATCCACAGCACGTACATTACAGCGAGCGCGATGTGCAGGGCAGCGAAGCCGGCGGCATCGCGGACGAATTTGGCGAAGGGCATGGGCGCGCCGTGTTTGTGCATGAGGGTGACGGCGACGACGGTGCTTGCAGAGCCGATGGGGGTGATGTTGCCGCCGAGGTTGGCGCCGAAGATCACGCTCCACCATAGACGAGAGTCGCCGAGGTCAGGAAGCTGCGCGAGGATTTTGGCGAGCATCGCGGCGAGGGGAATATTGTCGGTGACGGCGCTGAATGCGGCTGCGCTGACCAAGGTAGCGGCGGTGCCGAGCCCTGAGAGCGTGTCGTTCATGCTGATCATGTCTTCTACGACGTGACCGATGAGGGCGAGCACGTGGGCATGCTCCATGACGTTGATGACGATGAAGAGGAAGATAAAAAAGAGCAGCAGGTCCCAGTCGAGCGCGCGATAGAAGCGGTCAACGGTGCTCTTGTAGCGAGCCAGCATGATGATGCCGAAGGCCATCGCCACTGCGCCCATGCCGAGCGGGTATTCGAGCACCGAGCTCGCCGCGATGCAGATGATAAATGCAGCCAGCATGCCAGCAGAGAACCAAAAAAAGCGCATGGAATCGATCCCGTCGCGCTCGTCGAATGTCGAGATCAGCTCCGACGCCTGAGCCCGTTCTTCGGCGCTCGCGAGCGGTTCGATTTCATAACGCCGTCGGCCCATCCAGATCGTTGCTGCGGTGGCCAGCGCGACATAGGGTGCAGCTTTGACAAAGAACGAAACGAAGCTGATGTTGGCGGCGTTGCCCACGATAATGTTTGGCACCGAGCTGATCAGGGTGAGCAGACCACCGACGTTGGTGAGCAATCCCTCGATCATCAGGAAACCCACGAGACGTTTTTGTTGACCCAGCTTTTCCAGCGAGACCGCGGTCAGCGAGCCGACGATGATCATGGCGGTGACGTTGTTGAGCAAGGCTGAAAAGAGCACCGTCATCACGCCGTAGAGCGTGAGCAAGCGCCAGGGGTCGCCCTCGGAAGATTTGGTCAACCGGATCGCGATAAAGGTGAACACGCCCGACTTGCCCACTACATCGACGAACAGGCTCGAGCCGAGAATGATCGCGATGACTTCCCAATCGACGCCAGGAATGTACACCGGCAGCGCGAACTTCTCGTGCAGAACGTTTTCGAGCGGCCCGAACGGAAGCACATTGAAGGCGTGGCCGAGGGCAAGGCTGAGCGCGGCAAAGACTCCCGTAATCCACGATTTTTTGGCGTGGATTCGCTCTTCGAGAGCTAGCGCGACCACCATGCCGACGAGGACGAAGAGAAATACGACGCTGACCGCGGTGGAGGGAGGATGATGCATGCGCTAAATCATCAGCAGCGGCGTGTCGACGAGCTCGACGGCCAGCGAATAGGCGATACCGTCGAGCGCGATGCAGTCTTCTTCGAGCGTAGGAAAAACCAGTAGGTTGACGTTGTGCCGTTCGATCAGCTGCTTGTAATCTGCGACGCGATGACCCATCGCGACTTCTCCATGGAATTGCATCGACGTTCGTGCGCGGGCTAGATACTGTCGAACCGTATCCATGTAGTCGGTGGGCTCACGCACCAGCTGGGTCTTGATTTGTTCGCTTGCGGATTCGGTATCGATCTCGGGAATTTTTGAAATCGCCTCGACGTATCGCGCGTAGACCTGGTCGTTTTCCATATGCATCACGCGAAGGCTGCCTTCAGGGTGGCACGCCCGGATGCCCCAGTTTACGAGCCGGTCGTCTCCCGTTAGGTGATTGGTGATCACCATGACGCTGCGGGAGCCGGCGCCGTACCAGTTTCGTTCGCGCGAAGCGTGCGGATTGGGCGTCACGAGAACGGGATGCGGCGTGCCGCGGGTGAGCGCGCTGAGATAGACGCCAAGGCTGTAGGACCAGCCCCACGCATCCGAATAGAGATTTCGATAGGCGACGACCATGTCGGGCGCGATGTCGCGGGTCTCGTGCAGGAGTTCTTCGACCCCCGACCACGTTCCCTTTCCGCGCGTGACCCATGCGATATCGTCGCCCAGGGGCCCGAGGAGCGTTTGGATGGCGCGGAGATAATGTTGCTCCTCTTCGCCTTCGACGTCGCTCACGACAAGCACGCGCTCAATCGCTGGGGGGTCTACATGAAACTGCTTTTTGTCGGCTGCCCGAAAGACGCTCTCAAACTCGTCTACGTTGAGCACCCGACAAGATTACCGGACGCTTTCTACGAGGTCACGCGATGCGTTTTCGCGCCTTGGGAATTTGTGTAAGCCCTGTTACGCTTGTTGCCACCCTTGAGCTCTCATGCGGCGCCGAAAAAACCTTCACCCCCTGCGTATTGACGACGTGCTCTCGAACGTGATGTCGGGGCGAGAGTCGATGCGCGGAATTCGCGTGTTCGGCTGGTGGTATCGAACCGTGCCCGACCGCGTGGCGCGACATGCCCGCCCCGTCCAGCTTCGGCGCGGCGTGCTCACCGTTCACGTCTCGAGCTCCGCCTGGGCGCAAGAGCTATCGTTCTTGAACGATACGTTTCTCGCGAAAATTCGAAAGCAGGTTCCTCAAGCGATCGTGCAAGCCATCCGCTACCGAGTCGCGAAGCTTCCTCCGAGACCGATCCGCGTGACGAATGAACGCTCCAAGAGCGCACCGGTGCCTCTCAAACAACTTCCCGAGGACGTCGGCCGGGCCCTCGCCACCGTACACGACGACGCGCTCCGGGAAGCTATTGCGCGGGCGGCGTGCACCGCCATCGCCCGAAGCTAGAGCGCTGATCAGTTTGCCTGAGGGTCTGGCACCCAGACCCTCTCGTCGGGGTACGACCCCGCCGATTCACCCAAACTCCCCCGCCAGGAGGCACGTGACATGGTTGTCAGGGAGTTCGTCGAATGTCTTTACGCTGCGTGATTTCGATCAACGCAAGCAGACACTGCTCCAGAGCAGTGATCAGCTGGGCTGATTGCAGCGCAAGGAGCATCTCATAGAGCAGTGGAATTTTGGTCTGAGCGCGAGCGCCCCCACAGCGAACGACTGAGGAAGGCTCCGAGCCTTTCGCAGGGAGAGAGCGAGGAGGTAAGCCGCGGTCGGGCCAAAAGGCCACTGCTCTAAAACAAAGTGGGCTCTGAAAACGTCGTATCCTCCACGTGATATCGAACCACTCGGCCAGACCGCTCGACCGTGCATTCGCCCTCGCTGGATAGACGCGAAAGCGCGCGTTGCACGGTACGAAGCGGCAGTTCGACCTGCTGCGCGATATCCCCTGCGCGCATCGGCCCGGCGTGGGCCATCGCGGCAGCGATTCGATCTTCATCGTTTTGCGCGCACCTCGGGTCGGGAACGATCACCTCGCGCTGGCAATCGAGCGCGACTCGCCCCTGAGAACGCTGCAGAGTTGCATGGTCGCCGAGCCATTTCGTCATCCGGTGCAGCATGACGGAAAACGTGCCTTCGTGCGTCTCGGGCCGATATGCGAAACCATAGACCGTCTCGAACAACGCGGCGTCTTCGAGACCTTGTGGTCCCGCCAGCAGAAGCGCCGCCGACGCGGTCTCCGCACGCCCTCGGCGGCGCGGCCGCTGGGGAAGTCGCGGTACCGATTCGTCCACCAGGCCGAGCCCTGGAGAAAGCAAACGCACCGCACGATGTTTGCTCGCGTCAGCGTGCACAAATGCGATCGCGTCGTCGCTTGTCACGCGGTGACGGGCGCACGCGCTACGGATGCCAAACGGAGGCATCTCAGAGATTCCTGCCCGCCAGGCGTCTTGTTGCGACCGGAGCGCTTCGGAGAAAGCTCGAGGTTCGAAGCCAGGATCGATGCCGATCAGCAAGGCGCAAACGTCGTCCTGCGCGAACGCGCAATGCACGCACGCGCGCAGCAACGATTCCTGTAGCGTATCAAACCGTTCTCGGTGGCCTTGCCGCGCAGCATCGAGCAAAGCGTTCAACTGACCTGTCGGCACATCGTAGTTCGGCTCGAGGACCCCGGCGAAAAAACGTTCCCAATCAATCCAGGCGTGCCACGCGGGTGGCGCGGTCGCGCGCAGTGCACCTAGGATTCGCGTTGCGAGATGCGGCCGTTCGCTCATGCGACGCAAGCGAGCGAGCACGACATTGGCAAGGTATTCGCTTTGCGGCTTCGATTCAGTACGCGCCATTCGCGAGGCTCGCCTGGCTTGTTCCACCGCACGCTCAAGGTCCTGTTCGCCCATAGCGGTTAAGGCGCGTAGACAAGCGAGCTCGATGACCAAGCTGGCCATGGCAAGCTCTGCGCAGCGTCGCTCAAGCGTTCGCAGCTCCGTTTCATGGGCCGGCGTTCCGGCATAGAAGGCCGCCCAGTGACCCGCGGTCTCCAGATGCACGCGCTCCTCAGGTGCGTGTTCGATGCCTTCGAGGAGCGAACGATGGACTTCGACCAGGCGCTGAAGCACGGCCCCATCAAACTGCAACACACTCATCCGCTCGAGAGGTACCAGCGCGAGAGACGCTGCGCGGCGCGCCGATCTCGAAGCGGTCCGATAGACCTGGAACTCCTCGGGTGAGATAGGTTCTGTCTCCAAAACCCCTGCCAGCTGCTGCAACCCTTCGAGCCGCTGCGCGTGAGCACGGAGTTCAAGATCGCCATTCACATCGAACTGCTCGCGAAGTTGCACGAGTAACGGCGGTAGCCGACGAAAATCTCCGCCCTCGGCCTGCAGCGCACATTCGTGAACCCTTGCGACTAGACTGTCCCGCATGACGATCGTGGCTACCAGGGTAGCGGATCCCTATAATAGAATGTCGAAGTACCGTGGACTACTCCTTCCCGCGCACCACCGAGAGCCACACCGCGTACACTCTGTTGAGCGAGATCGCCTCCGGGGGAATGGGGACGGTCTATCTCGGCGTGCGCCGAAACGGCGACTTCGAACGCATTTACGCCATCAAGCGACTGCATCCGCATCTCGCTAAAGACCCCGACGTGCGCACCATGTTTATGGATGAGGCACGCTTGGCAGGCCTTGTACGACACCCTCATGTCGTAAGCGTGGTCGATCTCGGGGTGGATGCTGGAGGACCGTTCCTCGCCATGGAGTTTGTTGAGGGGGTTTCGGTTTCGGTGTTGATCAAGCGTGCCACAGAGCAGTCGAGACGTATTCCCGTTCATGTAGCGCTACAAATCGCGCAACAAGCAGCGTCTGGGCTCCACGCCGCTCATGAGCTGCGTGCGCACGATGGAGAGCCGCTGGGTTTGGTGCATCGAGATGTATCCCCGCACAACTTGCTGGTTGGTTTTGACGGAATCACACGGGTCACTGATTTCGGAGTGGCGAAAGCGGTGGGTCGACAAACGCATACTCAATCTGGAGTGATCAAGGGAAAATTTGGATACATGGCGCCGGAGCAACTCATGTATCGCGAGGTCGAGCGGCGCACCGATATTTTTTCATTGGGCATTGTGCTCTACGAATTGCTCTCCGGCAGACGGCTCTACCCGTCTGGTGGGAAAGTGGATGGGGCGCGCCGTTGTCTTCTTGAGCCAGCTCCTGATATCGGGGAAGAGCGAGAAGATGTGAGCGATGCGCTGGTTGAACTCCTGCTGTCAATGCTCGCCAAAGAACCTGAATTTCGTCCTCGGACAGCACATGAAGTCGCCGAGCGCCTGGGCGACATGATTCACGATGAGAAATCGATTCATGAATGTGTCTCGGTATCAAGCTATGTCTCCGAGCTATGCGCAGAAGACCGAACGCGCTTGGTGCAAGCCATTCACCAAGCGTCGCGGCAAGCCTCGCAGCAGGCAGAGCCGAGCGAATCACCCAAGGATCGATCGTTTCACGTTTGGCCTTTTCGCGAGGCATGGGAACCGCGACGCGTGTTCTCGCTCGCGTTGATGATCGCGCTCGGAGCCGCGATCGGCATAATTGGATACCGGATGCTTTATTCGACGAATGCGACAGCAGGTGGTCGTGCGGAGAGATTGGATCAGAAGGTGTTGCGCGGAGATTCCGACAACTCTAGAGCTTCGTCGGTTCAGCAGGAGATCGAGCCGTCCGCGCGAACCTCTGAAACAGCCTCGACCGCGCCGCGCTCGGCGAACGAGCAAGATTTCGAGGCAAAACCGGTGAAGCGCAGGCGCCGCAAGACCACCAAACCCCGGCGCGCAATGAAGCGGAGGCGTTCGTCGTCATCCGACCAGCCATCTTCGCCGGCAAAGCCAGCGAAACAAGAACGCGGCGCGTTGCCGTCGTGGGATTGGCAATGAACATGCGCTGGTTTCTCGTCACATGGCTGTGGTTCGGAACATTGCTGTCGTTTGGAGCAGTCTCGCTCGCGTTCGGGCAAGAACCTCTGCTGCCGGACAATAGGAAGCCAGAAGACGAAACAGTTCAAGAGCAAGCCCGCGCGCTCTTCGAAGAAGGACGACGAGCGCTGCATTCGGAGCGACCTCAAGACGCGGTCGCGCCACTTCGTCGATCGCTCGATCTCGTCCGCAATGCGGGCACGGCGTTCAACCTTGGGGTCGCGCTTTCTTCGGCGGACCGCTTTTCCGAAGCGCTTGTTGTGTTTACAGATCTGCTGGAGCTCAAGTACGGCAATCTCGACCCAACACAACGAACCCAAGTAGCGCAGCTTCAAGACCAAGCAAGAGAATCTCTTGCCACTCTAGAGCTGAAGACCCGGATCGCCGACTCCGCAACCGTGGTGGTGGACCGAATCCACCGCGGCACGATGACCAACAACCGACGTCTCGAGTTGAGAGTCGACCCGGGGCGCCATCGCGTGACCGCGCAGTTTGAAGGCGGCGGAATGAGCCGGCGAGAGATCGAAGTACGCGCCGGAGCGCGACGCACGGTCTGGTTGGCACCCGATCCCGCGCTCCAGAGTACGAACAAAGGCCGAGGTCCTCCGGCGCCGAATGCAGATGCAAAGGCCGATCGCCCGCTACGTAGATCTCCGTGGTTGTGGGTGGGAGTCGCAGGCGTCGTGATTGCGGCGGCGCTAAGCGCAGGTTTCTTAATCCGCCGTTCGAATGTCGAAGCGCTCGAAGACGATGTGTTCGGGGTCACGAGCACATTGCGCGTCCCGTGATCCAATAGAGGATCATTCCGCCGCAAAAATAGAAGCGAAATCGCGGCGCACCGCGCTGATGTGCAAGGTATCCATGGCACCTCCGGTAAACCATTGGATGGGCTCCGCTGCGCCCTCTGCCGAAACGTGAGAACTCGCTCCAAGCACCCAAGGGTTGTCATTTCCAGTAATGCCAAGCCCGAGGGTTTTTCCTTCGCCGCAGGTGATACGAAAATTTTCATTGGTGACCCAAGGAGCTCTGATCTGTCTGCCCGAAGACGCCTCGCTTACCTCGACGCCATCGATAAACAGCTCGCCTTCAGGTCGACCAAAGTTGATGGCCACGTGAGTCCATCGGTTCGTTTCGAGAGTCTCCTCAGAACAAAGCACCATTCTGTCGTTCGTCGATTGGATGCGCACCACGATCCGATCTTCGGTGTCCAGATACACCCCAAAATGACCCGGGAGTTCTGAAAAATCTGCGTCTCGCGAAACCAAACCACGGTGCGCCCCTGCCCCCTGCGGGCTTGAGCGCACCCAAAAGTCTACCGAGCCATCCTCGATATCCCACGCTGGATCGTCAGGAATCTCCACGAAGGTCCCGGCACCGATGGGGAACTGAATCGCCGCGCCACAAAGTTTCGGCGTGTCCTCCACGAACTCCGGTTCGCCGCGAATGAGCCCGTCGAAAGCGCCCACCGCGTCGCGAACAACGTTGGCCGGCTCCTCCTCCGTGAAGCGATACAGCGCCAAAATCGCATTCGACCCCGGTTCTCGCGTCACACAAGTCCCGGCGACGCAGCGATCTTCAGCGCAGGGACCGCAAGCGCTCCCTTCCGGGCGGGGCACGCACGCGCCATCCACACAGGACTCGCACGGATTGTCGCACCCACCGGAGCATCCTCCGTCCGCGGGGCACGACGCTTCAAAACTGCGCTCCTCAACGCGCACCGCGGACGATGTCGCTTCTACACAGGTCGCTTCTCCGCTCTGAATCACGCAGCGCTCACCCGCTGCGCAGTCGGTTTCGAGGCAAGCATCCAAAAACCAGATGCGTTCCGCCATAAGTTGCCCATTCTGATAGGCACCACGCGCCAAGCTACGGCCGATCACCATGCCTCCGCCGCGTAGCTCGACCTCTACGTGGTACCCCGAGGATGCTGAGCTTTTGGGGACCAGGGGAATGCGCGCAGGAAACTCGAAGTCGTCGGAAGGTTGCGCCTGGCGTCGCTGTTCGTTGCCCTCGGCATCTCGCACGACGACTTCGAGCTCGTCGGCCAGCGCCGCCGTCCGCGCTTCGCTATAGACACACACCACCGTTTGCGTGGGCGGGCCGGGACGACACGCCACGAACAACGACGCCGCGATGAGCATATTCCACCGAAGTGTCAACAACCGAGTATTTTAGACGAATCGCGCGCGCGCGACGAAACAAAAGCACTCCTGGCGCGAATCGAACGTGTGACCTACGGTTTCGAAATCGTGAAGAGATCGATACATCCGATTAGACATGACCAAGGAACCACGCCCGGACGGAACCATGTCCCGACGGAACCATGCCGCGACGAACTATGTGGGGATGAACTATGTGGGGATGAACTATGTGGGGATGAAAACGATTGTTGAGGAGCGGGATGAGCACTCAGTCCCAGTCCACTAATTCCTCGTCCGCCAGAAGGAAACTCGGTCTGTCGGGCGGAATGGATTCCGCGTTTGCAGGCAGGGTTGAGCTGTACCTCAAGGTCACCTTTTTGATGAACCTGTTCTTGTGGGTGGGTGCAGCCGGGCTGAGACTATCGGGAATCGACAGCAACCAGTACGAGAGGCAAGAAGAAATTCTTGTGCAAATGGGGGTCTGGACGCTGATCAATGGCGGCATCTGGATCTACGTTCGACAAACGCTGCCGCGCTTTTATGTGGCGGTTCTCATCCAGGCCGTGGTCACGTTGTTGCTCAACGGAAACTACATCTGGATCACGGTTGGGTTGGTCGATGTTCCTCGGCCTGAATCTCCGGTGTATGCCATATTGGCCGTCACGATCGTGTTGGTACTTCGGTCCTCGTTGGTTCCGAGCCCGGCGGTGGGAACCGCCGTCGTCGGATCGCTGTCGATGCTCGGTCTCGTCGGGCTTACGTTGCAGTCGAACGTCGAAAATAGTCTTGTGGCTTCGATCTGGCTGGCGATGTTCGGCGTGGTCGTGGTGGTCGTCACCACGCTCACTTCCAATATCATCTACGGCCTACAAATCAGCGTTCAAGCGGCGACGAAGCTTGGCCAATACGAGCTGCAAAATCGGATCGGAAGCGGCGGAATGGGCGAGGTCTATCTAGCCAAGCACGCATTGCTCAACCGGCCGACCGCCATCAAGTTGCTCAAAGACGCCACAGAAGCGACTGCACGCGGGCGCTTTCAGCAGGAAGTTCAAATCGCCAGCGGCCTCACGCATCCGAACACCGTCGAAATCTACGACTACGGCCGAACTCCGGATGGCGTGTTCTATTTCGCGATGGAGTTCGTCGAAGGAGCAACACTCGAACAGATCGTAGCGCGAACCGGCCCAATGCCCGCGACGAGGATCGTCCACCTGCTCATGCAAGCCGCGGGGTCACTTAGCGAAGCTCATCGGCGTGGTTTGGTCCATCGAGATATCAAGCCCTCGAATCTGATGGTATGCGAGCGCGGAGGAGAATTCGATACACTAAAGGTGCTCGACTTCGGTTTGGTCCATGACCTGGCCAAGGCCGCGGACCAAGAGGAATCCACCCGAGAGAGATCGACACTGACCGGGACTCCGTTCTACCTCGCCCCGGAGGTTATCGTCGATGAAGCTGGGTTTTCTCCGGAGAGCGACGTGTATGCACTCGGCGCCACCGCCTATTTCTTGGCCACGGGCGAACCTCCGTTTTCGAACGGCGACTTGGCAGAAATTTTGAGCGACCACCTTGTAACGATTCCGGAGCCACCCTCCTCTGGCAGTCGGGCTCTCGATGACTTGATGATGCAGTGCCTCCGCAAGGACCCTGCGACGCGTCCTCGCGATGCAAATGCATTGCGAGATTTGCTCCTCGCGTGCGCCAACGACGAAACATGGAGCAGTGATGACGCACGTGTTTGGTGGACTGAGCATCGTGAAATCATGACCAGCACCCAAGAGAATGGCGTCAATTTGGTCCGCGCGAGTTAGAGCTCTAAAGCCTTGTCCGCGCGAGAATATTCCGCTTGTCGAAACCGACGGTATTCCTGCCTCGCTTGGCTGACGCCGATCTTCTTCATTCGAATTCGAGCAGCAATGGAGGCGATGGTATCCGCGGGCCAATGGTGACTGGCTCGGGTCCGCTCGGGATGCTCCACGAGACCAAGAATCTGAGACCGCACATTCGCAGGAAGCAAGTTATCGAGATACTCAAGCCCCGTGCCTCGCTCCGCTGCGTCGCTCGACGTAATCGCATCAAGCGCAAGTCGCAGCGCTGCCTCGTCGCCGGCGATCGAAAGCAGCAAGAAGACGAGTTCTAAACTCGGCGCCAGCTGCTGTCCTCGCGCGTCGCTGCGAAACGAGGAGGTGAGCTCATACGCAGTGTCCTCTTCTTGCGTTCGCGCCGGTCGCCTAAGCTCGGCGATCGCCAGTTCGGAAAGCAACCGCTTGTTGGGGGCAAGTGATGGCCGTTGTCGAACGATCCGAACCAGCGCGATCGCCGCCGAACGTCGCACGCGAAACTCGTCGCTCGATAGAGCCTCGACGAGCGCGGACACCACACGGTGAGCCGGAACGGTGGCAAGAAGCTCGGCCGACCGAATGCGCGTCACGATGGTTTCACGTGCGGAGAGCAACACATCGCTCAATTGTCCGACAACCTGGGGAGCCTGGCGGCACAATGCCATCCACCGTTTGTCGTCGACGGAGGGGCTCCGCAACAACTGGGCAAGTGGGGTCGCGAGCAACGAAACGGGTTCGGCCTCACTGGATGGCGAACGCACTGAGCTGGATGACAAGCGCACTGAGCTGGATGACGAGCTCACTGATGAGTAGCTGGACGTAGCTTTCGACTTCTTTGCTTCGGCGCGCACGAACACCATGGCCATGAGCTCTTCGTGAGACAGATCAGGCGTCGTCGCTTCGTGCCCTGGAGTTGTTGACGACGATGGCGTATCGCTGGAAGGGTACGCGAACGAACCATCTACGAAGGTGTTCGCGAGCGCGCGGGTGCCGCCAGCAGACGGATCTGGTGGCGGCACTGAGTTGGTGGAGCGGCGGATCCGATGCGCGAGCGAGGTCAAATACTCCGCACGCAGCCGGAACAACACCGCCAGCAAAGCGAGCGCCACCGTAAGTGCAATGCCGAGAAGCAGGCGGTTAACAGAGGCGGCCGCGATAGCAACAAGCGCTAATGCCATTCCGCTTCCTATCGCCGTGCCGATCCGGTCAGCGCCGAGATCAATGAGGATCTTCGCGCTTCGCTTTTGTCTTTTAGGGACCGCCGTATAAAGCAGTTCGTAGCCAGAACGGTAAAAAGAGTTTTCCACCACCATCATGGCGCCACGAACCGCGACGAGAACGACAAGCGAAGGAAACAAGACCGCCACGAACAGCCCAACTCCGATCACGATCGGAAACGCAGCCACCGTCGAAACCACGCCAGCTCGCTTCAGAACCCGATGGGTGGCGAACGTCTGAACCAAAAACGTCAACACGCCGGTCGCGGTATAAAACATCGCGAAGAAACCAACGAGCGACTCGCTATCAGCGCTCACATCGGCTTTGAACGCATAGTCGACGAGCGAGGTTGTCGCGGCTCCAAAAAGGACAAGCAACCCGATATTGCGTGGATACGCATCCTTCAACAGGACCGAAATTCCGTCGAATAAGCGAACAGGAGCCGGCACGTCAGAACGGTCTTTTGCCACACGCGGTTCTTGTCCAGAAGTCGCCGGCTCATTCAATGAAGTTCGGATCATCATCAGCGTTACAAGGCCGCAGATCCAGTTCGCCGCGCCGAGTCCCGCCAGGAGGGTAGGTACCTGCAACTGCGAGAAGAACCAAGTGAGCGCGCCGCCAAGCAAGCCACCAAACGTCGCACCCCCGGCGATCTTTCCCATCACTTGGCGTGCGGTGTACGGATCGAAACGCTCGTTGATGACCGACCAAAAACCAGAAACGACTGCGCCCCCAAACGCCGCCGTATGAAGATAGAGAAGACTGGCCACCACCCGGGGGGCGGCTGCTGCGAGAGCTGATTCTGCCAAGAACAGAGCCCCGTGTACCGCAAACAAGATAGGAACCGCAGCGAACGGCGAAACCTTCGAGATAAACCGTCCGAAGACGAATGCCGAAGCAAACGACGCGATCGACGCGGCGATCACGGCAACAGGCAGCAGCGTGACATCGAACTGATCGAGAAAATAGCCGTCACGAATTGCTTTGGATGCGATTTGTTGCGCGATCATCGTCGTGGCAACGATGGTCGCAAGGCCCACAACAAACGACGAAGCTTGCTGGCTTGAAGGTTTACACTTCTTTCGCGCGCCCATGGATAGGTTCCGGCACCCACGATATCGCGCGGGCTAGACATGTCACGTCACGGAACGAAGTTCGACAACCCACGCGCTGAGATTGTATGGAGTGCGTGCGCTTTGTGACCCGTTTAAACTCATGATTGAACTGCGGCGAGCTGTTGTAGCCTGAACCAACCACCGCTTCATTGACGCTGATCCGGTCCGAGCTGCACAAGCCATGGAAAAAGCAAGAACGGGCCGTTGGTTCTCCTCTCTTGACAGATTGCGTCATCCTGCCCACCTTAAGTAGTGGACTGGGTTGGCTCGGTCGGCGCTTCGCCTCGGTGTTGCCGGGGCGTTTCGTTTTAAGGGAACACCTTGAGCCCCCACCCACGTGCCCCACCGTTTGGCCCGCGTCGAAACTTCTTTTCCAGGATGTCCCAGGCTCTGTTGGCTTGCTGCGGCTGAAGTACATGTCGCCCAATGGGGCGAGCTATAAGATCGGCGAACTCCATGCCAGCATGACTTCGCTCTTTCCTCGCGAACACTAGGTCACACGGCAAAACTAGATTTCGAAAATTGCTGCCCGCACAAATACGCCTGAACGCCAACTCCATCTCATCATCTTCTCGCTTTCCTCGACTCTCGCAAACAACGTGGAGCTTTGGATCGTTTGGCTTCAGATTGAAGTGAAGAGCGATACGCTCCAGACCGAACTCCATCGCCAACGAGTACACATCGACAGAACCGCCGATCTTGTCTTTTCGAATCGCCGCGGCCACGAGTGTGAACTGAGTCTCCTCGATAAGACGATTGAGATCTTCGTAGAAGGCATCTCGCACTCCCGGTCGGCGAAGAATATCGAACGGCGGCTGCTCCTTCCGAATGTCGCGTTCGTGCAGCACCAAAGCATCGTGCCCAAAATACTTGAACTTGAAGCGTTGTACACGAGTCGTTGTGTTCTCGGCGTAGTCGCTCTTGTCGAAGATGCAGAAGGCCAGAACGAACACGGGGTAATCCTGCGACACCGGGCCATGGTCGCCACTCTCGTCAACGTACACGATCGCTTCGTGAAAGGGTCCGAGCATATACTCCTCTGGACCATACGATGTGGAGTATTCGAAGTCAGCAACGTGTCCCCCAAAAGTTGAATCGTCGTTTGATACGACGTGGGCACTTCGGATGCCGAGCCTGCTCGACTTGAGCCTGCCCGGATTTGATGGAGAGAGCCCGAGGGGCCAAGATGGCTCTGGGAGCTCGACCATTGGGAAAAAAGAAAGAAGAAAGGTTACTGAAGAGTTCAAACGGGAGGTGGTTCGTCAGTTGGAACTGCGCGGCAACCGTCCGGCGTCCATCATCGGCGGCAATCAGCCACTACGTCGGACAAATGCGCTCTCGCCTACAAACGAAGCGATTCGAGCACTCTAGCCACCTCCACGTGGGCGCTCCCGGCACGATTCGAACGTGCGACCTACGGTTTAGGAAACCGTTGCTCTATCCTGCTGAGCTACGGGAGCTTATGGCGACCCTTCGGGTCTTGACGCTAATACTGGGCCCATCGCCACGCAAGCGACGAACGACGATTGCGGGCGTCTGGAACATAGAGCGTCGTCTCGCGAGGTTCCTCGTATTCTACCCCCCCGATCGCGTGCTAAACGTTTCCGCATGGAACAAAATCTTCAGCGATGGGATGCCGCTGAATACCGGCGCAACGCGGCCTACGTTGCCGAACTAGGAAGCATCATCCTGGAGTGGCTTGCCCCCGAAGCTTCGGAAAGGATACTCGATCTCGGCTGCGGGGATGGAGCCTTGACGCGCACGTTGGCAGAATCCTGCGCGGAGGCCGTCGGCGTCGACGCGAGCGAAAGTATGATCCGCTCAGCTCGTTCGCTCGGAATCGACGGGCGGCTCATGGACGCCCATGCGCTGGATTTCGAAGGAGAGTTCGACGCGGTGTTTTCGAACGCGGCGTTGCACTGGATGTTGGAACCGAGGCGCGTACTTCAAGGCGTCTATCGCGCGCTCAAGCCTGAGGGCAGGTTCGTTGCCGAGTTCGGAGGGTTCGGAAACATCGCCGCGATCGTGACCGCGATGCGCGCGGTGCTCCGCCAGCATGAGGTCGACGATAGCGTCCCAAAGTTTTTCCCGAGCCCCCCGCTCTATCAAAAAATGCTCGAAGAAGAGAGGTTTCGCGTAGAACGCATCGAGCTCGTTCCGAGACTCACCCGCCTCCCGCAAGGAATGGAAGGCTGGCTCACAACCCTAGGCGGAGCCATGATCAATCGACTCCCCGAACCGCTTCGCGAACCAGCAAGACGAGAGGTGACCGAACTTCTGCGACCGACCTTATGCGACAGCGACGGCACTTGGTACGCAGATTACGTGCGCCTCCGCGTGAAGGCCGTGAAGCGAAGCTGACTTAGCATGGCCACATCATGACGGCGGTTTCTCCGGCGCGGTCTTCGTAGTAGAGGCGCAGTCGCAGAATATACGTTCGCTCGGGCCTGAGGCGCGCTTCGATGCTCGCGTTGGTGGCGTAGCCGCTGTCGTCGTCGCCGCTCATGTAGCGGGGAGTGTCGTCGACAACTTCGAATAGCACCATCACCATGTCGGAGATACCGAAGGTTTGAATCCGGTATTCGCCCGAGGTCGGTACATTGAGTTCGAAATCCACCTGCTCGCCAGGGTTGATGTCGAGGCGCTCTGATTCGAGCATGTGCAGCTGCCGAGATCGCTTTCGTGCTGGGTAAAACTTCTTCGCCCAGCGAATATCCTGCCGAGACAGGCCCCCTTCAGGAATCAGCGGCTGGGTTCGATATTTCTTCGGCTCGAGGATCATGCCCGCTTCGAACGGGTAGTGCATGATCGAGTTGGAATCCCATTTCGACCCTTCAACCTCGGCCGGGTTAAGCTTGCGCAAGATGTTCCAGCGCGTTTGCTCTTCACTCCAGCTATTGGGGGGCTGGGCCAGCGCTTCGAGTACCGCGGCCTCGTCCCATACAATGCCCGAGTTTGGGTTTTGATGTTCATGCGGCAAGCCCAATGCGTGCCCAATTTCGTGCAGCGCGGTATCAGAATCTTGAGTCAAATCCCAGCCAAAATTCATCGTCCGCTCAGATGGACCAATGCTCAAGCAGTCGCGCCCCACGTACGACCAGCTGCCTTCGCCAGCTCCGAACCCGATGCGAAGCTCAGATTCGCCAGGCTCGTCTACTTCAATAAACTGTAGACCAATCGGAAGTTGGGCCCACTCTTCAAACGCCGCGCGGACCACATCTTGTTGCGCCTGCGGTCCAGCGAAAGACTCCAAAAAACAATAGTGCAGCGCCGTTTGGTTCACCCACTTTTTGTCCAGCGCCAAGATCGCTGCGGCGCGGCGCGGATGAACCCCCGCCTCAAACCGGCGTGGTTTGACCTCGGGCAACGCGCAAAAATGCGGAGCGCGTATTTTTGGCTTCTTCTTCTTCGCTAGTGCCTGCGGCATGCCTGTCCCCCGTTTCGCGAATGCTCCCCCTGAAAGGTGAGCAGAACACGAAACCGCAGTTCAATCAATCTCTACCCGAACGGGCCGAGCTTCGGCTCCCATCGCAAGAATAGGGATATCGTGTGCGCCCGAAAATCGTAGTCCGCCAGATTCCCGGTGGTTCCGAAATCCGTATCCGAAAGACTCGATGCATTCAGAGTAAAGGTATAGCGAAGATCCAAGAACGCATCGGGCACGATGCGGGCGCTCGCTTCGGCAGACGTCGTCAAGCGGATGTCGCGTCGACGCGCTTCCCCTGTGCGAATCACCACGTCACTCGGCGTCACCCATCCTTCCGAAACCGAGCCTCGATAAAGCCGCCACCCGAGCTCCGTGCCCATGCTCAAATGAACCTGCTCCCATAGGGTCAAGCCCAAGCGAAGGTGGGCTGTCGGGGCGTCGTAGGCCAGAGGAATGCCCAAAAAAGGCGTGCAGCGCCCAGCGCAGAGCCGCTCGACAACTTCGCTTTCCGTGCTGGGTTCGGTGGAATCGCGCTGTGTTCCCTGCGTATAGGCTCGGTAACCTACCCCAACCTCGACTGAACCGCGCGTGGGCTGCTCTCCCCAGCGGTACAGCTCTCGAATGTCCGCGCGCACACGATGACCTCGAAGAAACGCGAATGCGTCGCCCAGATTGAGGACGCCGAGTGCAGACAGCGCCACATCGGTTTGCCATCGGTCATGCGGAAAGAGGTGCACCGAAAGCCGCAATCCGCCTTCGAGATCTGCGGCGTCGAATGAACGTAGACCGGCGAATACGAGGCTTCCCAAAAGCTCGCTCCGAACCGCAACCTTGGGCGAGAGCTCATAGTAGAGCCCCGTGTTCAACGTCTGAATCTGAAGGCTCAACTCGTCGAAACGTTCCTGTGGATACACGAGCTGCGAAATTCCGTATCCGAGCTCCCACTCACTACGCGCATTGAGGGTTCGGTATAAGGTCGCGGCGACGGTGGTGCTCCCGTAGCCGCTACCCTCCGGACTGAGCCCGGTGATAAGTCCCGCGGTTCCCGATAGGCCTACTTGAAACGCGTTGCTGTCATAGCCGCCGCCCATCTCCACCAAGAGCCCTGCCGACCAAGGCCCTGTGTGACGCGCGGTGCTCTCTGTTTCGCCCGGAACCGCTTCTCTCGCTGGGCTCTGATTGACGACGCGGAGCTCTTCGTCGATGGCGGCCCAGAGTTTAGCCAGCTCCGGCCTGGCCGACGACGCCTCTTTCGTGGATCGCAAAATACTCCGCGCATCCTCGTACTCTCCGAGCGCGTGATGAATTTCTGCCACCCTCAACATCGCCAGTACGCGCAGCTCCGGGTCGCGGGACGCGGCTGCCTCAAAAGCTCGCTTGGCTTGTTCTAGTTCACCGAGCTCGAGCAAGCAGGAGCCGCGATTGTAGTGGATGCGTCCGGAAGCATGAGGCGGCTCTTTCTCGAGCGCCTGATCGAACAAACCAAGAGCTGCGGAAAAGTCTCCATTCCGAAAAGCTTCGACTGCCGATTCGATCGCGCTCTCGCGTTCCGATTCAGTACTGGCTTCTCGCGCTGCATTGGAAGCCTCCGTGGTTGCGGCTGCGCTTCCTGGTTCCTCGGTGCTTTCCTGGGCGCTTGCTTCGATGCTTTCCTGGGCCGCTCCGACCGAAACGTAGCGACGCGGCGCGACCCATTCGAACGCAATAAGTCCCACCACTGCTGCCCCTAGGGCAGCCAGTCCCGCGTCAGCGGGCGAGCGTTGGACGGAGCGATTGCTGTGTCGCATCAGGTTACGGGTTCTCGCGCGGGCCTTGGCTTTTCAGAATGGAGCGCCGCACAAGCTTGCTCAGATCTACCGCCTTTTCGTGGGAGGGCGAGCCGGTCGTGCTGGCACCCGTCGATTGCGATCGATCCGGCGGCGCGTTTTGGTTGGCGCGCGCTGTTTATCCCGGCGTCCAATGGCATCCCCTCGCCCAATGGCATCCCCTCGCCTCGGAGAAGGCTTGCCCATTCCCTTTTCTCGCGCCGGCCTTCGAGGTCGGGGTTGGTTTGCAGCACGATCTCGGATCCGCGAGGGGTGAATTTCGCGGTACCGTCCAGATCCCCGTCTCGCTCGCACTCGACTGATGATGTCGTCGATTGGCTCATGAGGGTCGACAATGCCGATCTGCGACTGAATTTCGAGTTTTCTCCGGTCATGCGACCTGCGATTCGCCGCTCCCCTTCGCGTGTTCGCGCTCTTCGCGTGCACGAGAGGCACCTTGCGCGCTGCCTCGTTCGTACGCTGAGCTTCGCGGTTGCCTTGGGCTTGTGCGCTCTCCGCTCCCGAAAAAAGGAGCGCCCCGGAGAAAAGACCAAGCGCCCCCCAAAAAAGAGGTACTCGAAGCGCGGCCGCTTGCATGGACCTAGCTCGCACCGTTCTCCTCCGAAGGCACGACGTGAAGAATGACTTCGTGAATCAGAGGCTCGCCATCAACCCACGCCGTGGCGAGCACGCGATAGCGACCTTCGCGACTGGCTCGAACCGCCGTCACGACAGTGTTGTTCCCCTGCTGAAGCGCTCCCGTCCAAGAGAAACTCGCGTCGGCCAGAGCGCGACCTTCCGACCAGAATACGAGGCCTTCCGGGAGCTCGATATGAAACTCGGCGTCCTCGATCGAAACTTCCGAACGAAACTCGAAGCGAATGAGCGCGACCTTGTTTTTTGGCAGGGTCGTCGCATCCAAGGTTTCTTCGCCGGAAGGCGCATCACGGTCCGAGCTCGTTGATGAAGCTTGCTGCGCCGAAGTCTGAAGCGCGGGAACATCATCAGCCGAAAGCGCCGTGGATGAATCCTTCGAATGGGTGAGCCCTTGGTAAACGAATATGAGCGCGGCGGTGGCTGCAGCTCCCGTGACCGCCCCCATAGTCCACGGCCGACCGGAAAACCATTCGCGAACCGCAGCGAGCAATGGTGGTGCGTCGGGTTCGCCAGCCTGTTGTAAAGCACTTCGAAGGTTCGCGTCGAACGCATCAGACTCAAGGTTCGGCGTTCGGCGCAGCTCCGCGAGACGCTGACGAAGCTCGCTATCGGAAACGCCGCTCGGTGCGTCCGGCGGCGGCTGTCTCGTGGCGCTGCTCATATGTCGATCGAGGCTGACGTTGCTCGTTTCGTGTACTTGTTTCGCGGGTCCAACCGTTGGACGGGCGTTGTCAGTGGGACGTAGCGCCACGCGAAAAAGTTCCGCGTGACGACAAAAACACACATCTGCGCCCCATCCACCACATCCTCAGTGTACCACTTTCCAGCGTCGCGACTCAGGGAGCAATCATTCATCATTCGACTCTCCTGCTTGCGCCAATTCCTCCCGTAGCTTCCGCCGCGCGCGAGCCAATCGAGATCGCACCGTCCCAACAGGTATCCGTTCGATCGCAGCCGCTTCCTGATACGACAGGCCTTCAATATCACAGAGAATAAGCGGCGTACGAAAGCGGTGAGGAAGCGCGCGAATCAGTCTCCATAGTTGCTCGTGACGTTCTCTCTCGAGCAGTTCGCGATCCGGGCGGGGGCCTCCCGATGCGTTTGCCACGCCAACTTCTTCCCCGAGCGCGTGTTGTTTGCGTCGATGTGATTTGCGTCGCCGGACGGCATCGATGCACGCGTTGCGGACAATCCGAAACAGCCACGTTCGAAATGACGCGTCAAAGCGGTAGGAACGAACCGTGCGAAAGGCTTTGATCAGCGCCTCCTGCGCTACGTCGTCGGCCTCCGAGTCGACAAACCCACGCGCGAATCTTCGAATCTGTGGTGAAAACTCTGCTGCAAGCGACTCAAAGGCCGCCACATCTCCATCCTGAGATCGCTCGATCAGCAATACAAGGCGCGCTTCTTCCGCAGAGCTTTCGCGAGCACCTCGGGTCATTTACACAATTGCAGCACATCAAAGCCTCGTTCGAAAACGAAAAAGAATGTGGCGAGAAAGAATGCGGCGAGAAAGAAAAGGATTCTGCAAAAAATAAAAAATAAATAGACCCAGCGGGAACCTTCGTCTCGACCATCTCGTCTATCGCCCGAAAGCCCCCGACGACGAGCGCGCGCATGAGCGAACGCTTGGTCGTTCGCGCAGGGTTTTGCGAATAGAAATAGATAACGAGGAAGGATCGCGATGCACTACACCGTTTCTTTTACCCTAAGCGCACTCTTGCTCTCGCTCGTCGCATGCAGCTCCGAATCGGACAACGTCGGAACGACCGCGTCAGACCTTGTCGAAGACATGGCCGACGAAGAGATGGCCGATGCGGAGCCGTCCAGCACCGTCGATGATGTCATCGACGATGAGCACCCCGGCATGCTCTGTGACGAAGATCGGATTCGCGCGATCGCCGAACGTTTGGTCGAAAAGCGTGAGATGGGCGCGGCAGAAAAAGGTCGCCGTGGCGATGCCCGTCCTCGCAAACGACGTTTCATGCTCACGCCGAGACCGCTGCGCCGCGCATTTTCCCGGGTTCTCTTCTCCTACGACGCCGATGCCGATGGACTCAGTGACGAAGAGCTTCAAGCCGCAGTGACCGACATCGCCGCGTGCTGCGAGTCTCGCAAAGCAACGTTGCTCGAAAAGTTCGACGCCAACAATGACGGCAGGCTGGACCGAAAAGAGCGCGTCGCCCTGCGCTCGGCCCGTCGCGCCCATCGTCAAGAACGCCGCGAGACTCGCCGTGAAGAGATTCTGAGCGAGTACGACGCGAACGAAGATGGTGTTTTGGATCGCGAAGAGCGCAAGCAAGCCCGCGCGGACCGTCTATCCGATCTCGGCGTTGACCCTCGCGATGGTATCGACGACGAAGAAAAGGCGATCTTCCGCGCCCGCGTCCAAGAGCGATTCCAAGCCTACTGCGCCGCGGATTAGATCATTCGGGATTCGACGCAAGCTCCTCGGTACTCCCAACGTTCCGAGGAGCTTTGCCATTTAAGCCGCGAGCGGCGGTTCGCGATCGCTGGCTTGGTCGTCTGAGCACGGACGCTTGCAGCGTCTCGGACCAGTGAGACGAGGTTCGGCCATCGGTTCCAGCGCAGCGTCGAGGACCTCGCGCATATCCGATGCGAACACGACTTCGATCTGCTCAAGCACGCGGCCCGGGATTTCATCGAGGTCGCGTTCGTTGTGTTGAGGAAGTACGACTCGAGTGAAGCCCGCGCGATGAGCGGCAAGCACTTTCGTTTTGATGCCGCCCACGGGAAGCACGCGCCCTCGCAGGGTGGCCTCGCCGGTCATCGCGGTATCCGGACGTACGCGTCGACCACTCAAAAGCGATGCGAGTGCCGTAAAGATGGTCACCCCCGCCGAAGGTCCATCTTTGGGAATACCTCCCGCTGGCACATGGATGTGAAGATCGTGCTGACGTAGAAAATCCGCGTCGACCCCGAACTCATCGGCATGGGTCCGCAAGAAGGCAAGCGCCGCGCGAGCCGACTCATTCATCACGTCTCCGAGCTGGCCTGTGATTTCTATCTTCCCCGTGCCAGGCATTTTGGTGCTTTCCACGTAGAGCACGTCGCCGCCCACCGGGGTGTAGGCTAGCCCCGCCGCAACGCCTGGCGTTTGCGTACGCTCTCTGAGCTCGTTCCAAAACTTGGGCTTGCCCAAGATGCCGTGAAGGTCCGATCGCGTGACTGATGTTTCGGTTCGTTCTGCTGGTTCCGCCAATGCCTGTTCCGATTGAGGTGCCTGCTCCGATTGGCGTGCCACGACAAGCGCGAGCGACCGGCATATCTTGGCCAACTCCCGTGAGAGCTGCCGCACGCCAGCTTCGCGCGTGTAGTCTTTGACGATCGCGGCGATCACGTCGTCATGCAAGTGCACCGCGTTTTGGTCCAAGCCGTGTTCTTCAAGCTTCTTAGGCCACAGGTGATCGCGCCCGATATCCACCTTCTCGTCGACCGTATAGCCATTCACATCGATGATCTCGAGTCGATCGCGCAGAGGAGGCGAAAGCGTCGAAATATCGTTCGCGGTGGTGATAAACAGCACCTCCGACAAATCAAACGGCAGGCCGAGATAGTGATCGGTAAAGGTGTGGTTCTGCTCGGGGTCGAGCACTTCAAGCAGCGCGCTTTCTGGGTCTCCAGCCCAACCTCGGCCGAGCTTGTCGATCTCGTCGAGCACCATGACCGGGTTTTTCACTTCTGCTTTGCGCAGAGCGTGAACGATCCGGCCAGGCATGGCGCCGACGTAGGTTCGGCGATGTCCTCTCACTTCGGATTCATCACGCACGCCGCCAAGCGACACGCGAACCAGCGGTCGTCCCGTAGCTCGTGCAACGGATTGGGCGAGGCTGGTTTTCCCGACTCCGGGAGGGCCTACCAAGGCCAGAATCGTTCCCTGATGTTTCTGGGAAAGCTTGAGCACAGCCATGTGCTCCAAGATGCGTCGCTTGACCTCTTCCAAACCATGGTGATCCGCGTCGAGCGTCTTCGCCATCGCGTCGAGCTCGAGATTTGGTGTCGCCCGTCCATTCCACGGAAGATCGGCAATCCATTCGAGGTAGGTACGGATGACGTGAGCTTCCGCGTGGCCCGCTTGCATCGTCGACAAGCGCTCTAGCTCGCGGTCGGCTGTTTTCCGAACGTCTTCGGGGAGGTCGGCTTCGTCGAGACGCTTGCGAAGCCGCTCGGTCTCGTCGCTATCGCCGTCTCCGAGCTCTTTTTGAATCGCCCGCAGCTGCTGACGCAATACCGCTTCGCGCTGCGATTCGGTCATGCCTTGACGAACCTCCGAATCGATCTTCTGGCGCAGCTCCGCGTGCGTGCGCGCCTCACGCAGAAGCTTGGTGACGAGCCGCAGGCGTGCCTCAACGTCCAGAGACAGGAGTACTTCGGTTCGGGAGTCCGGCGAAAGTTCGATCAGTCCGGCAACGCGGTCGGCGAGTTGTCCGGGGTGCTTCGTGCGCTCGAGTGTTGCGTGCACGCCGGATTCATCGGCGAGTTCACCAACGAACCGGCGAAGGCTATCCGCCAACGCTTTGCTCTCGGCTGACTCGGCGTTTGTTTCGCTCACCGGCTCATATCGAGCTTCCCAGTAGGAACTCGATGATTCCGAACCGGTCATGTCGGAAGCCGTCTGGCCCGATACCGCAACCTTCAACGCAGTTAGACGCACGCGTTCAAGCGCTTGGGTCGCCAAAATGACCCCACGATTTCCGCGTTCGCTCTTGTCCTTGAGTTCGGCGAGAACCGCAATCGGATGCACGTCGGCGATCGCTGGGTTTTCGATCTCGGCGTCGTACTGAACTCCCAGCACGAATCGATCGCCAGGCTTGAGCGCGCGGGCAAGAGCCCGAGAGCGCGCTCTGCCAATGGGAATTGGCACCACGCTACCTGGAAGCACCGCCTGCACTCTGAGGGGCAAAAAGGGCAGCGTGGGCGCGCCGCCCGAGGATTCGTGTTGCGACATAAGGTGAAAGTAAGTTCGCAAAAAAGCGAGTCAACCCCCGGCTAAATACTGCGTTTTCCGAAGAATGCGACACAACGGGGTGTGGAATGTGAGATTGCGCGCAGGAAAAACGACGGGTAGCGCCACGTCGTGAACTGTGGCATAAATTGCGTACGGAAGGAGGCCGTAAGAGGACAGCGTGAGAGAGTCTCGACACTCCATCGCTTCTCTAACGGCCGCCCCGACGCGGGAGGCCAGTTCGGAGCCAGGTGCCACGCCGATGCGAGGTGCGAACCTAATCCCAAGTGCCAGCTTCACGCAACGTGCCGGCCTTACGCAACGTGCCGGCCTTACGCAACATGCTGGCCTGATGCAGAGTGCCGGCCTGATGCAGAGTGCCAATCTGGTAGCGAATATCAGGTCGGCAACGGGCGCCACCATGTGGACGTGCCTAGCGCTGTTGTGGACGTGCCTAGCGCTGTTGGCCGTCGGGTGCACCTTGGAGACGGCCGGCATGAACTCCGAGCGCCCTGCCGTGATGGTGGTCAACCGAACCCGCACGCCGAACACGGACAACGACGACCCTCCGACCAAGAGCGAGCCGGTTGAGGAAAAAAAGGAAGAACCTAATTTCGTCGTCGGCTTGGTCACTCCTGGGGCCAGGATGACCTACCAGCAAATCAACCCATCCGATAGTTCGCTGGCCACCGTGACCGTCGACTCCCTAAACAACGGCGACTTGTTCCAGCGGCGCATCAGTCAGACGGGGAGTTTCTCTACGCAAACGCTGAGATATCGAAACGGAATCGTAGAGATGCTGGAGGAGACGCGGGAAACCACGAATCGCATCGTCACGCGTAGCTACATGCCGGGTCGGCTTATGTTCGACGGCAGCCCAGGGCGTGTTCGTCCAGGCGCTCGGTGGACGTGGACTTACCGGTTGGTCGAGCGCGAGTTCAACCTGAGCAACCAGCTAATTCGCGAAGATGTCAAAACCATCACGCGCCAATGGCTGGTGACCTCAGAAAACGAAAACGTCGTCGTACCGGCCCAAACCTTTCTCGCCATCCGCATCGAACGCAGTGGAGACGACTTCGAGCAAACACTGTGGTTCGCAGACGGAGTTGGTCTCGTCCGTTCCTCCACGACCGAAGGAGGAGCGACGGTGGAGGCCAAGCTGACAAACTATCTTCTCCCGTAGAATCCGTAGGCGATTTCGATTGGCCGGGACCGAACCGGCTGCGCAGTCTCGACTGATCGCCCCCCGACTGATCGCCCCCCGACTGATCGCCCCCCGACTGATCGCCCCCCGACTGATCGCGAAGTAGAGTCAAACCGGTAAGGGGGCTTGCCCCCGTCTCGATGCCGGAACAACCTACGCTCGGAATATGCTCCTCAAACCCATGATTCGAGGCTTCGCCGGGCAAGCGCTGTGGAACGCCCGCCTTACCCGACCATCCGCCGCTCGGCGCAAATGGCTCACGGTGGTCACGTTTCATCGCGTGTTGCCCGAAGAACTCCGGCGCGCCTATCCCTATCCCGGTCTCGCGGTCACCCCTCAGGAGCTTGATTGGCTGCTCGCTCACTTCGTTCGTTACTACACCTGCGGCACTCTCGCCGACATGCACCGGCGCTTTCTGCGGCGTCCACTGCCCGAGCGACCCCTGCTCGCGATCACCTTCGACGACGGCCAACTCGACAACTTCGAATTCGCACGCCCAGTGCTCCGAAAACACCAGGTAACCGCCTCGTTTTTTGTGCCCACACAAGCCGTATCGACAGGGCAACTGCTGTGGCACGATCAACTCGGGTTTGCGGTCAAGGGAGCGCTCGAAAGCGCGGCGGCGTGGCCCGCATTTCTGCGACTGCTCGGTGAGCATGGGCTTCAGCATGCCACTCGTTCGCTGACCCATGTCGCGCTTACCGAACTGAGACCGAGCGCGGTGCTCGACACCGTCGCTCGTGCGGCGAAACAGCTGTCAACCCGCGAACGGCGAGAGTTTGTGCAGAACGCACGAACGCTCAACGGTTCGACCATGGCGCCAGACTGGGCGGGGATGATGAGCTTCGACCAAGTCGCGATCTTGGCTCAAGAGGGCCACGAAATCGGCTCCCACAGCGTTTCCCACGCCATCATGACACAATGCTCGTTTGAGGAACTCAACGCGGAGATGGGGTCTTCCAAACGAACGCTTGAGCATGTCGTTGAAAAACCCGTGGAATCGTTTTGCTACCCAAACGGGAACTGTGACTTGCGAACCGAGGCTGCTGCCCAGGAAGCCGGCTACGCGCGCGCCGTCACCACGGCGTGGGGACTCAACTCTATCGCCACGCCCCCACATGCACTGCGTCGATGCGACATTGACGCCTCGCGCGTGCGCGGACCAGACGGCGCGCTTGACGAATCTCAGCTCGGCTGGCGTCTGAGCGGGCTACACCCTGCCGAACACCTCGAGCGCATGGCGAACTTGATTCGACCGCAGGAATAACCGCGCGTCCCAAGTGGGTCGTTTTTGCAGAGACAGCCGACCCTCCCGGAGGGTACCTTAGTAGGCTGATTCATGTTCAAAGCGCTTCCCATCGGGCGAAAGGTGGTTGGCCTGGTAAGCATTTCGCTGTTGCTTATGTTGGCGGTAGCAACCTACTCGTTTTTTCAGACACGAGAGCTCCGGGAAGAAGTCGTCGACCTTAGTGACGAGCTGATTCCCCTGGTCAACGCGCTCACGACTGTCGATGCACGAACGCTGGAGCAGGAGCGTATTCTTGAGCGTACGCTCCGACGTTTGCGTGACGTTCGCCGCAATTCTGCGCTGCTTGAGAAAGACCGCGAGAGATTTCGCGCACTCGGCGGCGAAGTACAGAGCAGCATGCATCGAGCCGAACGCCTCGCCGCAACCGGAGCGACCAAGGCGCGTGTCGTCGAAGACGCAGTCGAGCTCGCGCGGGTACAAGTCTTTCTTCAAGGTCTGCGCAAAGAGTACCGAAGCTACCACAAGCTAGCCCAGGAAGTTCTGCGGCGTTACGAACAGTTAAACGAGCAGGAGGAGTCTCCGCTAGACGTCGAGCTACGGCTCAATCTCGAGGAACGCCTCGACGCCTCCGAAGATCAGCTCGAAGCGTCGGTCGCTGAGGTGCTGGGCGGGCTCGAGCAATTCACCGAGAATCGAGCCAAGCGCCTGCGCAAGAGCGAGGAAGCTTTTTTTATTTTGTCGCTCGAACAACTCGCGTTGGCCGTGTTTGCATTTCTGCTGGGCATCGCCGTGGCGGCGGCGATCACAAGACGCATTGTTCGGCCGCTGCACGATCTAGTGAACGCGGCGCATGACGTCACCCGTGGCGACTTGAGCGCCCATGTGCGGGTACATTCCAGCGACGAAGTGGGCAAACTTGGCGAGGCGTTTAACCGTATGGTCGACGAGCTCCGCTCTCGTGAGCGCATCAAAGAGGCGTTCGGAAAATATGTCGACCCGCGCATTGTCGAAAACCTCATCGACGATATGGGGGCGGTGCAAAGCGAAGGCGAGCGCCAAATCATGACGGTCATGTTTTCAGACGTCGCTCGGTTCAGCCAGTTATCCGAACGCATGACGCCAAGCGGCTTGGTCAAAGTCATCAACCGTTACCTAACACTCGCCACCGAACCGATCGCCGAACACCACGGAGTGGTCGACAAGTATATTGGAGACGCCATCATGGCGTTCTGGGGGCCGCCGTTCACGACCCCCAAAGAGCACGCCCATCTCGCATGTACCGCGGCGCTCGCGCAGTTTGACCAGCTCGAGCGCTTTCGCGCAATGCTTCCGGAGCTACTCGGGTTTCGCAAGGGCATCGTGGACATCGATATTCGCGTTGGCCTGTGCACAGGCGACTTGGTCGTGGGCAATATTGGCTCGGACCGTTCGAAGTCGTTTACCGTCATGGGCGATACCGTCAATATTGCCTCTCGGCTCGAAGGGGCCAACAAAGCCTACGGCACGCGCATTCTTATGGCGGAATCTACCCACCGTCTCATCAAGAACGATTTCGATACTCGCGAAATCGACACGTTGCAGGTGGTCGGCAAAGAAGAATCGGTTCGGGTGTTCGAGCTTGTCGCAAAAAAGGGAGAACTGGCCAAGCCTGCCCTCGAGCTTCACCAACATTTCGAAATCGCTCTCGAAGCTTATCGGGCGCAACAATGGACCGAAGCTACCCAGCATTTTGAGCACTGCCTCGAGATTCGTAGCGACGACGCGCCGAGCCAAACGTTTCTCCGCCGCGTGGAGGAACTGCAAAAACATCCTCCGGGCCCAGATTGGGACGGGGTGTGGCGAATGCAGTCGAAATAGGCCGCCTAGGCGGGGAACTGGCTGCGCCGCTCACGGCGGGTCGTCGAGCTCGAAACCGCAGGCTTGGGCGCGGAGGCCATCGCGCCGGTGGGGAGTCGGGTTCCCGGCGGCCCGAGGGACGAAGTCAACTTGAGACGCGCGATCTCTGCCACCACGGTCTGCTGAAGCTGCTCGATCCGCGTCACCCAAGAGCGGGCGTCGGTCAACGCTTCCTCGCGCACCAACGTCTCGACGTGGTTGCAGAGGCTCGAAAGCTCCTTGGCGCCCAGATGAGCTGCGCTCGTTTTGAGGCTATGTGCTCCCTGGCGAATCAGGTCGAAGTCCCCCGAATCCGCGCCCTCGTTCATCGTGCGCAGGAGCTCCGGGGTCGATTCCAAATATCGATGTGCGACTCGGGCGATAAGCGAAGAAGCTCCGGGAGCCTGTAAGCGGCGAAGCTCTTCCAGTGCGTCTGGGTCGAGCACTTCGCTTCGTGAAGATTCAATGCTCGACGGCTCTAGAGTCGTCCTGACATCGCGGCGCTTTTCCTCGCCCGCATGAGAGCGCGTCCATCGCTCGAGAACCTCTCGCAAATCTCGAGGTTTGTATGGTTTGCTAAGAAAGTCATCCATCCCCGCGTCGAGACACCGCTCGCGATCGCCAGTCATTGCGTTCGCGGTCAGTGCGATGATCGGAATCCGCCGACCAGGGGCGAGCGACTCAATTTCGCGAATGCGTCGCGTGGCCTCGAACCCGTCCATTTCGGGCATCTGACAATCCATTAACACCACATCAAAGTGGGTGCATTCTTCAACCGCGTCGACCGCTTCACGGCCGTTCTGAACCAGATGCACCACACAACCAAACATCTCGAGCAATCCCACCGCAACCTGCTGGTTGATGACATTGTCTTCAGCGAGCAGCACATGGATCCCCCGCGACCGCATCGGCGTCAATCCATCTTCCTGAACATCGGGGCTCGGCGCGTGGTGCTCTCCCTCTGCAAAGAGCGCAGTAAACCAAAATGTAGAGCCTTCGCCGAGCTGGCTCTGGAGACCCATTTCGCCACCCATTAGGTGAACCAGCTGACGCGCAATCGTGAGCCCGAGCCCGGTGCCTCCAAACTTCCGAGTGGTCGATCCGTCGGCCTGTCGAAATGACTCGAAGACGTTCGCTTGGGCTTCGTCTGAGATGCCCAAACCGGTATCGATGACCTCAAAACGGAGCACGCGTTGTCCACCTTGCATACCCTCCGTGGTCACGCGCAAGACAACTTCCCCGGCCTCTGTAAACTTGATCGCGTTGCTCAAAAGATTGGTCAGCACCTGACGCAAACGACTTGGATCGCCGCGCACCGCCATGGCCGATTCAGGCATTTCTGATTCAGGCGGAAGCTGACATAAGAGTTGTAGTCCCTTGGCGGTTGCGGATTCCATCATCCATTCGGTCGTCTCTTCCACCACCGAACGGAGGTCGAAATCGATGTGTTCGAGATCGAGTTTTCCTGCTTCAATTTTCGAATAGTCGAGCACGTCGTTGATGATGCCGAGCAGCGACTCCGCAGATTTCTGAATGGTTTCGGCAAGACGTTTCTGACGGTCCGTCAACCGAGTGGTAAGCAGCAGCGCCGCAAAGCCGAGCACACCGTTCATGGGCGTTCGAATCTCGTGGCTCATGTTGGCGAGGAACTCAGATTTCGCGCGATTCGCGGCATCCGCCGACTCTTTCGCCTGCTGCAGCTGTCCGTTGGATCGCTCGAGCTGCCGCATCGCCTGCTTGAGCGCGGCGGTACGAACTTGGACTTCTTTTTCGAGCACCGAGGCAGCAGCAAAAAGGGAAAACGCGCCGCCCTGCATATCGGTGCCCCGCTCCACTCGGTCCATCAGTACATGATTGACCTTGCGCAGCTTGCGTATTTGTTTCTCGAGGTCTGCGCGTGACAGTTCAGCGAGAGATTCTGAATCGGAGGAGTCGCTCATCGTTGGCTCAGGTGCCCGCGCTCCGAGCACCGATCGCGACACCAGTAAATGTTTGATTCACGTGCATCGCGTTGTACTGCTCGCCGTACGTGGCAAATCCTACGACGTTGTTGCGCATCATGATATCGGCCACCTGATCTTTGATGTCGCGCTGGCCGATCTCCAAGTTGCGCAAGATACAGTCGCAGCCGAGCACCAACTCGGGCGGGCCGACCTGGGCATGCACGTCGGCGAACAACTCCTCCAAGTTTTCCACCAGGTCGACGCCTTGGGCGACGGTAAGCACGATGCCTTCTTCAATGGCGCAAAAGAAAGTCAGGCTTTCATCTTCGTTCACCTTTTGAATCGAGCGCACGTAGTACGCGCCGCCGACTTTGACCACCACGGGGTAGGTTGAAAAAATCAGAGGAGTCAGCTTGTCGACTTCGAGGCCTACCATGCGCGCGTATTCGCGACCTGCGGGTTCGCCGTTGATCTCGGTGACCAGACGCTGCGACGGGTCGGCCTCGGTGACCACCAGCCGCTTTTCGGAGCTCAAGAAGTGCTGCGTCTTGAACACCATGAAAGGATGCTCTGTGTGGACGAGGGTGAGCACCGCGCAATCGGTATGAAACGCGCCATCGTGATATATGTACGTCTTTTGAAAACGAACTCCATCTCCAGCGGAGCCTCCGAAGAGCTGCACGTTGCCAAGATTTCGATGCAGCGCGCTCACCAGCTGTTCCTCTTTCATGCAGAGACCGTCGACCAGCAGAAAAGCAAACGTTTTCTCGGGGGCTGCGCTCCGACCTGTAGATTCAAGCGATTGAACTAGCGTCTGGGCGACCTGCTCGCCTCGATTGAACTCGAAATCCGCCATGCGATCGACGCGCGTGGTGACTGCAAAAACGTCTTCCGACGCGATGCTCACGCCGGTAATGGAACCATCCAAATAACCGATCGGAGTAATCTCTCCCGCCGTTGTGCATCCGATAAGCGGTACCGAACCGAATTCCTCCGCGAGCGAGCGAGAAAGAGACTCAAGATCGTAATCTGGCGAGCAATAGAAGAGGGCAAAGCGGATATCAGGTTGGTCAATCGCCGCACGAAGTTCGCGAGCCGCGATTTGAGGGTCTAGCGATTGAGAAGCGCCTTTTTTTACCTGAAGGGTGTTGTTCATCTGGTCACCTTATTTGATCGACGATTTCGCTAAGACGGCTGGCAAGAAAAGGATATCCGCGTCGCTTGGATACGAATGCGTCAGCGCCACACTCGGAAGCCCAGCGGGCTAGCTCTTCTTCTTCACTGTCCGAAAAGAGCACCAGCGCGCATCGCTCTCCGGCATCGTTTCGTGCCTCGCTAAGCCGCTGGGCGCTATGGCGCCGGAAGAAATCTACCAGCTCTGGGCCCGACAGCGCCGGCATGGATACATCGATCAGGGCTACGTCCGGCTGTTCACGAAGCAGCGCAGCGCTAAACGCAAACGGCGAGCTGACGGTTACGACTTCAAACCCCGCGGCCCCTAGAGCCTCTCGAACCACTTCTCGGACGATGGCGTTGTCGTCTACGAGCAATACTTTCGCGGCTTTTTCGGGAAGGCGGGTCACCAAGGAATGGAACGGTCTTTTCGAGAGTTTCTTAAGCGTTTAGTCCCTGGGGCTATTGGCGACGAAGCACCACCAAAGTGGTGTCGTCGTCGTTTTCGTAAGGCTCGATATCTTTGAGCAATCCTTGAACGATTTGCTCGAGGTTTGTGGTTTCTCCAGCACGCCGGAGGAAAAGCTCGGTCAGCCCGTGCACGCCGAGGACCTTGTGGGAAGAAGCGTTGCCGACTCGCGACTCTGTATCCTGGGTCTCTGTAACCCGCGACTCCGTAACTCGCGACTCTGTGACCCCATCCGAGTACAACAGCACGATATCCCCGGGCGCCATGTCGAAGGAATCGTCGGTCATGACCTCGGATACGTCCTGTTCAATTCCAAGCCAGAGGCCGCGCGACGGAATACGGTCGATCGACCCGGAGGCCGCACGATAGACAAGCAAATCCTGGTGCAGCCCAGAATGATGAATGCGGTCTCCATCCAAGCGGAGCGCCGACGCGGTCATATACTGACCTTCGCCGATCTTCTGCAGGTTCTCCCAAATCGCCTCGTTGACCGCACCGAGCAGCATCGACGGGGAGAGCTCAATGCCGCGCGCCGCGAAGCTGGAGGTCGCGGTGCGAATTGCGGTCTGCGCCATCATCATGATGAGCCCCGCGCTGACGCCGTGCCCTGACACGTCTCCTACCAGCACCCATCCAATATCGCCGGTTTGGATGAAGTCATAGTAGTCGCCGCCCACATTGAGCGCCGGAAGCATACGCGCGTGCACATCGTAGCCGCAGATTTCCCTCGGGTCGGGTAGGAGCACGGTCTGAATCTTGCGCGCGAGATCCATTTCGCTCCACAGTTCCTTGAGCGTCACCTCGAGGCGTTCGGTTCGCTCCGCCACCCGCTCTTCGAGCATCGCGTTGGACGCTTTCACGCTCGCGTAGAGCCGTGCGTTTTCGATCGCAACCGCGGCCTGCGCCGAGAGCAACTGGAGAATCTCCAATCGTTCTTCCGAAAACGCGTCCCGAGTCACGTGATTTTCCATGTACAGGATGCCGATCATCTGGCCGCGATAGGTCATCGGTGCGCAAAGCAAACTCTTGGGCTGGCGCCGCTGCACATGCGGATCGTGGGAAAATCGTCGGTCTCCAGTGGGATCGCTGAGCACCAACTGTTCTTGCGTCCGAGTGACATAGTGCACCACGCTGCGCGCCACTCCTTCCGCTTCACCAACCGCTTGATCGAGCCCGGTCTTCACGCTGTCTTCACCGTCGACCTCGACCATCGCTTCCAGACGAACAAGATTGTCCTGCGACAGAAAGAGCGCGGCGTGTTGAGCGCCTGCGTTCTGAGCCAGGGCCTCGAGCACCTGAGCGATTAGTTTGTCGAGCTCGAGCTCGCTCGACATGGCATGAGCGGCGCGAATTGCGGTCAGTGCATCAAGATCCAGCCGACGCGCCGCGCTTTGTTTGCCCCGGCTATTCCGCGTCACCGATGCATGCGTGGATCCGCCCGCTTCGCCGCGAAGCTTGAGCAGCGTTGGATAGGCCGCAAGCAAGTGTGTGACTTTCGCTTTTGCGCCCCATCGATCGTAGCTGTACGCCGCCTCCTCGAGGTAGCCTCTCGCCACCGCGTGTCGACCTCGGGAGAGGTGGTAGCGCGCGCAAAATTCGTTGGCCAATGCCTCATGTTGCCAAAACCCTTGGTCTCGCGCCGCGGCGATGGCTTCGTCGTAGAGGCGTAAGCAGGCAACTTCATCGCTTTCGAGCCGAGCGACTTCGGCCTCTACCAAGAGCTGTTTGTGTCTTTGGTTCTCGGGGCACGCCTCCGCCCACATTTGAAGCTCGCTGAGGTCCGTCTGAATTAGCGCCTTGAACCGCTCTTGCTCCTCTTCCTCTTGCCCTTCGCAGAGAGAACTAAGCGTGATGGCCCGAAAAAACGGAAACTCAGTCACATACTGCGCGCCCTGGGCAGCTTGGAGCACTGCGGTCATGGCTTCGAGGACCGTTTTGGCTTTGTCGAATTCGCCATAGTGCACATGGAGCTGCGCTCGGAGGGAGTTGTAGAGGCCGTAGTGCACGGTGTATTCGGGGCCGCTTCGCACCTTCGTGAGATACCCCTCTTCACTGAAGTCACCGCTCGTCAGCGTGTCGGGACCATGCGTCTCGCCCAGCAAGTTGCGCACAACGTGCTCCAACATGGGCGACTGAATCTCCGCAAACTGCTCCTTGGTCTTGCGACCCAAATCCTGCAGCCGATGGACATCCTCTTCGATCGACATCAGAGGCTGACCCTGGTTGAACCGCGTGGTCACGGTGAAGATGTGCGCGTAGGTAAGGAAGGTAAAGTCGCAGGTCTCGTAGCCGTAGTTGATCGACCGCTGCAAGCACTCCATCGCTTCAGGAAGCGGAGCCACAAAATGGGCCAGCGTTGACCCAAGAATGAAGTTGATGCGGCAGTTGAGGTCACGGTTGGCTTGTCGTTCGGATACCGATACCCCGAGCTCACAAAACTCGCGAGCGCGACCGTAGTGGCCTTGGAGGGCCATCATGATGCCGTACCAAGCGTAGCCCCAGGCAGAGTACATCGACTGCCCCTTTTCGAGGGAGAGGTTGACTTGCTTGGCAACCACCACGGCCAGCGTAGGCGGGCTCACAAAGTAGGCGGACTGGGTCATGTTGGCGAGCAGCTCGGCGATCATCAAATCCGTCGCATCGCTGAGCGGAGGCGCTTCCACCAATGCGGAAATCGCCTGCTGCTCCAAATGCTTTTGAACCTTACCCAGCTCGTGACCAATCTGCGGCTCGAGTGCTTCGAGGCGTTCAGGAATTTCGACATCAAAAAGAGCCAGTGCGACGCGGCCCACCGCCACGACGTCGGGAAACTTCCCGAGCATTGTGTCGAGCACCATCCGCAAGTTATGAACTCGGGCCTGATCGAGCGTGGACGCCGCGTGTTTCAGCGATTTCTCGAAGAGATGTTCCGCTCGCTCGAAGTCGCCCGTGAGATAGGCACACTCGGCTCGCCGGACGTGCATGGGATAGGCCAGATCATAGTGCTCGGCCCAGCTCTCCGAATCGAGCATCGCCAAGCCCGCGTCGAGATACACCGCCGCGGCATCGTACGCCGTGGACGACTGTGCTCTTTTCGCTGCCTGAAGGTTCCAACGAGCCAACGCCGCGCGTTCGCTGGGTTCTGAGATTTCCGAAGCGCCCAGGTTCAGATGCTCCACCAAATCGAAGAGCAGCTCGGGAGCCTCAGCGGCGCGCGCTTCATAATCCGCCTTGAGATAGCGGCCTATGCGCAGATGAATGCCTGCTCGCTCCTCCACCGGAATCAGCGTGTACGCCGCCTGCTGAATCCGGTCGTGCGAAAACCGATACAGCGCGCTGGCCGTTCCTTCCTCTCCTTGGTGCGCGGCGAGTCGATACCCTGCGTCAAGGGGCAAGAGAAGCCGCTCCTCGAGCGCCTCCCAAAGCGATTCCGCAAGCTCCTCTGGCGATGTGTCACATACCGACGCAAGAGTCCGAAGATCAAAACGGTGCCCCACACAAGACGCGTATCTGAGCGCTCGCTGGGTCTTCGGCGCAGCTCGTTGAATTTTCTCCGTCATCAAATCGACGACGTTGTCCATTACCGAGGTGCGGCCAATGCTCTCGATATCCCACGTCCAGCGCCGCTTCTCGGTGTCGTACACCAAAAGGCCTTCTCGATGGAGGAACTCCAGGTACTGCTGAACGTAGAACGGATTCCCGTGGGTTCGTTCGTACACCAGCTTTGAAAGCGCCTCTACCGACTCAGGAACACGCTGCACAGTATCCGCAACCCAGCGATGCACGTCGTCGTAGGGCAACGCGGAAAGGCGTATCGCATCAAACGATCGCTCCGCGGCACGAATGGATTCCAAGGCGCGGCTGAGCGGATGCGAAGCGCCGACTTCTTCTCCGCGATACGCGCCGACCACCAACACATACTGGCTCTGGGAACTGGTGAGGAGGAGCTCGAGTAGTTTGAGCGAGGCGGGTTCAGCCCATTGCAGATCGTCGAGGAACACCACCAAAGGATGATCCACATCGGCCACAGCGCGGATAAAGTTCTGAAAGGTCAGCGCGAGACGATTTTGCGATTCCGCCGGCCCGAGCTCAGCCACCGCCGGTTGCGGACCAACAATCCATTCGAGCTCCGGGATGAGGTCAATGAGCACGGCTCCGTTCGAACCCAGCGCCGCGCTGAGGTTGCGCTTGCATTCGGCAAGTCGCGCTTCGCTTTCCGCGAGCATCTGCTTCATCAAATCGCGAAACGCCGCCGCGATTGCGACAAAAGGAGTCGACCGATTGCGTTGATCGAACTTCCCCACCACGTAGTAGCCGCCACGATGTTCGGCAATTCCTCGATTCACTTCGTCAACCAAGGCCGATTTTCCGATTCCAGCGGATCCAGTAATCAGGAGGAGTTCGACTGCGCCGTGAGAAATTCGGTCAAACGATCGCCGAAGCGCCGCAAGCTCAGCCTCGCGGCCATAGAGTTTTTGAGGAATATGAAGGGCTTCGATGCGATCATGTTCCTTCAGCGCGAACGGCCGGACGCGATTCGACTCTTTCCACTGCTCGAGGCAGAGCTCTAAATCACGCTGCAATCCGTACGCGCTCTGATAGCGGTCTTCGGGTTCTTTCGACAGCAATGTCAGCACGATGTCCGAGACCGCCTCGGGAATCTCGCTGCGAATTTTGTGAAGCCCCGTCGGAGCCACCGCGATGTGGCTATGCACCAGCACCAAGGGGTCTTCCGACTCAAAAGGCAGCTGCCCCGTGAATAGCTCGTAGAGCGTAACCCCCAACGAATAGAGGTCGCTGCGCGCGTCCACGGAACGATTCACGCGTCCCGTTTGCTCCGGAGAAGTATGGGTGAGCGTACCCTCCAGATCATGAATCGGGCTCGCCTGCGCCGTTTCATGCGCGAGCCGCGTCGCCAAGCCGAAGTCGAGTAGCTTGACGCTCTTATTTTGAACGTCTACCGCGATGTTCTTTGGCTTGATGTCCTTGTGGACGATGCCGCGCTGGTGCAGCTGGTCGACTGCATGCGCAAGCGCGATGGACCACGAAAGCGCGCCCGCGACCGACAGCGCCTGATCCTTGATCAGGTCGTTCAGCGTCTTGCGGCCGGCGTCTTCCAAAACCAGCGCGATGGTGTGGCCTTTTTCGATCAGCTCGAGAGGCTGCACCACCGACGGTTGAGAAATTAACTTGAGCAACGAGTACTCGTGCCGGATACGGGCGAGCTCGTGGGAGGTCGGGCGCTCGTCCTTGAGCAACTTCACCACCACGCGCCGACCATCTTCGTCGCGCCGCGCGCGAACGACACGCACCCGCTCCGTCTGATAAACGGGCTCTTCGACCGAATAACCTGGTAGCTGCACAGCCTCCTCCCAATCTGGGTCCACCAACCTGGCCTCCCCAACCCGCTGGCGGCGGCATTCAGTATGTTTTCATAAATGCGAAGTAATTTCAAACCGGGGTTAAAATAGTCCCGTGGATCACCGTACACCCATCGCCTAGAAGTTTGTTCTCCAACTAACGGAATTCAGGCGAGCGGATCACCATCATCCGCTCAAGCACCAGGTCGCGCATGGTGTATCCGATGCCGCCAAGGCCCAAACCAGAAGTGAGATGCCCACCAAAAGGCATCCAGTCGACGCGAAAGGCCGTGTGGTCGTTGACCATCACCGCCATGCCGCGCAGTCGGCGATGGGCGCGTAACGCCGTTTCGAGGTTCCGCGTAAATACAGACGCCTGAAAAAACGTATCGGGCGCATTGGCGCGCGCGATCGCGTCGTCGAGGTCGTCGTAGGCATAGATGCTCACTACGGGGCCGAACACTTCTTGAGTCGACACCTTGGCGTCGGCAGGAGGGTTCAGCAGAACGGTCGGCGCGTAGGTCGTCGCGCTGAGTTTTTCACCGCCGCAGAGAAGCTTTGCGCCCCCTTCGACCGCCTCCTGCACCCAAGCGTGCACGCGGTCGACTTCGCGGGGCAAAATGAGGGGTCCTACCTCGGTATCTGGCGATTCGGGATCTCCCACGCGTAGTTTCTTCGCCTTCGCAACCAACCGCTCGGTCAGGGATTCAGCAATCGTACGGTGGGCGTAGATGCGCTGCACCGAAACACAGACTTGGCCCGCGTGATAGAAGCCGCCTTTGAGCAAGAGCGGCAGTGCGTCGTCGAGGTCTGCCGATTCGTCGACAATAGCTGGGGCCACGCCTCCGTGTTCGAGCGCGCATCCCGCACCCGGCGGCAACATGCCGCGCAACATCCATCCCACTTTCGCCGACCCGATGAAGCTCAAAAACGACACCCTCGAATCAGAAACCAGCGTTCCAGCTGTTTCGTTATCGCAGACCACCATCTGACACCATGCTTCGGGTAGCCCCGCTTCATGCAGAATGTCGACCAAAGCTCGGCAACTCAGCGGCGTGGTCAACGCTGGTTTCACGACCACTGGACACCCAACCGCCACCGCCGGGATGACCTGATGCACGATCAGGTTAAATGGATGGTTGAACGCGCTGAGCGAGAGCAGGACGCCACGTGGATCTCGATAGGTGTACGCAATGCGCCCTTGTGCGGACGGCGTCAGCCCCATGGGGATCTCTTCGCCGCCGAGGTGGTGAAGCTCGGCGATGGCCGCGCGAATTCCGTTTGCTCCGCGCCGAACCTCGACGATCGAGTCGACGAGAGGTTTCCCTCCTTCTCGAGCCGCCTGCGTCGCAAGTTCGTCGACACGCGCCTCGACCAAAGCCGCCGCGCGTTCGAGAATCTCGATCCGCTGATGTTTGGGCAGCCAGCCGTCGCGATCGAGATGGAGGGCATGGGCCTGCTCCAGCTTGACGAGGCATTCGGAGGTGCTTTGAAACGAAAGCGAGCCGATGGCGCGTTCATCGTAGGCGCTGAGCACTTCGAGTTGTTCAGGCATGGCGATGCTCACTTAGGGAAAGGGTTTTCTTGGCAAGCTCTTCATACAGAACGCGCTCATTCTCGCTGTAGTCGATAGGCGTCTCGATAAGGTGAACTCCTCCCTGATCAAACGCTTGCTTCATCAACGTCTTCAGCTCGCCGGCCGCCTGCACCCGATGCCCCCGAGCTCCGTAGGATTCGGCGTACTTTACGAAGTCCGGGTTATTGAACTGGAGACCAAAGTCGTCGAACTGCATTCCCGCCTGCTTCCAGCGAATCATGCCGTAGGCGTCGTCTCGCAATATGAGAACCACCAGATCGAGCCCCAAACGAACCGCCGTTTCGAGCTCCTGGGAGTTCATCATGAACCCTCCATCGCCGCAGATCGCGACTACTTTGCGATTCGGATGCACCATTTTTGCGCCGATGGCGGCAGGAAGCCCCGCACCCATGGTGGCCAGCGCGTTGTCGAGCAATACGGTATTCGGCTCCGCCGCGCGGTAGTTCCGCGCAAACCAGATTTTGTACATCCCGTTGTCCAACGAAAGAATCCCGTCGTCTGGAACCACCTCTCGCAAATCGCTGACGAGACATTGCGGCGGGCTGGGAAACGCTTCGTGGTCAATCGCGCCGTAGACGTGTTCCTCGATTTCGGCGTGCACGCGTTCAAAAAACGAAAAATCCCAACTCTGTGACGGCTCGACCATCTCCGCGAGCGAACGCATGTTCGCAGTCATGCATCCAATGACTTCGTGCTGAGGGAAATAGACGTCATCGACCTGGGCGGGAAAGAACGAGACGTGGATGACCGGGGCGCCTCCTTCATGCATAAAAAACGGCGGCTTTTCGTTGACGTCGTGGCCCACGTTGATGATCAGGTCGGCTTTGTCGATCGCCCAGTGCAGGTAGTCCTTGTCTGATAGCGCGGCGGTGCCAAGGCAGCGGGGATGCCGCTCGTCGGCGACCCCTTTGCCCATCTGAGTCGCGCAGAAATACATGCCCGTTTTCTCCACAAACGCGCGCACTGCCCGGTGCGTGCGATCGCGATTGGCGCCCGAAGCCACCACGAGCAGAGGATGCTTCGCCTGGTGGAGCATGTCGGCGGCTTTCTTGAGCGCCGATTGGCTGGCGCCGGGCGGGTCCCAGCGCGTGACCTCAAACGGCACGCGATCGACCTCCTCGGCCGCCACGTCTTCGGGAAGCTCCAAATGAACAGGTCCGGGTTTCTCCGCTTCGGCCACCCGAAAGCCCTCGCGCACAAGCGAGGGAACATTGTTCCCGTCGACGATTTGCCGCGCCATCTTGGTGACCGGTTTCATCATCCCCACCACGTCCACGATTTGAAACCGACCCTGCTTGCTCTTTCCAATGGGTTTTTGGCCGGTAAGAAACATCACCGGCATGCCGCCGAGCTGGGCGTATGCGGCCGCCGTGAAAAAGTTGGTCGCGCCCGGCCCGAGCGTCGACAAGCACACCCCCGTGCGCCCCGTGAGCCGCCCATAGGTCGCGGCCATGAATCCTGCCGCCTGCTCGTGCCGAGTTAATATGAGCTTGATGGAGGACTTTCGTAGCGACTCCAAAAAATCGAGATTCTCTTCGCCAGGTATTCCGAAGATGTATTCAACACCCTCGTTTTCGAGCGCTCGAACCAACAAATCACTGACCTTCATAGGCGCCTCCCACGGTGGCTTGGGATTTCGAGAGAATGGAATCGCGTTGGATGTGTTTCGTTATGCCTGCACGGCCATTGTGGTTACGCCGTTGTAGTTGCGCTGGGGGGCAAATAGCTAGGGGCTCGACGATGGATCGCTGGTGAGCGTCTTGCCAACCAGCGGCAGCTCCGAACGTCGCGCGGCCAGCACCACGCAAGAGCTGAGAAATACCCCGATGAGCAGAAAAACGTGTTTGCCTCCGTCGCCCACGTCGAACCCGAGCACCGTGGTGTGCGCGATGACTGCGCCCAGCATCACGCTGATCGAGAGCAGCGCGCCGAGCGCCGCCGCGGGAGAAAGCAAAAGAACGCCCGCGCCAATTTCGATGAACCCGATGATCACGCGCCCATGGGGCTCCATGCCAAGTATCTCGAAAAGCTGTACGTCGGTAGCTCCGCCGACGAGCTTCTGGACGCCCACGGGAATCAACACCGCCGCCGCGGCCAACCGAAACACCAGCAGAACGTAGCGGTTGCTCATGATCCACTCGCAGGCAGGTATAGATTCTTGCGGTCGAGCTGCGTCGCCGACGTCTTGCCGAGCGCAGACATCATTTCGATATGGTCATGGTGCAACCCGAGAACGTAGTTTTTCACTCGCTCCGATTTGGCTTCCACATCGAGGCCATTTTGCAGATGTCCGTGATGGGTCGTGATGCCCACGGGGCACGTGTTTTGGTTGCACTGGAGCGCCTGAATGCAACCGAGCGCCAGCATAAATCCGCGCGCCGTGTAGCAGGCCGAGGCGCCCATCGACATCGCCGTAATCTGTCGGCCGGCGTTGACGAGCTTGCCCGACGCGAGGAGCTTGACCCGATCCTTCACGCCTTCTTCCTCGAGAACGTCGAGCACGAGCGGCAGCGCGCTAAACAGCGGCAGGCCAATCGAATCCATAAAGCTCTTCGGGGCTGCGCCAGTTCCCCCTTCCCCGCCGTCCACCGTCATCCAATCGGGGAACACGTTTTGGCGCTTCATTTCTGAAACCAGCGCCCGAAGCTCGGCATCGCGCCCCAAACAAAACTTGATGCCCACAGGAAGGCCCGCGATCTCCTGCACCCGACGAATGAACGCCGCGGTCGAAGCCGGATCTGTACATTCTGCATGATAGGGGGGTGAAACGACGTCGCGACCCATCGGCACACCGCGCAGCTCCGCGATCTCAGCGGTGATTTTTTCCGACGGCAGCAATCCTCCCTTGCCCGGTTTGGCGCCTTGAGAAAGCTTGATTTCGACCATTTTGATTTCGGGCTTGGCCGCGAGCTCCGCCAGCTTTTGCTCGTCGAGCCGACCGTCTTCATGGCGCACGCCGAACTTCGCCGTGCCCATCTGGAAAATCAGGTCGGCACCTTCCATGAGATGGTATTTTGGGTAACCGCCCTCCCCCGTATTCATCGGAATCTCGGCTTTGCGCGCGCCCCGGGCAAACGCCCGCACCGCATTTTGCCCCAGCGCACCAAAGCTCATCGCGCTGATCAGAATGGGCCGCGTGATGGTGAATGCGGTATCCACCCCCCGCTCTTCCCCGAACGTGACTCGAAAAGGCTCGATGGTGTCATGCGGCGCCGGAAAGAATGAATGACGCAGCTTGATCTCGCTGCGGTCAAAGCTCTGCTGGGACCCAAACGCCGCCGAGCTGTCGATGCCCTTGGCCTTGCGATAAACCTCAGAGCGTTCGAGCCGCGAAAACGGCTTTTCTTCGGTATCCGAGGAAAACCAATACTGCCGAAACTCGGGCCCAATGCTCTCCATGAGGTAGCGCCCCTGGGCCAGAAAGCCGAAGTTTGCGAGCAATGAGTGCGTCTTTTGTACCCTTCGCCAGTAGAAGTTGACGAGGTTGAGCAGGAGCAACGCCACCGTAAGGAAGTGGAAATAGAACGATACGAAGTAGCCGAGCAGGGCGGCGCCGAAGAGCATCGTGACGATGCCAATATTGCCCGCCTTGGCGACGCGCTCGAGGTTGACGGATAGCCGCGTTTCGATCAGCGGACGGGTGCGAACAGGAGCGGAGCCGGACACGAAGAAAGGGATTACCCGGCCCAGCGATCCACGGCAAGAGGCAAATCCGCGGCAAGGAGCGAGCGATATCTCGCCCGCGTATGAATTATGATTCGTTTTGCTCTCGCGTGTGCTTCTCCACACGCCACAGCGACTCACAAAACCACTCCCGAGCGTCCGTATATTCCGAAGCAATATGGAACCCTGTATCTGCGGCGAGGCTGCGAATATCGGAGGGCAAATACTTGTAAGAATACTCGGTGTGAATGGGCTCCCACGCGTCGAACGAAAACTCGTGCTCCAATGCGCCGACGTAGACCGACTGCGTCTCGAGACTGATGAGATAGCTCTCCATCGCGCCCGAAAACACGTTGTAGGTGCCAAAATGCCGGAACTTTCGCAGGTCGAACTCACCCTCGAGCTCGCGGTTGATGCGCTTGAGCAAGTTGAGATTGAAGGCGGCAGTAATCCCATGCGGATCGGCGTACGCCCGCAGCAAGACCTCGATATCCTTCTTGAGGTCAAACCCCATGCACACGTAGTCGCCGATCTCGAGCACGCTCCACAGCCGTCTCAGAAACGCGCGCGCCGAAGCGCGGCTGAAGTTTCCGATATTCGAACCCAAGAACAACACAAGCTTGGTTCGACCGGGGTCATGCTGGCGTATCCAGCGAAGCCCATTGGTGTATTCCGAAACCAATCCCGCGATCGGCAACTGAGGAAGCTTTTGCTCAAGGGAGGCCACCACGCTGCGCATGGCGCCTTCTGAAATATCGATCGGAATATAGCGACAATCGTGGCCTGCACGGGTAAACGCCTCGAGAAGCACCAAGGTTTTCGCGCCATCGCCGGCTCCCAGATCAATGATGTCCACCGGACGACCAGCCAAAACCTCCGCGATCTGATCGGCGTGACGCTCGAAGATCTCGTATTCGCACCGCGTGGGATAGTACTCCTCGAGATTCATGATCTGCTGAAAGTATTCGCTGCCCGCGTCGTCGTAGAAGTATTTTGATGGCAGGCTCTTTGACTGGCCTGAAAGACCCATCAACACATCGCACGCGAACTCCTCCGCGCCATCGGTGACCGCACCAACCTCGCGTTCGGTGAGCACTCGATATTTTTTTTCTGTGTTTTTCTGCGGTGAGTCTTCTTGTGTCTGGTTCATGGAGTCTTTCCCAGAGCCGCCAAACGAATCCCCGAAAACTGCCATCTCGCATGGGGCGGAAAAAAGTTTCGATAGGTCGGACGAATATGGGACGCAGGAGTCGCGCAGGACCCCCCGCGTAGAACCATCTGCCCGCTCATGAACTTTCCGTTGTACTCGCCCAGCGCGCCGGCCGCTGGGACAAACCCTGGGTAAGGCAGGTACGCGCTGCCGGTCCACTCCCATACTTCACCAAGGAGGTGGTTGAACACGGATCCATCCGCCGTCGACCTTCCGACGGGATGATATTGTTCATCCTCGAGTAGAGTCCCACGACTCTCATCCAAGTCGGTTGTTCGCGCCGCGTGTTCCCATTCGGCTTCGGTGGGCAACCGACACCCTGCCCACGTCGCAAACGCGTCGGCCTCGTAGAAACTGATATGCGATACCGGAGCGCAGTCGCTGAGCTCCTGCACGCCGTGAAGCGTCATTTCGACCCATCGTTCGCCTTCGCGCTTCCAATACAGTGGGTGTCGCCAGCGGTGTTTGTTTTTGTGCTCCCAGCCGTCCGAAAGCCACAGTTCCGCTCGTTCGTACCCCCCATCTTCAACAAACTCGCGAAACGCTCGGTTGGTCACGAGTCCTCTCGCGAGCCCAAAAGGCTGTACCAATACCTCGTGGGACGGGGCCTCGTTGTCGTAGCAGAAGCCTTCTTCGTGAAACCCGAGCTTCAACACTCCGCCACGAAACGAGACGAATTCGTCGTATCTCCCCGCTGAAGCATCGGGCGGGTCGTCGGGGGAACGGGACGGCTGGTCGGTACGCGTTCGATACGCAGGGCACATCGGGTTCTGCGCAAAGGCATGCTTGAGGTCGGTCAGCAGCAGTTCCTGATGTTGCTGCTCGTGATGCAACCCGAGCGTAAGGAGCTCGGCGACACGACCAAATTGCTCCGGGGCAGCCTCATCGATCAGATGATGCACCGCGCGATCGACGGTGCTCCGGTAGGAATAGACCTCGTCCACGGTCGGTCGAGAGAGCACCCCGCGGCGAGCGCGTTCAAACTGAGGCCCCACCGCGTTGTAGTAGGAGTTAAAAAGGTCGCAGAACCGATCGTGAAATTCGGTATACCTCGGAAGCTCGCTTCGTAACACAAACGTTTCGAAAAACCACGTGGTGTGCCCGAGATGCCACTTCGCGGGGCTCGCGTCAGGCATGGATTGCACCACCAAGTCTTCTTTTTCGAGCCCGTGGCATAGGCGCTCGGTCTGACTGCGAACCTGCTGAAAATGATCGTGGGTTTGAGTGCGAAGATTCATACAATCCACGGCTCCTCCACTTCGAAAGACCCTGACGCCCAGCAATCCTGACGCCCAGCAGTCCTGCCGCCCAGCGACCCAGCAGTGACCCCGCCGAGTGGCCCTGCTGTAGGGCGGACAAGTCCCGCGGGCGCACCGTAGCGCAGGATTTCCCACTTCGCAGGGTTCCTTTTCTCGGAGTGCGGCGTCGTCTTGCGACATATAGCCCTCATCCGATAACCTGGAGGCGCCGTATGAGCGAACAGGCCGCCGCACCCCACATTTCTTCTCCGTCGCTCGCTTCCGGAACCGTAGTGGGCGGGCGGTTCGTGGTGGACCGCGTTGTGCACCAAGACCCCTTGGGATGGATCCTCGCGGCGAAAGACAAAAAAACCAACCGACCGATCACGTTGCGCGTCCTCGCCGCAGGTCTGATCACCGACGCAGTATCGAAAACGCTGCGTAAAAGCGCGCGCGTCGCATCGTCACTGAGCCACTCCAATATCGTGGCCACCTACGGCGTAGGCACAACGCCCACCAAAGACCATTTTGTAGCTTGTGAATGGATCGATGGAACCCCGCTCTCGCGCGTGATCGAGCGCGAACAGGAAGCCGGCCGAGGCATGTCGCTCCGCGGCGCCTACAATGTCATCGCCCACCTCTGTCGCGCGCTGACCTACGCTCAGCCACATCTGTGCCACGGTACCCTGCGACCGAGCGCAGTGTGGATCGGGGCTTCCGGAGCAATCAAAGTCGGCGACTTCGGAGTAGGAAAAACCATCGTAGAAGCGCGAGGCGCCGCGGCGCTCGGAACCTTAGAGCAAGCGTGCCTCGCACCCGAAATCAAACTCGGAAAGCCCGCGACAGCGGCAAGCGATATATTCGGGCTAGGCGCCATCCTGTATCAACTGTTGACCGGTCGCTCACCGGCCGACGGTTTCGTCCCCCCTTCCCAAGCCCATCCAGACGCGACCGAGGCGATCGACAAGGTTTTGCTCAAATGTTTGGCGACCGATCCGAACGCCCGATTTCGTAACCCTGACGAAGTTCGAAGCGCGCTCTTACCCACCGTGTCGCACGCCCCCGAAGTACAGGAGCTCGACGACCTCCAGGTCGAAGTCGATATCTCGCTGTCGATCACACCGTCAGCCCCCGCCGCCGCGCCGCCGCGCGTTCCCGGGGTGCCCGACATTCCCACCGCGCCGGGGGTGCCCAAAGCGCCGGGAATTCCGGATCGCGCTCCGGACGTACCCAACGTCCCAGCGGTCGGCATGCGTGTATCGATGCACGAACCGTTTCGCCCGTCGCTCGCCGAAGTTGTCGCGGAAAGCCCCCAAACCTCCGCCCGAACATCGGCAGATCAGGTCGACCTGGGAGAAGCGCTTGCGTCGATCACCGAAAACGACGCGCCGCGCTGGATGTTCGTCAAAAACAACCTGGACCACGGGCCATTTTCGGGGAGGGAGCTCGTTGATCTCATCGTCAAAGGAGAGATCCGGGAAGAACACGGCCTCCTGAATATGGACACTGGGGCGCGCAAGTCTCTACGCGAATGGCCCGAGTTTGAACAGTTCGTTAAACAGTACGAACTGCGCAAGGCGGATGAGGACCACAAAGCAGCGGTTGCCCGCACCGAAAAGGTCGAAAAGCGAACCGGCTTCGCGAAGATAACCATCGCGGCGGCGATACTCGCGGCGCTCGGCATTGGCGGCGGAGTGTTTTTTCTCACCAGGGAAAACGACGCCAACGAAGAGACGCAGGAAGCGAAACTCGATGATCTGTACGAACTCGGAGAAATCGAAATCACCGGCAGCGCAGGCCTTCTTCCTGATCGTACCGGCCCGCGACGAGGTCGACGCAAGAGGTCTCGAGCGACGGGCGGAGGCCGAGCCGCCGGCAGGGGCGGGTTGAGCTACGAAGACGCCATGAACCAAGGCATTGAATTGGGCGACGTCACCAAAGCAGACAACGCCACGCGCCTCACCCCGAACCAAGTCGCCTCGGTCATGAACAAGCATGTCAACCGGATCTACCGCCAATGCGTGCCTGCTGAGCTGCGACGAGGGGGCAATCTCAGCCAGGTGCAAATCGACATCGCGATCGCGGGAAACGGGAGCGTGCTCGGGGCGAGCGCGCGGCAAGGGAGCGCGCAATTTCGTGGTTGCATCGGGAAAGCGACCCGAAGCGTGCGATTTCCGTCCTTCGGGGCTCCGAGAATGGGCGCCCGCTACCGTTTCGCCGTCGAATAGTGTACGAAACGGGTTGGAATGACCAATCGGTTTGCTCGCGCCGCGGGGTGCGCTCTCATCGTGCTCCTTTGCGCATGTCAAACGACGCTCGAAAGCGGGCTTGAGGAGGCGCAGGCGAACAACGTCCTAGCGCTCCTTCACAGCCGCAACATTGGAGCTCAAAAAGAGCCCGAACAAGGTTTGGGAAACGCCGGCCGGTTCCGCGTGCAAGTCTCTTCGGACGACGTGGGGCGCGCGCTGCAAACGCTTCAGGAATCCGGAGTTCCGGCGCGTTCCGACCCTGGGCTCTTCGACGTGTTTGGCGAAGGAGGCCTCGTTCCTACGGCCGTGGAAGAACGCGCGCGCTACGTGGCCGCGCTCGGCAGCGAGCTCGCCGACACCATTCAAACCATCGATGGTGTAGTCGGCGCCCGCGTGCATATCGCCTTACCCCACTCCACCGCCAATCTCGATGAATCGACTCCGGCGACTCCCCGCGCATCGGTGCTCATTCGACGGCGGGCGGGCGCTAAGCCCTACCACGACGACGAGATCCGCTCGCTGGTAGCCGGCGCAGTGGTGGGCATGCAGCCGTCAGACGTTGCCATCGTCAGCAAAACGAGCGCATCGCCTCTGGGCAAACGCGCTCGCTTGGTCCACCTCGGCCCCATCGCAGTCACTGCCGGCACGGCAATGGCCGCCAAAGCGGTACTCGGCGCTGCTTTCTTGGCGCTGCTGGTGATGGCCGGGTTGTTGTTGGTGTTTCTAATCCCTCGCCGCCTCCGCACGAGCTAGAGCGGCGGCCTTTTGGCCTGAGCGCGGCTTACCTCCTCGCTCTCTCCCTGCGAAAGGCTCGGAGCCTTCCTCAGTCGTTTGCTGTGGGGGCGCTCG